>NZ_FYEK01000003.1:0-253753 GCF_900187885.1 Thermoflexus hugenholtzii JAD2 | reverse complement strand
GCGGGCCACGCGTTCTTCGGTGCGGGCCTGGGCTTCGGCCAGGCGAGCGAGGGCCTCTTCTAGGCGGGCCACGCGTTCTTCGGTGCGGGCCTGGGCTTCGGCCAGGCGGGCGAGGGCTTCCTCCAGGCGGCGCTGGCCCTCCTCCAAGCGGGCCACGCGTTCTTCGGTGCGGGCCTGGGCTTCGGCCAGGCGAGCGAGGGCCTCTTCCAGGCGGCGATGGCTTTCCTCAAGGCGAGCATGGGCCTCGAGGAGGCGGGCGAGGGCTTCCTCCACGGATCCATGGCCCTTGGCCAGCCGGCTGACATCCGACTGGAGCCCGGCTAGACTTCCCTCCAGCCACTGGCGCAAAGCCGCGATCCCCTGGTCCCCGCGGGCCGCCAGGTGATCCAGGGCCTGGAGGAGGGTGTCCACAGCGGCTTCTTCAAACACCCTGCGGAGGATGGCGCGCAGCGTTTCCTGTTCTTCTCGAGAGAGCGCTTGCATGGAGATTTCCTCTCTCATGTGCTTCCTTCATTAGTTTAACACACCCTGAACCGGATGGTGGGATGCCGCGAGGGCTTCCGCTGCGCGGATCCGTTTCCCCAGCGCTGGGTGGGTGTAGAAGATCCATTCCACCCAGGGCTCTGGATCCAGCTCCGCCAGGTTCTGCTCGCCCAGCTTCCGCAAGGCCGTTGCCAGCGCCATCGGTCGTCCGCACAGGCGGATGGCCTCTCGATCCGCTTCCCATTCCCGCCAGCGCGACCACGCGTTCACCGGGATCATCCAGATCAACCGGAACAGAAGGGCGCCGATGGCCAGCGCGGGCAGGCTGGATGGGTGATCCAGGCCGGGGAGGCCCAGAGCCCGGACCCCCAGGGGCAGCCCTTGCGCTCCGATGAAGAACCCGGCCAGGCCGATCAGGCTCTCCAGGGCCAGGCCCATGGGGATATCCCGATGCAGGTGATGGGCCAGTTCATGAGCCAGGATCGCCTCGATCTCGTCCGGCGTGTAGTGCGAAAGCAGCGTGTCCCCGATCACGATCCGTCGGGTGGGCCCCAGCCCCATCAGCCCGGCGTTGGCCGCCCGGGTCCGCCGGCTCATGTCGATCACGTAGGCGCCCCGCACCCGGATGCCGGCTCGCTGGGCCAGACGGGCCAGCCGCCCGAGAAGCTCCGGATCCTGAAGGGGCTGGAACCGGTAGAACAGGGGGGCGAGGAGCACAGGGGCGAGCTGGGCCAGCACAACGGTGAAGCCGATCCAGGCGGCTCCCACGGGAAGCCACCAGGTGTGGGGCCAGCGTCGGAAGGCGAGGTAGAGCCCGCCGATCAGAGGCAGGCCGATGGCGGCGCTGATCCCTCCGGCCTTGAGGTAATCGAGGAGCCACGCGGCGCGCGTCTGGGTGGAGAGGCCGAAACGGTGGGGGAGGAGGAATCCGCCGTAGAAATCGAGGGGGAAGGAGAGCAAGGCCCATCCCCCTCCGAACAGGAAGGCCATCCCCATCGCGTCCAGCGGGAATGGGAGGCGGCGGGCCAGGGCCTCGCCGAGGCCAAGGGCCAGGCCGCTTCCCAGCCAGGCCATGGCGTAGGCGGCGAACAGGGCGACCTCCGCCGCCCACAGGCGACGGCGCAGCCGGGCGTAACGCCGGGCCTGCTCCTCCCGGTCCATCACGGCTCCCCTTCGGTTCAGCGCTCCGGCTTCAGGATGACCACGGCGCCCTTGTAGAGGGAGCGGAAGCGCTCGGCGTCGGCCTCGGTGCCCGCCACCCCGGCCCCGTAGTGCATCGGGATGGCGACCTTCGGCTGGATGGCCGCGGCGGCCTGGGCGGCCTCCTCCGCCGTCATCACGTAAGTCCCGCTGACGGGGAGCAAGGCGATATCGCAGCGGATCTCCTTCATCTCGGGGATGAAGTCCGTGTCCCCGGCGAAGTAGAGGCGCTCCCCTTCGATGGTGAGGACGAAGCCCAGCCCGCCGGCCTCCCGGGGGTGGAAGCGCTTATTGATGTTGTAGGCCGGCACCGCTTCGATCTCCACGCCCTTCACGGAGAGACGCTCGCCGGGGCGCATGGCCCGGGCGCCTTTGATCTTGGCGGCCGCCGCCGGGCTGCCGATGATCACGGTGTCCGGCTGGCGGAGCCGGTTGATGTCCTCCGGGGAGCAATGATCGAAGTGCTCGTGGCTGATCAGGATGAGATCGGCCTTGGGTGCCCCGGCGGGGATCTGCCAGGGGTCCAGGTAGATCACCGGCGGCCCGTCGATGCGGAAGGCGTCATGGCCCAGCCAGTGGATTCGATCCAGCAGGCGCGGGCGCGCTTCCATCGGAGACCTCCTCCGACCAGGGTAGGTAAACGAGCGGGATGGATGCTCCGGTGGGAACTATAAGCCTGTTCGGGATGCGGGCGCAAGCGATGGGCGGCCGCTCATGGGCCGGCGCGGTAGAGTTTGCAGATGCCGAGGTCCTCCACGTATTCCATTTCCTGCTCGACAAAGGTCTCGATCTCCACAGGGCGCAGGTTCCAGTCCCAGCGCCAGTAGCATATCCGATGAATCCTTCCTTCACGGATCGCCTGAATGACTTCCTTCTGGCCGTTCCGCCCAAAGGAGGTAGCGGTGGGGAAATCGAAGGGGGTCGGGTTGTGCAAGCCGGCTACCAGGTAATAGAATCCAGCGGTAGGGAAAAGGAGGAACAAGGAATTATCCGGAGCTCGTGCTTGCAGTTGTTCGGCCTCCTCCTGAATTCGGGTCTGGAGAGCGGGATCTATAAGAGGACCATAAAAGTGCGGAAGCGTGGAGATGGTAAGACGCCCTTGGAGGACTCGTATCGAGGGGGCGCTCAGGGCAAGCAGCAGAGCCAAGGCGATGAACGCTCCCGCCCCGCGTTCGATCGTGATCTTCCACGATCGGATTTTGATAGCGCTCCACGCGCCCAGGATCACAATCCATAAGGTGGGGATCGCATAGATCAGGTGGGCGTAATCAGCCCGTGGGAAGACGCCCAGAAAGGCTGCTCCCGCAAACAGGCCGATGGCGGCCCAATGAGGTCGCTTGGTTGCTGGAATCCGGGAAAGACCGGCGATCCAGAAAACTCCTGCAATGAAGGGCAGCAGGAACGCCATAAAGCGTAGGGTCCGGAGCCCCTGCTCTATGGTCGCCCGAGGGGAAAGGGCCTGAAGGCTACGCAGAGCTCCCTGGAGTCCGTCGGTGTAAGGGATCCCGGCAAGCCGCAAGTAGGCCTGCTTGTTGATCAGCCCGTAGTCCAAGAACTTCGATCCGCCTCCGCCGAGCCAGATCGGCAGGAACGTTAGGGCGACAGCCAGCGAAAAGGCGAGGATGGCCGTGCGGATCTCGATCGCCCACCGGCAAAGGTCGCGATGTGCCCCCGGTCGCTTGATGAGGAGGGCTCCGAGGATAGCCAGAAGCACGTAAACGCCTATGTTCTGCTTGGCGGCGAAGCTAAGCCCCGCAGCGCTCCCCGCTCCGGCGAGAAAAAGCAGTCTGGCCCTGGGGTCCACAGTGTTCAAAGCCGCCATGGTCGAATCGGAAGCAGCCATCAGGAAAGTGTTGGCCAGGGATTGATAAGGGGCGTGAGGGGCAGGAGGTGCGAACAACAAGTTCACTCCGAGGAAAATCAGGCGGGACTTTGGGTCTGCGCCTATCCGCTCCAGGATGTGCATCCCGAGCAGCATGGAAACGGTGTAGCTGGCAGCCACGACGATCTTCACTGCCAGGATCTCCACTCCGATCAGATAGATCAAGGGCATGGTGAGGAACACCGCCAGGGGACCGGCTCCGTAGAAAACGTCTCGATACAGCACGTCTCCCTGATGAACCCGCCGCATGACCTGTAGAAACCATGCCTCATCCCCCCTGTTGATGCCGGCGGCGAGGCTCAGGTATAGGCTGACGAGGAAGAGCAAGGCTGTCAGAAGCACCTTTCTCATCGCGGTTCCCCTCGGAACAGCTGGAAGGGCAGGAAGGGACGCCACAGCAGCGCTTTCTCCAGGATCCGCTCCAGAAGGCCTCCCCATGGATGGTTGGACAAGAAGGGAGGGAAAAAGCCGTAGCGCGCCGTTGCGGTCAACCGCAGGCCCGCCTGCTCCATCGCCCGGGAGATCTGGTGAGGGCGCATGTTTAAAATCCCCCGTTCCGCAGACCAAGACATCCCGGGGGTGATGAGGATCTGGATGTAATAGAGCGGGTTGAGGGGATTGGGCTCAAGGAAGACCACGCGGCCTCCTGGCCTTAGGAGCCGGGCCATGGAGCGGAAGGCTTGCGGTAAGTCAGCAAGATGATGCAGGACGAAAAAGCCGACCAGAGCATCGTAACGTCCATGTAGCTCGGGCGGACAACAGTGGATGTCCGCACAGTAAACTGGAATGTTATAGCGTCCGCCGTCGAATTCTCGCATTCGCTCGATCAGGAACGGGGAAAGCTCCAGACCCTCTACTCGGAAGCCCCGCTCGGCCAGGAGGAATGCGTGGCGTCCCATCCCGCACCCCACGTCCAGGATCACTTCCCCCGGCCGGAGATCGCCGAAGCGGATGACCTCCTCTACTTGTCGGAGTACGTAAGGAGTCCGCTCCGGCCGCATCGTCGGTTTGATGCGACGTCCGAAATATTCCTGCTGGAGCCGGTTGTGCGCTTCGATCGGATTGATCATCCTCATGGCCCGTCGGGATGGTTGCAGCCCCCAGGGATTCCCTCTCCGGGTCCGAACGGAGGCGGGGAGGCATGGCGAAGGAATCGCGCGGGGTTCCGTTTCAGCGCCCACGCGGAGCGCAGGATCCGCCAGCCCAGGCGCCAGCGCATCCGGGCCGTATATGCGGAGCGCCCACTGGGGCGTGGGGAGCGGAGAACCGGGATGACACAGGCGGGGAATCCGGCACAGGCGATGAGCGTGGGCAGGTGCGGTTCCGGCGGATCCCAGCGCCTCAAGGTCTCTACCACCCGGCGCTCCATGAGGCAGAAGGCCCCCGCGTCCACGGGCACCCCGCACACCAGATAAAGCACCCTCTTGAACAGCCAGGAGGTGAGCAACCGGGTGATCCCTTCATAGCGCCCGCGCCGTCCAGCGAAGACAACCGAACAGCGGCCCCCGCTGTCCTCCAGCGTCCGACGAAGGAGCGGGATCGCCTCGGGTGGATCTTGAAGGTCCGCGTCCATTACCACCACATACCGACCTCGCACTTCATGCAAGCCAATCCAGATGGCGCGATGCTGGCCGACGTTTCGAGGGAGATCCAGGATCCGAACCCGTTCGTCGTTCGCGGCGAGCTCCCGCAGCACCTTTAGGGAGCCCTCGGGGCAGGCGTCGTGGACGGCGATCAGTTCCCAGGACCAGCCCGCCCCGTCCAGGACGGATTGCAGGCGTGCATACAGGGGATAGAGGGTTTCCCGGTTCCGGAAGATCGGAATGACCACGCTGATCTCAGGCCGGATCTCCATGGCGTTGCATCCATTCCAGGGTCCTTCGCAAGCCGGCGGGCAGATCCCACCGGGGTGACCATTGCAGTCGGCGTTGGGCCTTCCGGATATCCGCAACCCAACAGGAGGTGTCCGGCGGGCTAGGAGGATGGGCGCCGATCCGCAGGCGAAGGGGTCGGCCGGTGATGGATTCCACCCATGCGGCCACCTCCTCATTGGTCCACTGGATGCCGGTGCCGATGTTGAAGGCTTCCCCCGGCCGGACCGATCGCGCGACGGCGCGCAGGCATGCCTCCACCACGTCCTCGACGAAGACGAAATCATGCCGATAACCGGGCACGGTCAGGCGGACCTCCTCCCCGGTGAGGGCGGCGCGGAGCAGCGTGGGGATGAGCTGCTCCGGAGGCTGGCCGGGCCCATAGACGGAAAATGGGCGAAGGATAACCGCGGGCAGTCCAAAGGCCCGGGCGTAAAAAGCCACCAGCAGGCTGGCCGCGGCCTTCGCAACTCCCCGGTCGGTTGTCGGGCGCAAAGGGTCCCGCTCACGGATCGCCCGCGGATACGGGCCGTATTCCAGGGAGCTTCCGATGTGGATCAAACGGGTGATTCCGCTATCCCGCGCCGCCTCCAGCAGGTGCGCGGTGCCCATGAGACTGGACCGCAGGAACCCCAGGCGTTCCTCTGGCGTGTGCGGATGCCCGCGTCGGAAGGCGAGATGGAAAATCCAGCGGGGGCGCACGTTCGCTACCACCTCCCGCACCTCTCCCGCATCCAAGAGGTCCCCGCGGTGGATCGAAACCTGATCCATCATCCCGGCCAGGCGCCTGAGATCGGTGCTCGGTCGGACGATGAGGTGGACCCGCGCCCCGGCCTCCAGCAGGCGGCGCGTCAGGTGGGCGCCGATGAAGCCAGCCCCGCCGGTGATCAGGATAGGCGCGCCCTGGAGATCGGCCATAAACGCACCATCCGATTGCGGTTTGAAAACAAAGCGTCCGCTTCCTCGATGACGCGCAGGAGCTCCTGATGCATAGCCTCCCGTGTCGGAGGCGGTTGCCGGAAAGCCTCCCGCAGCGCCTCCAGGATCCGTGGGATCTCCATCCGGGGATCCCGGCCCACGATATCGCGCAAGAAGGAACGCCGTAGGAACGAGAACGAACAGCCCAGTCGGGCCATCTCCGCGATCAGCAGACGACAGGGGATGGGAAAGCCGCGATCCGGAAGGGTGAGCCCCGCGAAGCCGAAGGGGATGGAGAAGGCGGACCGGACCCGCTCCACAAGCCCATCCGAGATCGCCCGGAACGGGTTGGGGGTTCTTCGCTCGATAGCCAGATCGTGCAGCCCCAGGTAAGCCCGGGTGAGGGGAAGACAGGCCAGGCGCTCGCAAATAGCCACCGCCTTTCGCGTTTCGATCAGGATCCCGAGCCCACATCGTCCCCTGATCCATTCCAGGGCCCGCTCTACCTCCTCTACGGAGCGGACCATGGGGAGCAGGATCTCGTCAGCGCCGGCCTGCACGGCGGCCTCGATCTCCTTTTGGGTCCAAGGGCCGAAGGCGTTGATCCGGCACAGGACGCGGGCAGTCGTGCAGGCGCGAACCCGTCGCAGGTCCTCCGGGGTGTCGTGGTTGATCTGGGTGTCGAAGCCCGCCTGGCGTTCCGCCTTGCCGATATGCTCCCAATCCACCACCACGCCGGCCGCTCCGCCTGCTATCGCTGGGCGGATCAGATCCGGGTCGGTGGAGAACAGGAAAAGATCGAAACTCCTCAGGGGACTTGTGATTTCATTCATGGTGCGCCGGCCTTTGATGAGGGAGGTTCAGGGGCGCCTGCATCTTCGCCCGCCTGAGGCGATGCCCCATCCAACCCGGGGTTCCGACTCTGGCAAAGGGGATCCTTGCGCGCCAGCGCGAGCAGGGTTGAACCCCAGGGCCATCGTATCCAGCGCCCCATGGCGACTTCCAGGCGCACCACCTGGAGCAGCAGGCGGTTCAACCATCGGGAAGGACGCTCCTCGAAGCCCTGGAATCCCGGGTGGTGGCGCCCGGCCCATCGGCTTGCCAGGATCAGGGGGAAGAGCAGGAACATGTAAAACCGCATGTCTATAATGCGAAATCCTGCTTCCTTCAAGCGGCTTCGAAGCATCATTGGGGTGTAACGCCGGCGATGCCCGGCCTCCCGATCCCGGGCGCTCCAGAGCCACGGGAAGGCGGGGACGGAGAGGAGCACCCATCCCCCGGGCTTCAGCACGCGCTGCGCCTCCTGCAGCGCCTCGTGATCCTCCAGGTGCTCCAGAACGTCCAGCAGCAGGACTGCGAATACGCCGCCCGCGCGAAGAGGAAGCCGCCTGGCGTCGCCCTGGACCAGAGCCAGGGAAGGCGCCCGGGCCTTTAAATCTCTTAGGCCATCCGACAGCACATCCACGCCCATCACGCGGAAACCCTGATCGGCCAGCCAGCGGACCGTCCACCCGGTTCCACAGCCTGCATCCAGAACCAGCCCCTCCGCCGGGAGGGCGATCCGTCTCAGCCAGTGCTGGAGGATAGCCCGGCGCCCGACAAACCAGAAGTGCCCCGCTTCCATCCGAGCGATGCGTTCCAGCCGATCGGGGTGAAAGGAGGGAGTTGCGATCCCCTGAAAACGGGTCTCGGCACTGCAAGGATGACCCCCAATGAGATTCAACGCCCGGGAGAAGAGGTCCACTTCGCAATCCTCTGAAAACGGGTGAGGGCGACCCGACAGATCGCCCCGACGTTGCAATCCCCTGAAAACGGGTCTCGGCACTGCAAGAAGGAAACATCCCAGCCGATATCATTCGCTGGGCCGCGTCGCAATCCCCTGAAAACGGGTCTCGGCACTGCAAGAGGTCTCTGCTCAAAGAGGAATCGGGCAAATCAAATGACTGTGTCGCAATCCCCTGAAAACGGGTCTCGGCACTGCAAGGGAGATTATCTCGCCGCCGAAGCGGTTCGGAAGGAGCGCCGTCGCAATCCCCTGAAAACGGGTCTCGGCACTGCAAGACCACTCGGCTCAATTCATAAAGCGCAGATTCGAACAGGCGTAGGTCGCAATCCCCTGAAAACGGGTCTCGGCACTGCAAGATTGCCGGAGAGCGCGCGATCGAACTCCTCCATAAAATGGGTCGCAATCCCCTGAAAACGGGTCTCGGCACTGCAAGGAGATCCTGAAGGAGGGGAGGAATCCATGATCCGCAACCGGACCCCGTCGCAATCCCCTGAAAACGGGTCTCGGCACTGCAAGAAGTTCGCTGCGGGAGCTGGACATCAGCCCCACCACCAAGTCGCAATCCCCTGAAAACGGGTCTCGGCACTGCAAGAATATCCGAATGGAGACAAATCGACCTGTGGCCAAAGTCAGCGTCGCAATCCCCTGAAAACGGGTCTCGGCACTGCAAGTTTGCGGGCCGGCATCGCTTCGGCGCCCCCGGGGATCCCGCGTCGCAATCCCCTGAAAACGGGTCTCGGCACTGCAAGGGCCCCGAAGCCTCTTTCCGTTGAGGGTTCCCCTTTATGAGCCGGATCCTCCGGTCCGCTTATCCCCTTCCGGCTTCTGGCTCTATTTTTACCACTTTCTCGTCGGTTTGTCAAGGATGTTTCCCAAGCCATCGTCGAGGCCGCGAATCCCCCCCGGAAATCGGCTTTCCGGGCGATTCGCGGAAACCCGCCCCGATGCCCCTCTGGGGAACCCCCATATCTGGCGGATCGGGGGACTCGGGACCGGATATATGGGTGTCCCTTTCGGTTGGTTTTCATCAATTTCCGCGAATCCCCCCGGGTTTTGCGGGGATAAGGGGATTCGCGGACTGTTTAGATCGCCCAAACGTTCGGGTCCTCTCAGAGGGAGGACGGGCCGATGCGCCGGATGCGTCGCCGGCGCGCGGGGCAGCGGGTAAATCCGGGTGGAGAAAATGATGGACAAAGTAACCCAATCCGCAATCCCCTGAAAGCGGCCCTCGGCGCTGCAAGGCACCATTTGTGGGAGATGATCTCATCCGGAGTGGGACTCGCTGGATATTTTATTCAGCCGGGTGATCAGGCGCTCCAGCCGGCGGAGGAGGCGGCGGGCGCCGGCCTCCACGGCGGGGGACAGCCCCTCTCCGAACCCGAAGTCCGCCCCGATGATCCCATAGAGGATCACCCGTCGGGGGGATGGCCCCAGCGTCCGGGCCAGGGCGATCGCTTCCAGCAGATCCAACCCGTGGGTGGAGAGCCCGCGCGGACGGAGATCCGTCCGGAGACGATCGCCTCGGATCCGAAGGAGTGTTCCGGGCGGCGCATCGGCCTCCACCGCGTCCACGATCCAGGCGATCTCCGCCTCCTCCCATGCCTCGGCCAGCATCATCGGATCCGGGAGCTCCATCCGGATGATCCGGAGATCCGGCCAGCCCCTTCCTCGAAGCTGCGCGGCCACCCACGGGCCTGCTCCATCATCCCTTCGCATCGGATTTCCGAGGCCGATGAGCGCCCAGCGGGGACCCGTGCTCATTCCTCCACAAGCTCCAACCGCAAGAAGTGCGTGGCGCAGGAGATGCAGGGATCGTAGTTCCGGATGGCCTGCTCGCAGCGCCACGTGAGGGCATCCCGGGGCAGGGAGAGCAGCTGCGGCACCAGTTTGCGCAGATCGTCCTCGATGCGGCGCTGGTTCTGGGAGGTGGGCGGGATGATCCGCGCTTCCTCGATGAGGCCTTCCGCGTTGATCCGATAGCGGTGATACAGGAGCCCGCGCGGGGCCTCGCTGGCCCCAAAGCCGGTCCCCGCCTGGACCTCGAAGGGCTCGAAGGGGCGATCCGGCGGCTCATAGCGGTCGATGAGGCGCATGGCCTCCTCGCAGGCGTGAATCACCTCGATGCCGCGGACGAGGAGGCTGCGGAAGGGGTTGCGCACCGGCGGCATCAGGCCGATGGATGCCGCCACCTCTTGGGCCAGGGGGGAGAGCTGGGAGAAGTTCAGGTTGAACCGGGCCAGGGGGCCGACCATATAGCTGCCGCGCCCCCGGATCACCGCGTGCAGGGCGTTGCTGTAGGGCATGTGGATCTCCTCGATGATCTCCTCAAAGGCGGAGACCGGGGCCAGCCGCCCATGGCTGAAACGAACCTGACCCTCCAGGATGGCGTATTCCTCGGGATGAGAAAGGGCCACGAACTCGTAATCCTCCTCGAACTCCGGAAACTCCAGGCCGGCCATCCAGCGGAGGGCTTCAATCATGAGATCGCGAGCGCGGGCAAGATCCTCCTGGTGTTCCAGGAGGGCGCGGCGCGAGGGGACGGAATAGAAGCCCCCGACGCGGACGTTGATGGGGTGAACCTCGCGGCCGCCGATGCGGGCCAGCAGGGCATTCCCCGCCTTCTTGATCTGAAGCCCCTTCTGCACCCACTCCGGGTGATCCCGGGCCATGTGGAGGGCGCTCTCATAACCCAGGAAGTCCGGCAGGTGCAGCAGAAACATGTGGAGGGCATGGCTTTCGATCCATTCCCCGTAGTAAAGCAACAGCCGCAGGTCCCGAAGGGGGCCTCGCACGGATAGACCGAGGAGGCTTTCCAGGGCGTTGCACGCGCTCATCTGGTAGGCCACCGGGCAGATCCCGCAGATCCGCGCCGTGATGTCCGGCGCCTCCTCCAAGCGGCGGCCTCGCAGGAAGGCCTCGAAGAACCGCGGGGGCTCATAGATCTCCAGGCGGAGCTCACGCACCTGTCCGTTGTGAACCCGCAGGTGCAGGGCGCCTTCCCCTTCCACCCGCGCCAGGGCCTCAACCCGAACGGTCAGCTTCCGCGATCCCGGCATAGCGCTCTCCTGCCTCCTTGAAGGCGGGGGCATAGGCGTTGAAGGTGCGGAGCAGCCGCACCAGGTCCGGCGCGGCCATCCCGCGCGCGAGCAACCAGTTCCCCAGGCTGTGGGGGTTGGGGGTCTCCATCGGGCCGAAGCATCCGTAGCAGCCGCGGCGATACGCCGGGCACAAGGCCCCGCAGCCGGCCTGGGTGATCGGGCCCAGGCAGGGGGTTCCCTGGGCGACCATCACGCAAACCGTCCCGTGGCGCTTGCATTCGACACACACGCTGTAGTTCGGGATCTGGGGCCGTCGCCCGTTCAGGAAGGCGCTGATCAGCTCCAGCAGGGGGCCTTTCCCGATCGGGCAGCCCCGCAGCTCGAAATCCACCGGCACATAGGCGGAGGCGGGCAGGGATTTCTCCAGGGTGCGGATGTATTCCGGTCGGGCGTAGACCTGCTCCAGAAAATCCCGCACATCGGCGAAATTGCGCAGGGCCTGGATCCCACCCGCGGTGGCGCAGGCCCCGATGGTCACCAGGAAGCGGCTCTGGCGCCGGATCTCCCGGATCTGTTCCACCTGCTCCGGGGTGGAGATGCTCCCCTCGACCAGGGAGAGGTCATAGGGCCCGCGCACGACCGCCCGGGAGGCTTCCAGGAAGTATGCGATCTCCAGCTCATCCGCCAGGGTGAGCAGCTCATCCTCGCAGTCCAGGAGGGTCAGCTGGCAGCCATCGCAGGAGGCGAACTTCCAGACTGCCAGCTTGGGCTTGCGACGACGCGCCATCGCGTCCTCCTTCCCGGTTTTGGATCGAAACGAACGCGAGTCCTTACAGCTCCCGCACCTCCAGGAGCGGGCGGACGCGGCCCAGGGGGAACACCGGGCCGTCCCGGCAGATGAAGACAGGGCCGAACTGGCAGTGGCCGCAGAACCCCACGGCACATTTCATGTTCCGCTCCAGAGATAGAAAGATGCGCTCCGGGGGCACCTTGCGATCCTCCAGCTCGCGGGCCGCCACACGCATCATGACCTCGGGGCCGCACATCAGGATGAACGCCCTCCGGAGGTCCATCAGCCGCTCGGCCAGAGGGAGCAGCGTGGTGACCACCCCGATGTGCCCCCGCCAGGCCTCATCCCCGCGGTCCACGGTCACCAAGACTTGCAGATCCAGCCGCCCCCGCCAGCGTTCCAGCTCCGCCGGATACAGCAGGTCGGCGGGCGTGCGGGCTCCGTAGAGGAGCACCACCTGCTCGTATTCGGAGCGATGAGCCAGGATGTGCTGGAGGGCGGGACGCAGGGGCGCCAGCCCGATGCCCCCGGCGAGGATCAGGATATCATGGCCTTTGGCCTCCTCAAGGGGCCAGCCCCTCCCGAAGGGACCCCGCACGCCCACCACGTCCCCCTTCCGGAGCCGAGCCAGGGCCCGCGTGACGGATCCGACCGCCCGCACCGTGTGCTCCAGGTCCCCGCTGCGGGGATGGACCCCGCTGATGGAGATCGGGACCTCGCCGATGCCGAACAGGTAGAGCATGTTGAACTGGCCGGGCTGGAAGGCCGGCGGGCGGCCCTCCGGAGGGCGCAGGCGCAACGTCACCGTGTCCCCAGTCTCCCGGCGGATCCCGGTGACCGGATAGGGGGCAGGGAGGAAGCGCTCCAGCGTCGGCGCCCATGGGTAGGTATAGATGGGAGAAGGGATCATGGCGTCCTCCGCTCCGGCGGGGCGTAGAGATCCAGCAGCTGCAAGCGGGTCGCTTTCAGGCGGCCGGCGACCACGGCGAGCAGGCGGCTCAGGATCCAGGCAGCGAGGGCGCAGTCCTGGCTCATCCGGGCTCGCAAGGCGGCAGCGTCCAGGACCACGGCGGTGGTTTCGGCGAGGGCGCGGGCGTCGAACTCCCAGCGGTAAGGCGGGAGCGCCCACGACCAGCCAACGACTTCCCCGGGGCTCACGGTTTGCAGACGCAGGGTTCCCCGCTCGGGCACGAACATCTCGATGGCCACCAGGCCATCCACGATGAGGAAGAAGGCATCGGCGGCGCGTCCCTCCCGCAGCAGCAGCGCGTCCGGCGGGTAGGTCTGCAGCCGCGCCATCTCCGCCAGGACCTCTTTCCAGGCCTCCTCCATGTCGTGGGTGAAGGGATGCTGGCGCAGGGCCTCCAGGATCGCTGCTTTGGACATCGGATCACCTCCTCTCCGCCTCGGGGGTGGCGCCGTCGGTCCTGCGGATGGCGGCCACCTCTTCGGTCAGATCGATCCCCACCGGGCACCAGGTGATGCAGCGCCCGCAGCCGACGCATCCTGAGGTCCCGAACTGCTCCCACCAGGAGGCCAGCTTGTGGGTTAGCCACTGGCGGTAACGGGCCTTCGCGCTCTGGCGGATGGGGCGGCCGGCGGTGTAGGTGAACTCGGTGGTGAAGCACGAATCCCAGCGGCGCACCCGCTCGGCGCGGGTGCCGGTCAGGTCGCTGACGTCCTCCACGGTGAAGCAGAAGCAGGTGGGGCAGACCATGGTGCAGTTCCCGCAGGTGAGGCAGCGCTGGGCCACCTCCTCCCAGCGGGGATGTTCCAGGTTGCGGTAGAGCAGGGCAGGCAGGTCGGTGGTGTCCATCTGCCGGCCCATGGCGCGGGCGGTGGCGGCGAGCTGCGCCTCCACCGCGACCCGGTCGGCCTCCGTAGCGGGCGCGCGGGGGATGCCGGCCATCAGCGCCGCGCCCCGCTCCGTCCCGATCTCGACGATGAAGGCCTCCGCCAGCTCGGTGAGGATGAGGTCCGCGCCCGGTGGGGCCTTGGGCCCGGTGCCCATGGAGGCGCAGAAGCATGTGCCGCCGGCGACGGCGCACTGCACGGCGATCAGGAAAATCCCCTCCCGACGGGCCTGATACGTCGGGTCCACATACGGCCCGCCCATGAACACCCGATCCAGGATCGTGATGGCGTGGAGCTCGCAAGCCCGGACCCCCAGGAACGCATAGCGAGGCGGAGGATCCGAGGGGACGATCCACTCGAATCCCGCGCCGTTGCGGCGCGCTTGGCCCAGGGAGAGAACCGGGGGATGCAGGAAGCGCTTCCAGGAGTGGGGCCCGACCGCGTAGCCGAAGAAGGAAGCATCCTCCCGACGCTTCAGACGGTAGTGCCCGCCGTCCTGCTCATCGGTCCATCCAATGGGGAGATCCGAGATCTGGTGGATCTCATCGTAAACGATGGCCCCTTCCCGGATGCAAGGGCCGATGACGGTGTAGCCCTGCCGGCGGAGTGCATCGATCAGGTCCTGCAATCGGGCTTTCTCGATTCGCCACACCGAGTTCGGAACGGGGATCGGGGCCTCGGGGTTTGCCATGGCGCTCTCCTCCCTCTGATACCAAGGGCCGGGCGAAAGTCCAGGCGTTCCTTAAATCAATTATGAACGCTCCTATTCGGCGCGGCCAGTGAGAAAGCACAGCGACGAATTGTGATTTTATTCACAATTTGCGGGGCTCTGCTTAGCAGATTCGGGGGAGGGGTTCGCCGGCGGGCATGCTGACCACCCGGAAGCCGCCCACTCGGGTTCGTAGCAGGACCAGGTGGCGGGGGTCCTCCACGACCTCTCCGATCACGGTGGCTTCCTGGCCCAGGGGGTGGGCGCGCATGGCCTCCAGCACCCGCTCCGCGTCCTCCCGGGCGACGATGGCCACCAGCTTCCCCTCGTTGGCCACATGGAGAGGATCCAGGCCCAGCAGCTCGCAGGCGCCTTTCACTTCATCCTGGATGGGGATGCGCGCCTCATCCAGCTGGATGCCCACGCGGGAGCTCATGGCGATCTCGTTGAGGGCGCTGGCCAGGCCGCCCCGGGTGGCGTCGCGCATGCAGCGGATGCGAGGGCTGGCGCGGAGCATGGCAGCCACCAGGGTGTGAAGCGGCGCGGTGTCGGACCGGATGGGCTGCTCGAACTCGATCTGCTCCCGGGCCAGCATCACCGCGATGCCGTGGGCGGCGATGGGGCCGTTCAGGAGCACCACGTCCCCGGGCCGGGCCTGGTCCGCGGAGAGCGTCCCCTCGTATTCCACAATGCCGATGCCGGTGGTGGTGATGAAGATCTTGTCCGCCTTCCCCCGGTTGACCACTTTGGTGTCGCCGGTGACGATGGGGACGCCGGCCTCCGCGGCGGCTTGGCGCATGGAGTCCACGATTTGGCACAGGGTCTCGATGGGCAGGCCCTCCTCCAGGATGAAGGCGGCGCTGAGGAACAGGGGGCGCGCCCCGCTCACCGCCAGATCGTTGATGGTCCCGTTGACCGCCAGCCGACCGATATCGCCCCCGGGGAACACGATGGGGTCCACAACGAAGGCGTCGGTGGTGAAGGCCAGCTGCAGCCCGTCGACCGTCATGACGGCGGCGTCGTTGAGCACGCGCATATCCGGCGGCAGGAGGAGGGGGCGGAACACCTTCTCGATCAACTCGTGCATCAACCGGCCCCCGCTCCCGTGGCCCAGCAACACCGTGCGGTAAGACAGGGGTGGGATGGGGCAGGCGCTCAAGCTTTCCGCGCGCATGGTCTCACGCTCCGTGAAACCGGGGTTCTCGCTTCTCGAAGAACGCCGAGAGGCCCTCGGCGAAGTCCGGCGTCTCCGCGATCTCCACCAGGTGTCGCAGCTCCTTGGCCATATGGCTGTCCAGCCGATCGATGCCCAGGGCTTCGTTGATGAGGGCCTTGGTGATGGCCCAGGCCCGGGTGGGCCCGCGGGCCAGCCGCTGGGCGATGGCCTCCACTTCCTGATCGAACGTCTCGAAGGGGAAGATGCCGTTGATCAGGCCCCAGGCCAGGGCCTCTTGGGCGGTGAGGCGCGGGTTGAGGAAGACCATCTCCATCGTCCGCCGCAGGCCGATGAGGCGGGGGAGGAGGAAGGTCGTGCTTTCCGCTCCTGTGAGGCTGGTCTTGGAGTAGGCCCATTCGAAGGCGGCCCGATCGGAGGCGAAGACCAGATCGCAGGCCATGGCCAGGCCCAGCCCCCCTGCCGCGGCCACCCCCTTGACGGCGGCGATGAAGGGCTTGGGCGCGCGGCGGATCTCGGAGATGGTGCTGTGCAGATACTCCAGGATCTCCTTAAAGCTCCGCCCGTATCCGCCCTCCACCGGCCGGGCCTCGGGTTGCAGGTAGGAGAAATCCTCCGGATGCTCCCGCTCCCGGACGTATTTCAGGTCCGCCCCGCTGCAGAAGGCCCGATCCGTCCCGGCCAGGATGACGCAGCGGATCTCGGGGTCGCGGGCGAGCTGCAGGGCCGCCTTCCGCAGGTCCCGCGCCATCGCCACGTCCAGGGCGTTGAACCGTTCTGGACGGTCCATCTGGATGACGCCGACGGCGCCCTCCCGGCGCACCCGGATGTGATAGAGCTCGAGGATCTGGGTCGTCATCGCTCGATTCTCCTCCCTATGCGGAGGCCGGCCCGGTCACGTGGCCGCCGTATTCATACCAGATGCGGCAGGCCCCCTCGCTGCTCACCATGCAGGCGCCTACCGGGGTCTCGGGCGTGCACTCTTTGCCGAAGAGCCGGCAATCGTAGGGTGTGGCGATGCCGGCCATGATGTTGCCGCAGAGGCACTCTTGGGTGAGACGGGGCGGGGCGTCGCCCAGCCATTCGGAGAGCCGGATCTCGAAGCGGGCCCGGGCGTCCACCCAGGCGTATTTCCGCCGCAGGCGCAGGTTGCCGTTGGGGACGTAGGCGATGCCCCGCCAGACCCCGCTCTCGGTCTCGAAGACCTCCCACAGCAGCCTCTGGGCGTTGCGGTTGCCCTCCGGCGTGACGCAGCGCGGATAGGCGTTGACCACCCGCTTCTCCCCCCGACGGATCAGCTCCACCAGCTGCACCAGGGCGCTCAGGATGTCCAGGGGTTCGAAGCCGGCCACCACCACCGGGATGCCGTGGCGGGCCACGAAGCGCTCGAAGATCTTCCACCCGGTGATGGTGGCGGCGTGGCCGGCGGCCAGGAAGCCCTGCACCCGGGTCTGGGGCATCTCGGCCACGATCTCCATCACCGGCGGGATGTATTTGTGGGCGGACAGGACGGAGAAGTTCTTCGGAGGGCCGGAGAGGATGACGGCAGCGGTGGCCACCGCGGTGGTCTCAAAGCCGGTGGCGAAGAAGACCACCTCCCGGTCGGTCTCCCGGGCGATCTGCAGCGCCTCCCACGGGCTGTAGATCACCCGGACGTCCGCGCCCTCCGCCTTCGCCTCCGCCAGGGACTTGCGGGTCCCGGGCACCCGGAACATGTCCCCGAAGGTGGCCAGGATCACTCCCTGCTCGGCCAGGTAAACGGCCTCGTCCACCTCCGGCATGTCGGTCACGCACACCGGGCAGCCGGGCCCCATGATCACCCGGAGGTTGGGCGGAAGCAGGCTCCGGAGGCCGAAGCGGGCGATGCTCTGTTCGTGGGTGCCGCAAACGTGCATGATCGAGATGGGCTTCGGCAGATCCCGGCACAGCCGGTCCAGGGCCTGCCGGAAGGCCTGCACCCGTTCCGGATCCCGGAACTCCAGCCGCTCGGAAGGCTTCGCCATGCGCGCCCGGATCATGGCCCTTCCTCCATCGAGCGCAGCTCATCCCGGATCTCGGCGCGCAGCAGATCCTCCTCCGTCGTCCGGAGCAGGGCCTCGTAGAAGGCGAGGGTGTTCTCCACCTCCTCCGGAGGGATGCGGCGGATGGCAAAGCCCACATGGACCAGGACGTAGTCCCCCGGCGAGACGGGCTCGTCCACAACGTGGAGCATCACCGGCTTGCGCACCCCCCAGAAGTCCACCAGGGCCGTCATCTCGTTCACTTCCACCACTTTCCCCGGCACGCCCAGGCACATCATACACCTCCTGTCGGAAACGGATCGGAAGCGCCCTCCAGACGGGCCGCGGCGATCAGAATCTGGCCCAGGCTGATCCCCCCATCGTTGGGGGGGACCTGGCGGTGCAGGAGGACGGTGAAGCCTTCCTCTTCCAGACGTCGGGCGGCCTCTTCGGTCAGATAACGATTCTGGAAGCAGCCGCCGGTCAGCGCCACCCGTGGCTCCCCCACGGCCCGGGCCACGGCGACGATGGCCTCCACCAGCGCCTGGTGGAAGCGCGCAGCGATCCGGTCTCGATCCGTCCCCCGCCGCAGGTCCTCCAGGATGGCCTCCAAGAGGGGGCGCCAGTCCAGGATCCAGGCAGGCTCTCCCCCCGGGTTTTCGACCAGGGGAAGCGGATAGGCGCGCCGCTCGGCGGGATCGGCGAGGAACTCCAGTGCCATGGCGGCCTGGCCTTCGAAGCTCACCTGCTGGTGCAGATCCAGCATGGCCGCCACCGCGTCGAACAGCCGCCCCATGCTGGAGGTGCGCGGGGCGTTCAGCCCGCGGGCCATCATGCGGGCCAGGGCCTGGCGTTCGGCCGGGCGCAGCGCCCGCACCGGCGGGAGATCCTCCCATTCCATCGCCGCCTCGCCGACCATCTCCCACAGCAGTGCGAAGGCCACCCGTCGGGGCTCGTGGACCGCCGCGTCCCCTCCGGGCAGGGGGAAGGGCCGCAGGCTGGCGACGCGCCGGAAGCCGGAGGCGTCCCCCCACAGGAACTCGCCGCCCCAGATGGTCCCATCCGGTCCGTAGCCGGTGCCATCCCAGGTGACCCCCAGGGCCGGGCCTTCCACGCCGTGATCGGCCAGACAGGCCGCCAGATGGGCGTGATGGTGCTGGATCGGGAGAAGGGGCAGCGGAGCGGGAAGCCGGACCGGCAAGGGGAGGTCCCCGGCGGCGGCCCGTTGCGCCCAGATCGTCGAGGCGTAGTCCGGGTGCAGATCGTGGGCGATGGCGACCGACTCCGCCTCATACAGGCGGAGGAAATCCCCGATCATGCGCTCGAAGGTCCGGAGGGCCTCCGCCGTGTCCAGGTCGCCGATGTGGGGGCTCAGGAACACCTGGCGGCCGACGCTGAGGGCGATGGTGTTCTTGAGGTGCCCGCCCACGGCCAGCAAGGTGGGCAGCGGCCGGCTCAGGAGGATGGGCAGCGGCGCGAAGCCGCGAGCCCGACGCAGGATCCGGGGCTCCCCCCGCATCCAGACCATCACGCTGTCGTCGGCGTGACGGGCGATGGGGCGGTTGTGGATCAGAAAGGCGTCGGCGACGCGGGCCAGCCGCTGGAAGGCCTCCCGTTCGTCGGTGCAGATGGGCTCGTCGGTCAGGTTGCCGCTGGTGGCCACCACCGGGAAGTCCAGCTCCCGCAGCAGCAGATGGTGCAGCGGCGTGTAGGGGAGCATCACCCCCAGGTAGGGGTTCCCGGGGGCCACGTTGGAGGCCACCGGGGCTCCGGGCCGGCGGGGGAGCAGCACAATGGGGGCCTCCGGCCCGGCAAGCAGTGCCTCGATCTCCGGCGAGGTCTCGCACATCGCGCGGACCTGATCGAGGTCCCGGGCCATCAGGGCGAAGGGCTTGTCGCGGCGGGGCTTGCGGGCCCGCAGCCGGGCGATGGCCTCCTCGTTCCGCGCGTCGACCATGAGGTGGAATCCCCCCAGCCCTTTGACGGCCACGATCTGGCCTGCGCGCAGAGCGGCCGCTGCCCGGCGCAGCGCCGCGTCCCCCCGGGCGATCCGGCGGTATTCCCCCACCTGAGAGGGGAAGTCGGGGTGATCCTCCCCATCCCGATCAGCGGAGGGCTCCCGCGCGTAGAACGCGAGGGTCGGGCCGCAGCGCGGACAGGCGTTGGGCTGGGCGTGGAACCGGCGGTCCAACGGGTTCTCATACTCCCTCTGGCAGTCCGAGCACATACGGAACCGGCGCATGGTGGTGTGGGGCCGGTCGTAGGGCAGGGCCTCCACGATGGTCCAGCGCGGTCCGCAATCGGTGCAGTTGGTGAACGGATAGCGATAGCGGCGATCCGCAGGGTCCAGGATCTCGGAGAGACAGCGCGGGCATGTGGCGATGTCCGGGAGGATGAGGACTGTTTTATCTCCTTCGCCCTCGCTGTGGCGGATCTCGAAGCCGGCATAGCCGACCGGATCCAGATGGAAAACGTGCAGGCTGTGGATGCGGGCGCGGGGAGGGGCTTCGTGGGGGAGGCGCTCCAGGAAGCGCGCCAGGGCGTGCGGGGGGCCTTCCACCTCGATGAACACCCCCTGGGGATCATTCCGGACCCACCCGGCCAGGCCCAGCTCGGTGGCCAGCCGGTAGATGTAAGGACGGAACCCCACGCCCTGCACGGCGCCCTGGATCTCCACCCGCAGCCGTCGCCGTTCAGCCGCCATGATCCCCTCGGCGCGCCCGAAGATGCGCCGTCAGCCATCCCACCCACTCATCCACGCCCTGGCCGGTCCGACACGACAGGAGGAAGAGTGGGATCCCCGGGCGGAGGATCGACAGGCCGTGCTGGAAGGCGGAGAGGTCGAAGTCGATGTGGGGCATGAGATCGACTTTGTTGAGCACGACGGCATCGGCCTTCTGGAACATCCCCGGATACTTGTAGGGCTTGTCGTGGCCTTCGGGGACGCTGGCGACCACGATGCGGAGATGGGCGCCCAGGTCGAACTCCGCCGGGCAGACCAGGTTCCCCACGTTCTCGATGAACAGCAGGTCGAGGTCGGGAAGGGGGAGATGGGGGAGGGCGGAGCGGACCATGGGGGCGTCCAGATGGCACGCCCCGCCGGTGTTGATCTGCACCACCGGGATGTTCCGGGCGGCGATGCGCTCGGCGTCCAGGGTGGAGGCGATGTCTCCCTCGATCACCCCGGCGCGCAGGGAAGGGGGGAGGCGCTCCAGGGTGGCGAGGATCAGGCTGGTTTTGCCGGCCCCGGGGGAGGACATCAGGTTGACCGCGAGGAGGCCGGCGGCGTCGAAAGCCGCTCGGTTCTCCGCGGCGACCGCGTCATTGGCGCTGAGGATGGCCTTCACCACCGGGATGTGGGTCGCCATCTTCCACCTCGATGCGCTCCACGAGACAGCGGTTCCCTCCCGTGATCCAGATGTCCGGGCTGCCGCAGAGGGGACAAGCGGGCAGAAGCGGAGGCTCCACGGGGAACGCGCCGCCGCAGGCCCGACAGCGTCCCTCCCCGGGCTCCCTGCGGATGCGCAGGAGGGCGCCTTCGGCGAGGGTGCCTTCGCTGAGCCGTTCGAAGTAGAAGCGGATGGAGTCATCGACGTAGCCGGTCAGCGCGCCCACCGTCAGCTCCACCGCAGTGACCCGGCGCGCCCCGGCGGCCTCCGCCGCCTCCAGCACGATGGACAGGATGGCTTGGGTGATCGCCAGCTCGTGCATGGGCGTCCTCGCTCCCATGACGAAGTATATCTCTGCTCTTCTCGCGGAGGCACATGGGGCATCCGTGAACTGTGGCCGCCCGGGTTTGCCCTGCCAGCCCTGGCCGGCGCCTCGGCGCCCAGGGCCCGAGGGCGGTTTCCGACGATGCGGAAAGCCGATAAAATGAAAGCCCGGGCTCCCGGGTCGAGCGGGAGACTTTCATCGAGGAGGGCCATCGATGAGCGGGTGTGTGTTCTGCGACATCGTGGCGCGCCGGCAGCCGGCGGAGATCGTCTACGAGGATGAGCGGACGATGGCCTTCTTGGACATCAACCCGGCCAACCCGGGCCACACCTTGGTCATCCCCAAGCGCCATGCGGCCACGGTTTTCGATATCGATGAGGAGGACGCGGCGGCGGTGATGCGCACGGCCGTTCGGGTGGCCCGGGCGATCCGCCAGGCCTTCTCCCCGGACGGCCTGAACCTGGTTCAGAGCAACGGGCGGGCCGGGGGCCAGGAGATCTTCCACCTTCACGTGCATGTGATCCCCCGCTGGGTGGGGGATGGGTTACGGCTGGCCCGGCCGCCGGTGGTCCGCCGGGAACGTCCCCTCTCCGAGGTCGCCGCAGAGATCCGGCGGGCGCTGGCGCAGATGGGCGGACCAGGGATCTGATCTTTCCCCATGAGCGATGAGCGGTTCGGGCCAACTCCAAGTTCAGCGTGGGGGAAGCACCGTGGGTTCGAGCGCCTCCCGGGGCGGGGCGGGACCCCGCGCAGACCCGCCCCGAGCCCCATCCTCTGGAACCCACGCACCCTGCGAGCGGTTCGAAAGGCTGCCCTCGAATGCCCTCCGACTCAAGGATGTCACAGCTCCAGGCTGTCTCGCACCCGGGTCGGGCCTCCGGCAGCAGTGACTCCTTGATCCCCTATACACAGCCACTTTGAGTAGTTGCAAAAATCATGGCCGAGCAAGCTACCACCATATAAGACTCGAAATGCCCACGCAACATATCCATTATTCGATCGCCATCAAAGATCATCTGGGTTTCCATACCAGGGCGTCGGGAAGAAGAATCGATTCACCATCCCGACCCAATTCTTCAGAAATCCGGAAGGTTGACTTTGCCTCCATCTCCTTCACATGTAAAACATTTCCTCAATCTGGAAATGATGGCCCTCAAAAATCGTCCCAGTCAGATCGTTCAAATATCTTCCCCACTCACAACATTCATACTTCCGAGCCCCTTTCCGAGTGTAACCATCCGCCCAAATTTTCAAAGATCCGCAACAAGTGCATTTCACCCTCTCCTTCCACCGCATCTTCCTCAAGTATTCCGGGCAATCTTCCCGACCTGGGAGAAAAACCTCCCGGACCGCTTCACGGTCCATGCCTCGCCCTCCCCCTCGGATTTCCTCTCCCCCGCAGAGTATACCCCCAATCTCCGATCATTGGAAGGGATGAGCCTATCATTCGATTTTTATTAAACAATTTATTGGACGCGCTTCAGATGCGCTGCGATCTGTAAAAGTATAGAAATCGGATAGGGATGATCGGATCGTGAGGCGGTGATCATAATGGAAATCCCCTCTTGATTCCAGGACAACATCTGAACTATCCCATTATCGACGAAAACTCCTTCGTATTCCCCATTTACGATTACTTTCTGCAATTTATAACGCTCTGATATCGTATTTACAGGATGATTTGTGATGGATATCTCCACAAAAGCCCGACTTTGAGGATCCACATAATCGATGTGAATGGTCTGGACCCCATTGGGATGGTTGATGACGAAGGCGAGGGGCGTTGTGGGCGTAAAGGGCAGCCAGGTGGGAAGCCAAATCGGGAAGGAGATCCGGCGGAGAGCCGACTCTAAAGGCTCGCCGGACACTCCAAACGGGGGCTCCTGAACCGCATGAACGGGCATTGGAGCGCGTACAGATCCGAACATCAGAAGCACCAAAGGGATCCAAAGTAGAGACAACAGGACAGCGAGAGGACGGAGTTTCATCGTGCACCTCCATTAGGGCCAGATAACATAGAAAGAGCTCGCTTGAGCATATACCCTGCAATCCCATGGCCTGGATGCGCATGTGAAGGGATCCGCATTGCGAATCTCCAGAGTGGTTGTCGGATCCCTTCCGGGATAATAACCGGCCGTAACGCCTGTTGATATGGTAATATTTGAGTAATCGTTTAGATATCGACCATTATAGTCACAATTTCGGTAAATCATCCTGCTATTAAAATTATCCATAATCCAGTAGCACGTATAAATTGGGGCTCCTCGATAGACTTTTGGATACCATGAAGTCATGATGAAAGTAATATGATACGGATCTGGAGGCCGAAATGTGTCGATCATTCGGTGTTCTGCATAGGCAAGAGCGTCCTGAAATGACATGTAATTATTACAAGATGAGTAAGTTCCTGGACGAGCTCCACAGAAATCGTAATTCGCATAAGCATAATGAGCAATTATCAGAGAGAACAAACCCAAAGAAACCAACAAAATTGCAAAAAGATATTTGTTGAGAGGTAGTGCCCAAATGTTGAGATTCTCAAAATTCCTTATCATGGCTGTCCTCCTGGATTGAATTTGCTGTTTTCTTAATCTACATCAAATCATATCTTCTTCACCGAACGTGCAGAAGCTCACCCCGCCAGTAGGAGCACCTTCCTCTACGGGTTGTGTGCAGGATCCCTGAAACGGTGCAACCTCTCCCTTCTCCAACTGGCGAAGATGCTGCTCCCGTTCGATCTTGACTCCTTGAATGATTTCAAGAGCGTGATCATGATCATAACCATCTAAAATCAGAAAGTAATAACCAATCCACCAAAAATCTGGTTCGCAAAATGGAGACATTATTCGCTCATCTATTTCCTTTGAAGGCGAAAAGTTTGGGTGATCATGGAAATGTTGAGCCAGTTCTCGGAGCTGGGCGTGGGGGAAGCAACGGGGAGGGTCCAGTTCGGTGTGGGGAGGTGTAGGACCGGCGACCGGGCCTGCCCCCAGGCTGCCCAGACCCAGCGCCAGGGCCAGCAGGAGGCGCCCCCCAACCGCGCGCCGCTTGGACATGGCTTTTCCCTCCCAATATATCGCGTCATGAAGTTAGGCCTCAATTCCGTAATTTCTCTCAGGTTCATGGATGTCGCAGCTCTAGGCTGTTTCGCACCTGGGTCGGGCCCCCGGCAAGGTTGACTCCCCGGTCCCCTATACACAGCCACTTTGAGTAGTTGCAAAGATCATGGCCGAGCAAGTTACCACCATATATGATTCGAAATGTCCACGCAACTTGCCAATTATTAGATCTCCATCGAAGATAACCTGGGTTTCCATAGCAGGGCATCGGGAAAAGGAAATCATACTCCCGGTCGCTGGGGTCGCCATCACAGTTCCAATCCTCTTCAACGAACGTGCAGAAGCTCACCCCGCCAGTAGGAGCACCTTCCTCTACGGGTTGTGTGCAGGATCCCTGAAACGGTGCAACCTCTCCCTTTTCTAGTTTCTCCAACTGGCGAAAATGTTGCTCCCGCTCGATTTTGGCTCCTTGGATGATTTCGATGGCTTTGTTGCGATCGTATCCATCTAAAACCAGGAAGTAATACATAATCCACCAGGCATCTGCCTCGCAAGATGGAGATGATAGTCGTTCTAATATTTCTATTTTCTTTGATGGTTCCTCTGATGGCCATAGATTCGGGTTCTCATGGGCACGCTGAGCCAGCTCCCAAAGCTGGGCGTGGGGGAAGCAACGGGGAGGGTCCAGTTCGGTCTGCGGGGGTGTAGGACCGGCGACCGGGCCTGCCCCCAGGCTGCCCAGACCCAGCGCCAGGGCCAGCAGAATGCGCCATCCCATTGCGCGCAGCTTGGACATGGCTTTCCTCCCACAGTGGGATTTCCTGAATTCATTGTCCTCAATCGATCAATGGTGCGCAACGGTATTTTCCACAGGGGAGGGCCTGTGAATTTCCCCAGGGGGCCCCCTGGGGAAGACCCCCGGCATCCGGATGCGCGAAGCGTCCGGAGCGCGCGAATCCTTCACCCAGACCCATGCGCCTCCGGCGAATCGCCGGATGGGATCCGGAGCCATCCCCGGCGGATCGCCTCGCAAACCGCCGCGGCCTGGCTGTTCACCCTCAGCCGCTGGAAGATCTGGTTCAGATGATAGTCCACGGTCCGCGGGGAGATCCCCAGGCGTTCGGCGATGGCCCGGCGGGTGAGCCCTTCGGCCACCAGGGCCAGGACCTCCCGCTCCCGTTCGGTCAGCCCTTCCGATCCCCGGGAGGACAGCTCCTGAGCGCGGGCGAGGATCTCCGGGCTGAAGGCAGTTAGGCCCCGCGCCACGCTTCGGACCGCCGTGACGATGGCCTCAAGGCCTTCGTGTTTGAGGAGGTATCCCTCCACGCCGAGGGCCAGCGCCTGGCGGACCAGGTCGGCCTCCTCATAGGCGCTCAGCAGCAGGATGCGGATGGGCCAGCCGCGTTCCCGGATCTCCCGGGCGAGGGCGAGGCCGTCGCGACGGGGCAGGCGGATGTCGAGGATGGCCACATCGGGGCGGATGTCTTCCAACAGCGTCAGAGCCGTTTCCCCATCCCCCGCTTCCGCAACCACCTGCATCCCCGGTTGCTGCTCGAGCAATATCCGCAGGCCCAGACGCAGGGGCGGGTGATCATCCGCCACCAGGATGCGGATCGGCTCCATCTCCGATTGTCGGCCTCTGGATTCGTCCGCTCCAACTATAGCACGTCCGAGGGGGGACGGCCAGGCGACTCGGACCGAAGTGGTCCCTTTTGCTTCTCCACGCCTGGACGGAGACGGTGGGTCCATCGGTTGGCCCCGCTTGTTCTCTTCCCCTCTCTCATCGATGGATTCGAGCCCGCCGGTGGCGGGCGCTGCGGACGGTCTTCCCCGTCGGTGCAGCCATCTTGGGCGGGACGGCGTTGATCGGGACAGCGCTCTGGCCTCCGGCGATCGGGGATCCGGATGACCCGCTCCTGTTCTTCTCTCCTCCAGTGGTGCTGATGTGGATGCTGATGGGGCTCCTCGGCTGGATACTGGCGGCGCGGGGCTGGGAACACGACCACGGCCTATGGTCCCGCTGGTTCTGGCGGAGCGCTTTCCTCCTCTCCGCTGGGTTGTGGATGGGCCCGGTGGTCTGGATGATCGGAGCCTTATCCGGATGGGGACGAGGGTTAACCCCTGGCCCGAGCGCGATCTTCCCCCATTGGACGGCCGGGGTGCTGCTGCTCCTGTATGGGGTAGCCGGAGCCGCCGGTCTGACGGCAGGGTTTCGAGCCGTGTGGGGGTGGATCCTCCAGGAGTCCCCTGGGCGAGGGAAGGCGTTCCTTCGAGCCGGCATCGCGCCGGCCTTCCCCCTCTTCCTGCTGGGGGCCTTCGTCGGGTGGATGACCACCCCGCAGGTCCCTCGAACCATCCCCCCGGCTGGGGCGCGCGAAGTGCCTCCGGATATCGTCATCGTGGTGGAGCTCGGTCCTCCGCGGGGCGGGCGGATCCGGGAGCTCCTCTTCGGATCCGGAGGCGGAGGTGGGATCTCCGTTCGATATGCGGATACCGGGGAAGCGATCCCGGGCATCACGCACTGGCAGGACATGGGGCTCTCTTTCGATCCGGAGTTTCCTCTGCGCCCTCAGGCCCCGGTGGAGGTGCGGATCTTCCGATGGGGCGAGCGCCCTTACCGGTTCCGCTTCACGACGGGAGGTCCGGGGTCTTCGCCTGCTCCTCCCTTGCCCTGACCCATCGGCTTTTCGGTTGCCGGTCCCCTCGGCATCCGCCGCTTCCCGGAGCGGTTCGGAAAGCGGGCTTCTTCCCCACTCACCGAGGGGAGAGGAGCTCCGACGCGGCCGCGGCGTCCACCAGCCACAGCACGCGGCCCGGCCCCGGGCGGACCCCCTGGGCGGGCCGGCGGAGGGGATCGGGGGGTTCCTGAAGCACCTCCCGCAGGATCCCGGCCTTGCGGGCCCCGGTCACCAGGAAGACCACTCGGCGGGCCTGGTTCAGGATCGGCAGCGTCAGGGTCACCCGCGGTGGATCCGCTTCTGGCACGGCTGCCACCCAGCGTCTCTGCTCCGTCACCGCCGGATGAAAAGGGAACAGGGAGGCCGTGTGGCCGTCCTCCCCCAGGCCCAGGAGGATCAGATCGAAGCGCGGGGGCGCTTCTACGAAGAACGAACGCAAAAGCGCCTCATAGCGGGCGGCGGCTGTCTCCGGGTCCCCCTCGCACCGAATCGGATGGATCTGATGGGCAGGGATGGGGACATAGCGCAAGAGGGCCTCGTGGGCCATCCGGGCGTTGCTCCGGGGATCCTCGAAGGGCACGCAGCGCTCATCCCCCCAGAAGATGTGCACGGCCTCCCAGGGGACCGCGTCGCGGCATTCCGGGCAGGCCAGCCGTTCGTAAGTCCGGCGTGGTGTCTGCCCGCCGGAGAGGGCGACGATGAACCGTCCGCTGTTTCGGACAGTGCGTCGCGCGGCGCGGGCGAAAAGGGCCGCCGCGGCCCGGCTCAGCGCTTCCGCATCGGGGAAGACGCGGATCATCCGGGCGTCGCTCCCACAGGATCCAGGATGGTGGGGAGATCCCAGGATCGACCGTCGCGGGCGATGAGGGCCTCCGCCGCCGACGGGCCCCACGTGCCGGCCGGATAGTTCGGGAAGTCCGTGGGGGGCTGGGCGGACCAGGCCTCCAGGATGGGCTGGATCACCTCCCACGCGGCCTCCACCCAGGCGGCGTCCAGGGATTGGGTGGTGTCTCCACGGATGAGATCCAGGAGCAGGGTCTCATAGGCCTCCGGTGGCCGGCTCCCGAACATCTCCTCGTAGAGAAAGTGCATGTCCACCGGCTGGAGGCGCATCACCGGGCCCGGGACTTTGGCCTGGAAGCGGAAGAGGACGCCTTCTGCGGGCTGCAGGCGCAGGATCAGGCGGTTGGGCTGCCAGGAGCGGACGGCGGACTCCGGGAACGCCCGGTGGGGCACCGGCCGGAAGGTGATGGAGACCTCGGAAGCCCGGACCGGGAGGCGCTTGCCGGTGCGCAGGTAGAAGGGCACTCCCTGCCAGCGCCAGTTGTCGATGAAGAGCTTCAAGGCCACGTAGGTTTCGGTGTTCGACTGCGGATCCACACCAGGCTCCTCCCGATAGGCGGGGATCTTCTCACCGGCCGGGCGGCCCTGACCATATTGGCCGCGCACGGCGTAAAGGTGGACCTGATCCGGAGGGATGGGGCGGATGGCCCGCAGCACCTCGAGCTTCTTGTGGTGGATCTCCTCCGGTGTGAGGGAGACGGGGGGCTCCATGGCGATCAGGCAGAGGATCTGCAGCAGGTGGCTCTGGACCATGTCGCGGAGGGCGCCGGTCTGGTCGTAGTAGCCGCCCCGGTGTTCGACCCCCACCGTCTCGGCGACGGTGATCTGCACATGGTCGATATACTGGCGGTTCCACACCGGCTCGAAGAAGGCGTTGGCGAAGCGCAGGGCCAGGATGTTCTGCACCGTGTCCTTGCCCAGGTAGTGGTCCAGGCGGTAGATCTGATCCTCTTCCAGGAACTGGCGCAGGCGGGCGTTGAGCCGGCGGGCGGAAGGCAGGTCGTGGCCGAAGGGCTTCTCGATCACCACGCGGTGGTGCGAGGGGTCCTTCACCAGGCCGGCCGCGCTGAGGTGGTCCACAATGGTCTCGGTGACGCCGGGGGGCACCGCCAGATAAAAGACGTGCTGGGCCGTCTCATCGCCCAGGGCCTCGAGCCGCTGGCGCAGCGATGCGTAGAGAGTGGGATCATCGTAATCCCCCTGGAGGTAGAAGAGCCGGCCGGCGAAGTCGCTCCAGAGGGACTCGTCGGGGCGGCGGCGGGCGAAGCGGCGGATGCCGTCCAGGAGGCGAGCGCGGAAGGACTCGTCGTTCAGCGGGCTCCGCCCGACCCCCAGCACCGTCCAGCCCTCCGGCAGCCAGCCGTCTCCGTAGAGATCGAAGAGGGCGGGGGCCAGCTTGCGCCAGACCAGATCGCCGCTGGCGCCGAAGAGAACGAGGGCGATGGGCGGGTAAGAAACCGGTCGTTCCATCCTGAGCCACCGGGATTCAGGCTTTGCGGGACATGATACCAGAGGGGAGCGGCTGGGGCGCATGGCGTTCCGACTGAGCGCCCTTTTGGAGAAGGGATCGTGGACGTAGGCGATGTGCTCTGGGTGTGCACCCCCGAAGTTGGAGAATGAGGCTTCCCCTCGACTTTCTGGTCCAGGCCTCCCCGCGGACCCTTTCTTCGGGTTTTCCCCTTTCGCAGCGCTTGGATCCCAAGGGGTGTGCGGCGCTCCAGAAGAGCAAGCCCCGGTGGTTTCCACAGGTGGGCCCCTAAGGAAAAACACAGGGGGGAGCCTGTGGAAAATACGGTTGTGAAACCGAGGTGCAAAGGCTAAGATGAGGGTGACTTTCACAACCTCTAGATGGGAGGAATCCGATGAAGGTCCGCGACGCTATAAAGGGAGTTGTGGGGTTGATTCTACTAGGGATTTGGGTCACCGATCTCACAGGTCCGTTTGCTCTGGCGGACAGCCCTCTGCCTCCTTCACCTGCTCCGGTTGCGGAGGATCCTGGCGGTGGAGGTGGATGGCTGTGGGCTCAGATGATCGAGAAAGCGGATGGAAGCATAAACAAAACTTATCCAAGTTATTATTATCAAGGACAATATTATTGCGATAATGATCCTGATATTGATTATACGTTAGTATATAACATGAATTATGGGCAAAATCCCGATAGCTTGAGGTATTATTCAACAGATCAATTTATCATATGGTTTGGACCATCAGCTCTTAAAGGATATTCGTATACTTGGGACAAGGTTCATGTTTGTGTTGGAACATTGATTGATTTATCTCCACTTTCTTCTTTGATGAATGCGGTCTACCTCCACCAATAAGGAGGAGCTTTACATGCTCGTTCTTTTATTTGGTATATTTTGGTGGTTATGGAGCGGTATTGTTTGGAATATTATATCTGTTTTGCAGCTTGATCGATCGTTGTTTGGAATAATCTACTGGGCTGGCATAGGTGGAGTGTGGACTTTGCTTAAAGGACGACATTGGTTTCGCTATCCTCTTCGGTGGGGATCGCTTTTGGGTATTGGAGCCGGGATATGTAGCGGGGCACTGTGGATGAGACTGGAGTGGCTCTTGCAGGATATTCTTAATACTGACTTATTAGCATTACTGCAATTTGTATTGTTTGGGTCGATTCTAGGCATTTTTCAAGGATCTCTATTTTCTTCAAAAATCCTTTCTTGGAAAACAATAGCATGGGCTGCAACTACCGCGTTGAGCTGGACCATCGGTGGCCTTATTTTGTGGATGATCGCTTCTCAGATTGGGCATCTGTGTCCAGGATTTGATTGTTTTTCAGGATTTCACGAATCTATTCGTAAGATCTTGTGGTGGATAATTGTGGCGATGACATTCATTGTAACAAGCAGTGTAATCTTTTGGGTTCAGGATATGATGATTATGATGATGCGGCGTTGGTCTGGATAGGGAAGCCATGTGTGAAAACTCCATGCCTCCATATCCGTGCTCGGATCTCCCTTGCTTACAAACAAATTGCCCTTAATCAATCTAATTTATTATAGTTTTTTCTGGGGGTCGCTTGTTCGCAGAATAGGGAAAAACAGGGTCTCAAGCAGTCTGAAGGATCCGCTCTTCTTCACGACCCGGTAGTGAGCAGAGCCTCGAACTCGGCGGCGGCGTCGCGCAGACGCCCTTTCCCCCGCCACAGGCTGAAGTCAGTCCACTGAGGATCCTCATCCAGGAACCAGCAGAAGGCCTGCACCTGCGGCTCGCTTGCGATAACAGACCAAGCCGCGGTCAACCAGCCTCGGGGGTAGTTGTGCGCCGGCGGGACCCCCTCGTCAGGTATGTAGGTGTTCGAGGAGGTGATGAAGACGGGGAGGCCCCGCGTGGTGGGATACGCGTTGATGATGTCCAGCCAGTCATACAGCGCGCGGAACCCCAGGCGCGCCCCGGCCGCATCCCGAAGGTCCAGGCGCGGTTCCTCCGCTTCGGGATACCCCGCCGCCCGGGCGGCTTCCGGCCATCCCGGCACGTGGAGCGCGAAGCCGTCCGGGCCAGGGTTCCACTGCCCCATCGCCGCCCTCGCCCGTGCGGCCTCATCGATGAAGGCCACCATGGTGTTGAAATAGTTCAGCCAGGGGACGTTCACCCGACTCGGTCGCTCGCCATCCTGATCCCGGACGAAGGGCCGCACCGGCCCTATGAGCAGGCGCGCTCGGGGATTTGCTGCCCGGAGGACCGCTACCGCGTTGTCGGTGCGGATCGGCGATTCGCCGTAGCCGTTGAAGATTCGGGCATACCAGGCCGGGGAGATCGGGCGCTCCGGGCTCAGGCGGTTGCTGGCCGCCTCGTTCGGACCACTCCCCAGGAAGTAGGCGTATACCCCTTGGAGCCGTTCGTCCCGCGCCAGGCGTTCCAGATAGCGCAGATAGCGCCTCAGCCCCTCCAGATCCCCGGGGGGTGGAAGGGTTTGTCCCCGGTCGTAATCCACGCGCACCAGAACCCGCAGGCCGCGCCCCTGATCCCGCGCCACCCGGGCGGCCAGGGCATCGATCCCCCAATCGGGATCCTCCGCTTGTCGCGCATAGGTCAGCTCCACGGCCCATCCGGCGCGCCCTTTCCAGTCTCGCTCGGGGTGGGGGAAGACCAGACCCAGTTTGGTGGGCAGGGGAGGAGGCTTCGGGATAGGCTCGGGATCGCCGAGCGCCAGACGCCCTCGCAGTCGGCATCCTTCGTGGCAGTCTCGATAAAAGGCGAGCTCCACCGCTTCCGCCGGCATCTGGAACCGCCAGCGCCAGCGCCAGATCCCGGATGCCGGCATGGCCTCGATCTGCTCCAGGGCCGCCGGCTCGCCGTTCACAGTGAGCAGGATGTAACCCCACGGGATGCGATCGATCACCTCCACCCGGACCACATCCCCGGGGCGCGGGGAGGGAGGGTGAACGGCGAAGCGAGGCCAGGGCGCGTCGGAAACGGGTCCCAGGCGGAGGATCACCTGGCCGGAAGGGGCCACGATCCCCAGGGCCAGCAGCAGGCCGAGCAGGAGCGCTGCTTCCCCCAAGCGGCGAAGAGGAAGTGCCCACTTCGTTCTCAGGCCTCTTTCGCCGCGGGCAGGACGAAGCGCACGCATGTCCCCGTCTCTCCCTCTGTCCGGCTCTCGAGCTCCAGATGGGCGTGATGGTGACGAAGGATCTCGGCCACGATGGCCAGCCCCAGCCCGGCCCCTGTAGCCTCCGGGGCTTCCCCGCGATAGAACGGCTCGGTGATGTAGGGAAGATGCTCCGGGGGGATCCCGGGGCCGGTGTCGATCACCTCGCACTGCACTCCTTCCGGGACGGGTCGGAGGATCACTGCGATGCGATCTCCGGGGCGGCTGTAACGGATGGCGTTGTCCAGCAAGTTCAGGAAAGCCTGCTTCAAGCGATCCGCGTCTCCCCATACTGGGGGTAGCTCTTTCTCGATCTCGAGGCTCAGAGATTGCTGGCGGGCCTGGGCCTCGGGGAGCTTCTCCGCCACGGCGGCTTCGGCCACCACAGCGATGGAGAGGGGGCGGAGGGCCAAAGGTTCCCCGCTGCTCAGCTGACCCAGGTCCAGCACGGCGTGGACCATGCGGATCATCCGGCGGGTCTCTTCCTCGAGAATGCGAAGGGATTGAGCGCGGATTTCCGGGGTGACGGTCGGGAGCTGGAGGACCTGCAGGTGGGTGAGCAAGGTGGCCAGAGGCGTGCGGAGCTCATGGGCCAGCCCGGCCACGAGCCGCCGCAGCGACTGAAATCCCGAATAAGCTGCTCGGTCTTCTATTACAAACAGCAACGCGCCGGACGGTTCCGGCACCACCCACCAGCGCAGGGCGCGCTCCCCGGTCAAGGGGACCAAACGAGATCGGCCAACCCCCGTGGTCCGCACGGCTTGGAGATCCTCCTCCAGCCAAGCATGCCAGCTGGCCTCGGGGAGCCTCCCCTGTGGAGCGTTCAGCCCCAGGATCTGCTGCGCGGCCGGATTGGCCTCCATATAGCGGAGATCCGGGCTCAACCGGAGGAAACCCAGAGGGGCAGGATCCATGGGGAAACGAAAGCCGGAGCGGCGAGCGTGCCATCGGCCGATGAGGAAGACTGCAGCGGTGTAGAGGACCAGGAGCACAACCACCCAGCGGAGCTCGATGGCCCACATCGTTCCTCCGGACTAATAGTTAAGGCCATCCGGTCAGGATTGCCGGGAGCGGGTTCATAACCAGCCGGAGCGGGGCGATGGCGTAGGTCTTGAACAGCATCGCCAGGGTGGGCAGTGTTATGGAAGCCTCGAAGTCCGCCCGCAGGGCGGCGGCGATCGGGGCCAGCCGCCAGGTCCAGGGCACTGTCAGGCTGTAGAAGATCATCGTCAGGACTGCCCCCACGAAGACCAGCCACCAGATGATCCCCAGCAGCCCTCCCAGGGCGGGGTCCAGGAATCCAAGGAAGAGGATCCGCGTCGCCCGGTAGGAGATGAAGCTCACGATCTCCAGGAGGATGTAGGAGACCAGGAAGAGGACAATGTAGAAGAAGATAGCGGTCTCGATGGTGATGACTCCCACTGCGCGCGTGAAGGCGCCCACCAGCGTGTCCTGAAGGCTCAGGGCGAATAGCAGTGAGAAATAGACGAAAACCAGGCTGAGGGCCTGTTTGATCAGCCCTCTACTTCCTCCGATATAACCGCTGGCCAATGCACCCAGCACCAGCACCGCATCGAACGTCATGGGCCGCCTCCTATCGAAAGCAGGGCAAGCATCATTCAGATTGCGTATCCCGTGGGTTCGTGATGTCAAACGATCGCCTCTATTATAGAACGTCGAAGGAGATCCTTCAGGAGGAGGGTGGCCATGGGACGGCGGGCGCTTGGGGGGCTTTCCCTCATCCTGATCCTGAGCCTGATGGGCTGGGGCAGCGTTCGGTTGGCGTTGTTTTCCTGGAACAGCGTGGTGGCGTATCGAAGCCCCTACCTCGCAGCGGATCTTCCCGCGCCGCCCTCCACGCCCCCCTTAACCGATCGGGTGGTCCTGGTGGTCATCGACGGCCTGCGCCGGGACACGGCGGCTGCGGCCATGCCGACCCTGAACCGGCTGGCCGCCCAGGGGGCTCGCTACATCGTCCGGGTCGGTGAGCCCTCTCTCTCATATCCGGGGTGGACGGTCATCGGCAGCGGCGCATGGCAAGGCCTCAGCGGGGTCACCACGAACTGGTTCCAGGGCCCCGTCCCGGTGGACTCGATCTTCCGGGAGGCGCGCGGGGCGGGCCTTCGGGTGGTGGGAACCGGCACAGGGGGGTGGAAGGAGCTCTTCGGTCCCTGGTTCGATCGTCCGGAGGTGCCTGATGTGCCCCTGGATCGCCCCGAGGAGGTCGATCGCCTGGATGAGGCGATCCTGGCCCGCGGGCTGGACCTGCTGAAGGACCCCCAGGCCCGTCTGGTCCTTATCTACTTCGCTGGGCCGGACGAATACGGCCACGCCTTCGGAGGCGCTTCCCCCGCCTATCGGGAGATCGTCCGGCGGACGGATGCGCGGCTGGCCCGGGTGGCGACGGCGATGGACCTGAGCCGCGAGACCCTGATCGTGACCACCGATCACGGCCACATCGACCCAGGCGGCCACGGCGGCTGGGAGCCCATCGTCAAGGAGGTGCCCCTGGTGATGGTCGGGAAAGGGATCCGGGCGGGCGTGGAAGGGCAGGGGGCCCAGGCGGACATCGCGCCCACCGTGGCGGCCCTGCTGGGCGTTCCGATCCCGACGCACGCGATGGGGCGCCCGCTGCTGGAAGCGCTGGAAGGGCCTTCAGAAGCCCTGGACGCCATCGCCCGGGCCTCGGCGGGGCAGCGGGCCGCCTTGATCCATCGGGTGGAGGCGGTCCTGGGACGGCCGCCGACGTCCTTCCCGGAGGTGGTCACAGCGGCGGATCTTTCCGCTTTCAATGAAGCGGCGGCTCGGGCGCTGGATCGGGCGTATGGGGAGCGGCTGGTGCGGGATCGCCTGAGGCGGACCCCTGTGGCCCTGCTCGGCCTGGCGCTGATCGCCATCGGGGCGGCCCTTCTGTTCCGACCGCCCCATCGCGCCGGGGTCCTGGCGGGGGCGCTGCTCTTCCTGGGGATCGTGTGGGGGCTTTACTTCGGGCGCGGATACCGATGGTCCCTCTCGGTGTTCAACACCGAGGCCCAAATCGAGGCCTTCTTTATGGCCCGGGTGCTGGATGCCCTGCTGGGTCTGATGGCCGTGGCGCTGCTTCTTGGGATCTGGAAGGGACGCCGCTGGGGGGAGGCTCTGGAAGGGATCCTGCGGGCGTATGGGGGGATCGCGCTGCTCTTCGCCTTCCAGGTGTTGCTCTTCTACTGGGCGTATGGGGTTTCCTTCCCCTGGGGCCTTCCGGACCTGGGGTGGGGGTTCAAGTATTACCTGGATCTGCTGACCCTGAGCGCCTTCTACCCGAGCCTGCCCGGCCTCCCGGATCCGGCGGGTGTGCCGATGGCCCTGGTGGGCCCGGCCCTGGGGGCCAGCATCGGCCGCGCCGGGCGCTGGATCCCTCAAGCCCTCACCCGGCGAGGATCCCGCGGAGCAGACCGCTGAGGATCCGAACCGGAATCGTCGCTGACGCGGGGCAGCCACTTGGCTGCCCCGCGGTTTTCTTCATCGGATCGAGGGGGTAGGTCGGCGCTGCAGGAGGGGAATCCATGAAGCATTCGCTGGTTAAAATAATCTTACAAAAATTCGGTTAAAATTTCTGATATTGATGATTATCCTAATTTTGGACTAAAATTAGAGTCGGAGCTCACCTTCCGGGATCGGAAAGGAGGGGATGATGGGGCGTATACGGTGGCTGGGGATCCTGATGCTCCTTGGGCTCCTGGGGATGGCTCCGGTTCCTTCCTCACGGGCGATGGCCTCTGGGGGACGGGAGGCTTTCCCGGGGAATTTCGTCGCCGTCCTCTCGGGGAGCGAGGAAGTCCCGCCGGTGCCGACCCGGGCGCGGGGCGTGGCCCTGTTTGAGGTCGCGCCGGATGGATCGGCGATTCACTACAAGCTGATCGTTGCCAACATCCACAACGTGTTCATGGCCCACATCCACCTGGGCGCGCGCGGGGTCAACGGCCCGGTGGTGGTCTTTCTCTTCGGGCCGGTGCCGCCGGGCGGGGGCCGTTTCGACGGCGTGCTGGCGGAAGGGACGATCACCGCAGCTCACCTGACGGGCCCGCTGGCCGGGAAATCCCTTCATGACTTGCTCGAGGCGATGGCCAGCGGCAACGCCTATGTGAACGTGCACACTAACGATGGAAAAGATCCCCCCAACACCGGCCCCTGCGACATGCTTTCCGGGGAGATCCGAGGGCAGATCGATCACCGAGCCTTTCCAGCGTTCAAATCTTAATCTTAATCCTCTCGGTCGGGCGGGCCCGCTGGATGGTCGCGCTCTCAACCTCTATCTCCGCGTGTGAAAGCACCTCCCCTAAGAGGATCCTCAACCGGGTGGGGCGGACCTTCGGGGTCCGCCCCACCTTTAACTCCCGAGCGATGCATCCCTTCGGTTTGCTTGAATCCCGCACAAAGTCTCGCCAGTAAGGTTAAAATAAATTAACCATTTTGACTATTTTCAAACCCATGAATTTCGAGATCGCGATATAATTGGGCTGTGAAGAGTGCGATGGCAGGATCCCCGAATCCTGTGAGGGAGGGGAGCATGATCCTCCGTCGCTGGGTGAGTGCGGGCCAGATGGTTTTGAGTTTCAGCCCTCGCTCAAGTGCTGTGCCCGTTGTGCCTCCCCGAAAACGACCGCCACTTTTGAGTCCCTTCTTCTTGAGGCGGTGAGCGATGGCCTTCTATGCCATTCTCACGCGGCTCTCGCCGGAAGCCCTGGCTCGCCCGGGGGCGATCCAGGAGCTGGGCGCGAAGGTGAGCGAGGCCCTCCAGGCCCAGGTCCCGGAGGCCCGCTGGGTGGCCAGCTACGCCGTCCTCGGGCCGTGCGATTACCTGGACATCATCGAGGCGCCCAACGAGGAGGTGGCGGCCCGGGCCAGCGCGGTGATCCGCACTCTGGGTCACGCCACCACGGAGACCTGGGTGCTGATCCCCTGGGAGCGCTTCAAGGCCATCGCCCCATAGACGGCCCGGGGAGGACTGCGGCGGAGCCTGCCGCGGAAGACCGTCCGGTTTTTCGGTCGATGCCTGCTGTTTCCAAACCCTGTAGGAGGAGGTTCCCATGCGGTTCCGGATCCTGTTGATCCTGGCGCTGGTCCTGGGGATGGTGGGGCTGCTCCGCGCGGCCCCCGCTGCGGCCGTGCAATACGGCCAGCCAGATGGATACGGTCACCCCTACGTGGGCCTCGTGGTCTTCTATGATGAGGTCAAAGTCCCCCTTTGGCGCTGCACCGGGGCCCTGGTCTCGCCCACGGTGCTGCTGACGGCCGGCCACTGCACCGGCTTCGACCCCGAGCTCGGCTTCGCCCCCGCCTATGCCCAGGTCTGGTTCGATCCGGGGCCAATCGAACGGGATCCTGCCTGGGATCCTGGGGAGTCCTGCGAGGGCTCTTTCACCGGCTATCCCTGCGCTGGGGGATACTGGGGGACGCCCTATGCGCACCCCGAGTGGACCGGTTACCTCATCATCCCGAACACCCATGACATCGGGGTGGTGAGGTTCGAGGAGCCCCTCCCGGCGGACGCGACGCAGGGACAATATGGCCACATCGCCCCGGAGGGCTACCTGGACCGCCTGGCCACCCGGCGGGGGCTGCAGGACGTGCAGTTCACCGTGGTGGGCTACGGCCTGCAGCTGGTGAGGCCGTGGCTCCTCGCCGAGCGCACCCGCTATGTGGGGACGGTGAGCCTGGTCAACCTCCGCAGCGCCCTCACCGACGGCTACAACCTGCATTACTCCAATAGCCCCGGGAAGGGCGTGGGGCCGGGCGGCACCTGCTTCGGGGACTCCGGCGGGCCGGTGCTCCACCGCACAGAGGATGGGACGGAGGTGATCGTCGGGGTCAACTCCTTCGTCCTCAACGCCAACTGCAAGGGCGCCGCCTTCGCCTACCGGACGGATATCTCGGATTCGCTCGAGTTTCTGCTCGAGTTTCTGGAGGGATTCGGGATCGCGCCGTGAAGGCGATCCCCTCGGAGGCCCTTGGGGTGGCGGCCGCACGGCCGCCACCCTGTCCCCTCTTCCGAAAGGGGGTTGAGATGTTTGCCCATTCCGCACGCTGGATGCGCCGGGCGATGGCGCTGGCGGCGGCCGCGATGATCTGGGTCGGGGCGGTCCCGGCAGGGCCGGCGGCCTCGACCCCGCCGACCAAGCCCACGGTGGACCGCATCATCATCTTCGCCGCGGACGGGATGCGACCGGACCTGATGGAGCGTTACGCTCGGGAAAGGTTCATGCCGACCTTCGCCGAGCTCCTGCACCGGGGCGCGGTGGGGGAGAACGGCCTGATCCAGGCCTTCCCGCCCAACACCGGCGTGGGCTGGTATACCCTGGCCACGGGCACCGGCCCCGGCGAGCACGGCTCCACCAACAACACCTTCCACCGCACCGGGGATGCGTTCACCAGCAGGACCTCCTTCGCGACCTTCGGGATCCTCCAGGCGGACACCTTGCTCCAGGCAGCGGAGCGGGCCGGCAAGAAGGTCGCCTCCGTGGAGTGGGTGGGTGCCCGCAACCTGAATCCGCCTCTCCAGGGGCCGGTGGTGGATTACCGCAGCTTCTTCTCCATGCGGGGAGTCCTGGTGAACTACGACCTTCCCGGGCAGCCTGCCGGGGCTCAGGCCTTCGGTCTGGCTTACGAGCGGGTGGACCTCCAGCCGGCGGCGGGCTGGACGAACCTTCCCCCGTCCTTCAGCCCGCCGATGGAGACGGTGCTGGTGATCACCTCCACGGTGACCGCTGTGAACCCCCATCGGACGTATCACGTGCTGATCTACGACAGCACCGATGATGGGCGGATCACTTACGATCGGGTGATCCTGGACACCGATAAGGATGCGAGCGTGGTGGCCGCGAACCTTCGGCAGGGGGAGTGGGCGGATATCAAAGTCTCCCTCACCGGCCCCCGCGCAGGCCAGACCGCCGGCTTCTACGTCAAGGTGATCGATCTGACGTCGGACCTCTCCCGCTTCCGCCTTTACTTCACCTCGGTGACCCGGATCAACGCCTCCTTCAATGCTCGGGGCGCGGAGGGCTCCCGGGCCTTCGAGGAGACCCTCGCGCGGGACTTCCCGACGGCCACAGCGGCGGACTATGCGCCGCTGGAAGCCGGTCTGGTGGATGAGGAAACTTATGTGGAGCAGGGGCTGCTCTGGGAGGAAGCCCATCACCGCATCCTGGAATACATCCTCACCGTCGCCCAGCCGGACACGGAGGTCCTCTTCCTGGGCTATCCTGTCACCGATGAGTTCTCCCATCAGTTCATGGCCCTGGTGACCCCCATGGCGCCTGACGGGACGCCGAACCCGGTCTACGATGATGCGGACCGGGATGGGGTGCCCGATGGCCGGGTGGCGGTCCGGGAGGGCTTCATCCGCCGGGCCTATCAGGGGGCTGACGCCACCCTGGCCCTGGCCCGACGCCGGATGCCCGGCGCCGCCGTCTTCGTCTCCTCCGACCACGGCTTCGCCCCCCAGTGGAAGGCGGTCAACGCCCGCCGCGTGCTGTATGAGGCCAGCGTGAAGGGCGTCTCCCTGCACGCCAGCGGCGCCATGGCCACCAGCAACTGCGGCGCGGCGACCACAGACCTGGCCAAGGCCTGCTGGGCCGGTGGGACGGTGCAGATCTACGTGAACCCCTCATTGCCGCCCGGGATCACCTACGAGGAAGTGCGCAACGCGGCCATCGAGGCCTTCATGAACCTCCGGGATCCAGAAAACCCCTCGGCGAAGGTGGTGGATCGCATCTTCAAGAAAGAGGAGCTCCGGAACCTCCCCGGCGGGGATTCCCTGCATCCGAACCGCAGCGGGGACGTGGTGGTGGTGCTCTTCCCGCCCTACCAGTTCGACGCCCCCACGCCGGGCGTGAAGATCGCCGACGCCCCCTTCTTCGGGCAACACGGTTACATGCCGGACCTGGTGGACCTGGAGCACAACATCAATATGCACGCTGTCTTCGTCGCCGCCGGTCCGGGCATCCGCCCCATGCGGATCTCCGGCGTGCGGGCCATCGACTTCGCGCCCACCATCGCCTTCTACCTGGGGATCCCCGGGCCGCGCAACGCCAGCGGGCGCATCCTGTATGAGCTCTTCGAGGGGCAGGGCCGCACCCATCACGATGTGAAATGGAAAGAGATCACCATCCTGACCGTCAACGACTTCCACGGCAACCTGCTGCCGCGGAGCGAGCGGGCGGACACGGTGGGGCCTTTCTTCCCCATCGGCGGCGCGGCCTTCCTGAAGGCGTGGTTCGACCGGTTCCGGGCGGAGGCGCGCGGGGAGACCCTCCTCCTGGCCGCAGGGGACTCGGTGGGGGCCACCCCGCCCATCTCCAATTTCTTCGGGGACCGGCCGACCATTGAGATCTGGAACATGATGGGGCTCCATGCGGACGTCCTGGGGAACCATGAGTTCGACCGTGGGGCCACCTATCTGCGCACGGTCCTGATCCCGCTGGCGCGGTATCCCTATCTCTCCGCGAACGTGGTGGATCAGAGCACGTTGCGCACCCCGGCGGAGTGGAAGCCGTCCTGGGTCTTTGAGGTCGATGGGGTGCCCATCGGCGTGATCGGCTTCACCACCCCGGATACTCCTCAGTTGGTCTTCCCCGGCCGGATGGAGAACTTCATCGTCACCGATCCCCTGCCAGCCATCCAGCGGGAGGCGGACCGGCTGCGCGCCCGTGGGGTCCGGGTGATCGTCGGGGTCGGGCATCTGGGCGCGATGGGCCCGCTGGATGCGCCGACCGGGCCGCTGATTGATCTGGCGGATCAGGTGCGGGGGTTCGACCTGCTGATCGGCGGCCACACCCATGCGCTGGTGAACACCTTGCGGCCCAACGGGGTCCTCGTTGTCGAGAGCCTGGAATACGGGCGCCGCTTCACCCGGGTCCGGCTGGTGGTGGATGCGGACACGCGGCGCGTGGTCTACAAGACCGCCGATTATCATCTCCCATGGAACATCGGCATGGCTCCTGATCCGGCCATCCAGGCCCGTCTGGACGAACTGCAGGCGGAGCTCGCGCCCATCCTCAACCAGGTCGTCGGCCTCTCAAGGGTCGCCATCCCGCGGGCGGACGCCTGTGGCAACCCGCTGGGTCGCACCTGCGAGTCGAGGATCGGGAACCTGGTGACGGACGCCATGCGGTTCACGTATGGGGTGGATTTCGCCGTCACCAACTCTGGGGGCCTGCGGGCGGATCTCACCCGGATGGGCGATGTGGATGCGGCGACCGGGTTCTTCAACATCCGACGGGGATACATCCTGGAGGTGCTGCCCTTCGGCAACGTGGTGGTGACCCTTCAGGTCAACGGTGCGGAGCTCAAGGCCATCCTGGAGAACGGCGTCTCCCGCATGCCCGCCGCGGACGGCCGGTTCCCTCAGGTCTCGGGTCTGTGCTTCACCTATAACATCGGCGCGCCGGCCGGCAGCCGAGTGGTGAGCGCCGTGCGCCAGGCGGCGGATGGCTCCTGCACCGGCCCCGCCGTGGACTTCTCCACCGCGGCGACCTACACCATCGCTATGAACGACTTCATGGCCTCAGGCGGGGATGGCTATCCGGTGCTGATCGGCCGGGCTTACACCCGCGAGCTGATGGACCAGGTCCTGGAGGCTTACGTTCAGGCCACCAGCCCAGTGGCCCCGGCCATCCAGGGTCGCATCGTCTGCACCGGGACCGGATGCCCGACCGTGACACCGTAGCGGATGCAAACAAGCTGGGGGGGAGTCGGCAGGCTCCCCCCCCAGCCCATTGACGAGGTCTGGATTAAGGAGCCTCCCGCACCCGAACCCAGGCCGTGCGGAGGATCCAGGCTAAGACGCCGAGCCCCAGAAGGAGGGTGACCAGGAAGAGGGCCACGCTTCCCCATTCCCCACGCACGGGAACTTGCCCCAAATCCACCCACTGACCGATCTCCGCAGCTTGGACAACTTGCCGAGCGATGGCGTTGCTCAGGAGCACGCCGAGCTGCGCGAGAATGAGCGCCCCCGCCGCCCCACGACCCGGACGGACCCCATAGAGCCCGGCGAGCAGGGTCGCGAGGGGCATGCTGAAGGCTGCCGCCCCCTGCAGCGCCGCCGGCAGCCGATCCGCCACCGTCGGCGCGTAAAGGCTCCCGGCCAGGCCGAAGAGCCCCAGGCCGATGACATATAGCAGAGGGACCAGCGGCCGGACCTGGGCAGCAAATTCCGAATCCCGGCGCCCGAAACCGGCGAGCCCGGCCAGGAAGGCCGCCACCGTGCCGAAGGCCATCCCCGCCATCAGCCCCAGCCGGAGGAGCGCCTCCCGATCCAGGGCGAGGGCGAATCCGTGGACGGCGCCCCCTGTCGCCGTGGCGCGGAAGATCCCCATCCATCCCTCGGGCTGGGCGGTCAGCGTCATGGCCGCGGCGAACTGGGCGCCGATCCACGTCAGCAGGAGCGCGGCGATCAGGCTGGCGAGGACCCGCCAGCGCCCGAAGGCCGCCAGGTAAACCGCGGTGTAGGCGATGAGGAGCAGCGGGATGATCAGGAACCAGAACCAGGCCTGCAGGATGGTGGCCGGGTAGAAGAACTGGGGATAGAGGGTCTGCAGGAAGAGCAGCGGGACGATGCCGGCGTTGATCCCGAAGGCCATGGCGAAGGGCATGGCGGCGATCAGGCGCTCGGCGACATGGGGACGGAACCGCCAGAGGACCACTGCGACCGGCAGCCCGGCGAGCCAGAGCTGCATGAAGGCCATGTGCAGGAAGAAGCCGAAGACCTTAAGGGCGAACAGGTAACCGGCCGGGATCGGCATCCCCAGGGGATCGGGCTTCGGGATGGGAGGCATCACGGCCCTCCTTTCTGCAACGTGACGAGATAGGCGATCAGGGCCTCCCGCTCCGCCTCGTTCCCCAGCCACGGCGGCATGGCCGGGTTGGTCCGATGCAGATGCCGGACGGCATCAGCGATGATCTCCGAGGTCCAGGGCTGGATCAGCGGGCGCATCCCGTTGTAGCCATCCAGGGCGTGACACGCGGCGCAATGATAGTTGTAAAGGGCTTCCCCGACCTGAACCTTCAGGGGCTCCGGCAGGCGGGCCGGATCCCGCAGGGCTTCCTCCGGCAACCCCAGATTCTCCTGCAGATATCGTTGCAACCAGGGGGAATGAGCGATGAGGCCGTCCCGTTGCAGCGTGGGGACCTCCGCGACGCGGACGCCTGGGGAGAAAATGTAGCCCTCAATGCGATACGGTTTGCGCGCTCCTTCCCGGAGGAACTCCCCGCTGGTGATGGCCACTGCGCCGATGAGGAGCATCAGCAGCGCCTCCGGCGGGTTGATCCAGCGGCCGCCCCGCAGGTGACCCAGGCCGAAGGCCGTCAAGGCGATCAGCGTGGCCCCGAAATTCAAAGCGGTCATGATCAGCAGCAGCGGCGCCCGGATCATGTTCAGCCGCGCGTGATCCGGCAGCACGGCGAAGTAGCCGAGCCCGCCCACCAGGATCAGCGCCATGCCCGCCATGGCCCAGCGGGAGAGGCGAGGGACCATCTCCTCGCGCAAGGGCTCCGGGGCCCGGAAGGAGAGGTGCACCCCGATCCACAAGGCGGCGATGGCCAGCGACCCGCTGGTCCGGATCAGCACCTGGGGCAGGAAGGAGGGGTTGAAGAAGGCGGTGAAGAAATCCCGCTCCGGGGTCCAGCGGCCTGTCGTGAGCATGAAGGAGGTGATCCCGGTGATGAGCACGAGGCTGAGCCAGGCCGAGGCGGCGTAGATCCAGCCCATCGCCATGTGCTCCCGGGGCCGCAGCCGATCCCAGAGGTAATAAAAGGCGAAGGCAGAGACGATCTCCAGGACGAAGACCACCCACTCGGTCGCCCAGCCGAAGACGAAGACGTGGATGAGGGCGCTGGTGCTCTCCGGCGCGGTGAGCCCGATGGTCCACCAGATGCCCACCCCGGTGACGGCCCCGAAGACAATCGTGAGCAGCACGAAGAAGCGGGCGAGATCCCGCAGGTAAGCCAGGATGTCTGCCCGACGATGCCGATAGGCCCACGTCACGCCGTCCGCCAGGAGGAAGCCGCCCCCGACGGCGAACTGGGCGACGATCACATGGGGAATTGCCACCAGGGGGATCAGCATGGGGGCCGTGAGGAAGGGAACCACCCAGACCGGATATTCCATCGAGAATCTGCCTCCGTGGCCATGGGATCCGCCGTCCCGCCCGATCCCTGGCGCGTTGCGATGGCCCCCCTGCTGGTTTCCACCGGTGAATTCCTCTTAAGGCATATCGCGAAATTGGGCGCGCGACCACCGAGCGACTACGGAGCCGAAGCGCTCATAGAGGGTGCACCGCTCCGGGATCATCCGGCCAGCTGCACTCGCTTCTGCATCTGGAACATGGAGAGGATCTCCTTCACCGTGGTCGCGTCCTCCGGGCCTTTGTCCTCCCGGATCCACCCCACCACCCGTGGGAAGCGCAGGGCGTAGCCGGGCTCCTCGTCGGTCCGGCCACAGGTGTGGACCGGCGAGCGGGTGATCTCGTCGGCCAGCACCGTCAGCACATAGCGAGGCTCCACCCACACATCGGCATCCAGGAGGGACTCCACCCGGGCCGGCCGGTGCTCCACGCGGATGGCATCCAGCATCTCCCGGAGCCGCACCCATTCCTCCTCGGTGAGGCCGCTGCCGATCTTGGCCACCGTCTTGAAGGTGTCCGAATCGGGATCGTAAACCGCACCCAGCAGGGCCCCGATGCCGAGCTTCGCTCGCATCCCCCGACCCCGGAAGTAACCTACCACCACGACGTCGATGGTATCCGTCAGCTCGCCTTTGTAGGAGCGCTTGAGCTTGATCCAGTGGAACCCGCGGGCCCCCGCCTGATAGGGGGCGTCCAGGCGCTTGGCCACGATCCCCTCCATGCCCCGGGCGATGGCCTCGTCGAAAAACCGCTGGATCGCCCGCGGGTCGTCCGTGACGATGCGATCCACCAGGCGGATGCGGCCGTCGGGACGGATCCGCCGGGAGAGGGCCTCGAAGCGCGCGGAGTAGGACTCCGGGGTGTAATCGTGGCCGTCGGCGTAGAGGAGATCGAAGGCGAACAGGACCAGCGGGTATTCCCGCATCATCTCCTCCACACCATGCTTGCGCTTGCGCTGGACGGTCACCTGGAAAGGATAGATCTCGCCGGTCTCCTCGTTGACGGCCACCGCCTCGCCCTCCAGGATGGCCTCCCGGGCGTCGATCTGCTGGCGGACCGCTTCGATGAGCTCGGGGAACATGGGGGTGGTGCGCTCCAGGTTTCGGGAGAAGATCTCCACCCGGTCCCCGTCCTTGTGGATCTGACAGCGGAACCCATCCAGCTTCACCTCGACGGCGCACCGGCCCAGCTTCCCGACGATTTCCTCGGCGCTGGGGAGCCGCTCGGCCAGGGCAGGGCGGATCGGATGCCCGACGCGGATGCGGAAGGCGCGGATCCCCTCGATGCCCTGCTCGAAGAGGGTGCGGGCCACCAGGCCCAGGTCGGAGCACAGGTTATACGCCCGCTCCAGCTCCGGGCGCAGGCTGCGGTCGCCGGCCACCGCCTTCGACAGAGCGTCCAGGATGGTAGGGTCGCCCACGCCCAGACGCAAGCGCCCCAGGACGAAGCGGGCGATGTAGCGGGCCTCCTTGGGGGAGGAGGCCTGGAGGAGCTCCGCCAGCATCCCCACCTTGCGCTCCACGCTGCCCTCCCCGGTGGTCTCCGCAATGCGCAGGAGGGTCTCATAGACCTCCGAGACACGGAGGCCGGCGGAGCGGGCGTTCCGCTGTCGGAGCAGCTCCTCGACCACCAGCCCCGGATCCCCGCGCTCCTTGTTCAGCCGGCTGACCTGCGCCTCCGTTGCCTCGGTGGCCCGGGCGATGGCCCGCAGGATCAGCTTCTCGGCCATGCCGATCTCAACCCCGCGGAAGGGCGGCAGCAGCTGCTCCTGGCAGAAGTAGACCACTTTGTCGATCTCCTCCCGGTCGCACGCCCGGAAGAGCTCGCTGAGGATATCGAACATCTCCAGGCGCTTGGTCGTGGCCTCCAATCGCTCGAAATACTCCACCAGCTCCGCGAACCGCATCGGCCGGTCTCCTGATGCTTGAGGGTGAGAGCTCGTCACTCTCATGATAATCCAAACGGGCGAGCGGGCACTCCGCCATCCTCTCGGGCCGGACAGCCCTATGTTCCCTTTCTTGGAGATGGAGGGAGCAAACGTGAAGCTGTGGACAGATCCGAAGATAAGCGCCTGGCTTGAGGGTTTGTCTATAATGTCTACAGTTGGAGGGCATGATCCTGCACTCATCATCTGGAACGGTGGGTCCCATGAGAGCGTTGAAGCAATCAGCCAAACGTTGGGTCCTTGCCTTGTCTCTGGTGGGCTTCGTGCGTTTCCCTTCCCTTTCGATCCCGACGAGTCCCCTTCAGGAGGGTTCGCCGGCGGCATGGGAGATCTCCCTCCGGGAGCTGGGGGTTTCGGAGCCTCTGGTGCTGAGCGCGCCTTCCGGGGAGCAGTGGGTGACGATCCCGGTGCCGCAGGGCCTGCGGCCGGTCGAGCTGATCGGTCGCCTGCGCAGCACGCCCGGCCTGAACGGCGGGCGGCTGGAGATCGGGGATGGCGTGCGCACGTTGACCTGGGTCCCGCTGGGGCTGGCCGAGCGGACGTTGACGGTCTCCTTGCGGGGGGCGCCGGTGACCCGGGGGCGGTTGACGCTGGTGTGGCGGCTGATCCCCCCGCCGCGGCTGGACATCTGCGCGGCGGGCTCCAGCGAGCGGGTGGAGCTGGAGGACCTGCGGGTGCGTCTGGAAGGATCCCCGGAGCCGCCCCGGACGATCGCCGGATTCTGGCCGCCGGATCTGCGCGTGCTGGAGATCAACCTTCCCGCGGATCCCGGGCCGGAAGAGGCGACGGCGGCCTTGCGCTTGGTCGCCCTCGGCGCGCGTTTGGCCGGCCGGCATCCCCTGACGGTCTCCATTCAGTTGGGGGAGGGGGCCTTTGCAGGCGCAGCGGATCCCTGGCGTCGTCGGATCGAGATCCGCCGGGGGGAGGCTCGCCTTCGTCTGCGTTTCGATGCGGAGGACGCGTTCCCGGCTCTGGAGATCCAGGCCCCACCGGAGCGGGTGGTGGAGCTGGCGGAGGGGGTGATCCGGTATGGGGAGGTGATGGCGTTTCCGGAGGTGATCCCGCAACGGATCGCTCCCGCTGAGGAGGGCATATCCGGGCCGGTGACCCTGGCCGAGCTCGGCTGGCCTCAGATTCAGATGCGGGGTTCGGGGCCGATGGAGGCCCGGCTGTTCCTCTCCCAGGCGGATCTCGGCGGCCCGGTTCGAGGAGTGCGCCTGCGCCTCGTCGGCCGCGCCACCCCGGTTCCGGAGGGTGGGACGGCGAGCCTGTTGGTCTTCCTGAACGGGGGGCTGGTGGCGGCGGAGCCGCTGCCGGTCGGCGCCTTCGATCGGCGGATCGCGTTTCCGGATGGGTTGTGGCGGCGGGACAACACAGTGAGCGTCCGGGTGGATTACACGCCGCCGGGAGGGGAGTGTCGGGTGGGGGCGCATCCGATCATGGTGTTCATCGATGGGCGCTCGAGCCTGGAGTTTCAGCGGGGGCAGAATCTGCCGCCGGGCTTCGAGCGCTTCCCCCAGAGCTTGATGCCGGGGTTTGGGGTGGGCCTGCGTCCGCTGAACGCGTCGACCCTTCAGGCGGCGGCGGATCTGGTGGTGATGTTGCAGCAGGCGACGCGTCGTCCCCTGCGTCCGGAGGTGCGTCCATGGGAGGAGGCGGTGCGGACCTCCGGGGGGCTGGCGCTGATCACGGAGGAGGCGGAGGGGCTGGCGGGCCTGGATCTGCCGCTGGATCCTCGTCCGTTTCGGTTGGTGGATGTGGACGGGCGGGAGGGGTTCCGGGTGGATCCGGGGCGTGCGTTTCTGGTTCTGGAGGCCTTCGAGGATCGGGGGAGGGAGGTGCTGGTGCTGACGCGATGGGGGCGGGAGGTGGATCTCGGCCGATGGGTGGAGGGGATGGACCGGGAGCTGGGGTGGTTTGGGTTACAGGGGGATGTGTGGCTGTGGCCGGTGGGGAGCGAGCCGGTGGCGTGGCGGGTGCGGGGGAGTGGGTGGCGAGTGGAGCCGTTGCCGCCGGTGGGGGGAGGGGTGTGGGAGCGACTCTGGCCGTGGGCACTGGGGGTGGTGCTGGTGGGGGTGCTGGGGTTTTTGATCTGGGCGTATCCGCGGGTCGTGCGGAGGCGGCCGGCGGGTTTAGAGGGGTCCGGGCGCCCCGCGGATTCGCATAGTCATAAACCGGGATCTGGATAAAGAGGGCCGAAGGGCCAGCCCAGAACGGGTTCGCATAGCCATACAGAATCCATCGATGGCCTTCGATTCCAGCATCCCAAACCCTCGCAATCCCGGGCCAACGATCTCCAGCCATGGAAGGCATTCTGGAACAGACTTCTCATCGTCCGCTTCGACTGGGGGAGGCGCTGGTCGCCCGCGGCCTGCTCCGCCCGGAAGATCTGGAATGGGCGCTGGAGATCCAGGCCCGCACCCGGGAGCCGCTCGGACAGATCCTCCTGTCCCGCGGCCTGGTGCGCCGCTACGACCTCTACCGCACGCTGGCCGAGCTCTGGGGAATCCCCTTTGTGGACCTCCTCCAGGAGCCTCCCGACATGGAACTGCTCCACCAGTTCCCACCGGAGCAGATGCTGGCCCACCAGTTGATCCCCCTCCGCCAGCTAGAAGAAGGCCTGGAGATCGCCACTGCTCGCCGGCCGGACCCCATCGTCCTGGAAGAAGCCCAACGCTTGTTCGGACAACCCATCGCCCGGATCCGAGCCACCACTGAATGGGATATCCGGCAGATCCTGCTTCGAGCCTTCCGAACGGAGATCCTCACCACCGCCACCTATGGCCTTTGCTACCGCCGGCCAGAGGAGTCCGCCCACACGGTTTTCACCCGCGGTCAGTTCTTAGTCATGACGCTGCTTCTCGTCGGAACTCTCCTCGCCCTGGGCATCGCCCCCCGAGCAACCCTGATCGCCATCAATGCTGCGATCAATATCTTTTTCCTCGCAAGCATTCTCTTCAAATTCGCCGTCTCAATGGTAGGCGCCCGCTACGAGCGGGAGATCGCAATCCGGGAAGAAGACATCCGGACCTTGAAAGATGACGAGCTTCCTCGCTACACGATCCTGGTTCCGGTATATCGGGAGGCCGAGATCATCCAGACGTTGCTGACCAATCTGGCCCGCCTGGATTACCCGAGGGAAAAGCTGGAGATCCTCCTCCTGCTGGAGGAAGATGACCAAGAAACCCTGGAGGCAGCCAAAGCCGCGCGCCCTCCCGGGAACGTCTACTTCATCCGGATCCCGAACGCAATTCCCCGGACGAAACCCAAAGCCTGCAACGTCGGCCTGTTCTTTGCCACGGGGGATTACCTAGTGATCTACGACGCAGAGGATCAGCCAGAACCTGACCAGCTGAAGAAAGCCGTGCTAGCCTTCCGGAAAGGCGGAGAACGGCTCGCATGCGTCCAGGCCGCCTTGAACTATTTCAACGCAAGAGAGAACTTCCTGACCCGCATGTTCACCCTGGAATACTCATACTGGTTCGACTACATGCTTCCCGGTCTACACCGACTGGGGCTACCGATTCCTCTTGGCGGGACCAGCAATCATTTCCCCACCGAACGGCTGCGCATGCTCGGCGGCTGGGATCCTTTCAACGTCACCGAGGACGCTGACCTGGGGATCCGGGCCGCCGTAGAGGGCTGGGAGGTTGGGGTCATCCCCAGCACCACCTACGAAGAGGCCAACACTCAGGTCAGAAACTGGATCCGCCAGCGCTCCCGCTGGATCAAAGGCTACATGCAAACCACCCTAGTTCACACGCGAAACCCATGGCAGCTGATCCGACGCGTGGGGCTCCGGAAAGCTGCCGGCTTCCTCCTGCTGGTGGGCGGAACCCCACTGACCTTTCTGTCCGCGCCCTGGATGTGGGCCATGTTCCTATGGTGGATCATCACACAAACCCGCACCCTGGATCCCTTCTTCCCACCCCCGGTTCTTTACATCAGTCTCTTGAATCTACTGTTTGGCAACGCCATCGCAATTTACCTGAACATGCTGGCCGGCTTCAAACGAGGGAATTATGACCTGATCCCATGGGCCTTGCTGACGCCTGTATACTGGGTTCTGCACAGTATCGCCGCCTACAAGGCGCTCTGGCAGCTCTTCACCCGGCCCTTCTACTGGGAGAAAACCCGCCATGGGATCAGCCACTGGCTACGGCGGTAGAACCCTGAGCATGAACAGCCGCGCACATCCCTGGATGGAGAGACTCCGAGAGGGGCTCACCATCGGGATCCTGAGCACGCCCTTTCTCATCACCGGGCTGGCAACACTCCAGGTCGGGTTCCTGAGCAACGAACACGCCCATCTCATCGAGAAGGCCCTGCTGATCCGGGATCGAGGACGGGTGGAATGGATCGGATTCGCCTACCCGCCATTACCCGCCCTGATGCTTCTCATCCATCCCTCCCCGACAACCGCCACCGCCCTGGCCAGCCTCCTCGGAGGCCTGCTGGCCTGGAGCGTGTGGAAACGCCTCGAAATCCTCTCCTTTCCCGCCTGGATCCGAGCCGGACTCCTGCTGAGCGCCATCGCCACCCCCACCAGCCTGTTCCTGGCCACCCAGCGTCTGGGGATGATCTGCGCCCTGCTTCTCTTCTTCTGGTCCTGGCGCTTGTATTTGGCATTCACCCGGCATGGGCGGACCGACGCCGCCTTCCTCTCCGCTTTACTGATCGGATTCAGCTTTTATGCCAGCTTCTATGCCCCCGCCTTCGCCATCGCCTTCGCCCTCTCCACCCCCCTCTTCACACGCCTGCACGGGATCCGACATGGGATCGCCATCCTGCTGGTCATGCTCTTCCCCTCCGCCTTATCCGTCGGCGCATGGATGTATCTGGCATGGCTGTTCACCGGCGCGCCACTGGGATTCCTCTATGAGCCAGGCTCCAGCCTGCTGGCCGCCCTGCGCCCGGAGGAAGCGTTCCTTTCTCCCGCTCCCATGGGTCGAGAGATCCTGGAAAGACTGATCAGCACCCCCCTATATATCGGGACCGGCCTGCTGATCGCGCGGCGACAGCCCCGACGCCTGCCCGCCTACCTGATCCCCCTGGCCCTGAACCTGATCGCCTGGAACCTGGGCTGGGCCTTCCCCCGCGAACTGAGCCTGAGCCTCTGGATCCTCTTTGCCCTCTCCGGGATCCCCGCCCGAACCCCTCGGCGCTGGGGACTCCCCCTGCTCCTCCTGGCATTGCTCCAGATCCCCGCCGGATGGTTCGCAACCCGCCAGGGGGAGATGGAACGCTGGTGGACCGTCGTGTTTGAGAAACACTCGCCTGAGATGGAAACCGTGGAGCGAGAGATCGCAACCTATCTACGATCGCAGACCTGCAGCAGCGTGCTCACAGATGATCGACATGCCTATCGGATCATCGCCATGGCCGGCACCGCATGCCCCTTCATCCTTCCCCCTGATCCGATCTTCGACCTGGCCGTGAGCCAGCCCGCCCGGTTCGCCGCTTACGTTCTCGTCCCGGACACGGAGGATGGATTCCCCACACCTCTGGAGACCCGCTACCGCCAGCGCCCTCCCACCGGATTCCGGCTGGAGATCACCTGGCCGGGGTGGAAGCTTTACCGCAGGGTGAGCCCTGACGAGTAAGGCCTACGGACGGATTGAAAGGCCCAGCTGGGTAAAAAGAGACCGAAGGCCCGGCTGCTCCACCGCGGGGGCACGGCGCCAGGCCTGATCCGCCGCCTCCTCTGCCTCCGCCTTCCGGCCCAGCATCGCCAGCGTCACTGCCAGCTCCCGATAGAACAGCCAGACATCCGGATGCTCCCCCGCGATCTGCAGCGCCTGGCGGAACACTCCCACCGCTCCCTCCAGATCCCCCGCTCCCCGCAACGCATACCCTCGCCGCAAGGCCGCTGTGAGGGCGCCGGGGTTGGCCGTTAGAGCCCGCCCGTAAGCCTCCGCCGCCTCCCGGTAAAGCGGCTGCGCCCGCGAGCGCTCCAGCGCACAATCCGCATGGCTCAGGAAAAAGTCTCCGATAGACTGCCATCCATCCGACCGGGTCTGGAGCAACGTCGCCAAACGGGCCCGCGCCGCCTGGGCCTCCGCTGCCCTCCCCAGCTGATCCCGCAGGTAAGCCAGAGCCGCCCAGCCCGTTGCATGGTCCGGCTGCAGCTCCACCAGACGACGATAGAAACCCTCCGCCCGCTCCATGGACATCCGCTGGACCTGGGGATCCGCCACCACCTCACTGCGCACCATCAGAAGATCCCCATAGAGCTGATAGGTCTGATCGAAACGATCGTCCAGCTGCAGAGAGCGCTGCAGCTTGCGCTCGGCGGAATCCAGATCATTTCGCTGATACAGGTCCACGCTGGCCCATTCGTTCCACAGAACCGCATTGTTCGGGCTGAGCCGGGTCGCCTCCTCGTAATACCGGCTGGCCTGCTCCACATGCCGGACGAACTCCGGCGGCATCTCCGGAAGATGGATGCGCGTCCGACAATAGCGGGGATCCAGCAGAAGATCGGCCCATCGCCGATGCATCCGCGCCAGGTTGGCGGTGTGATCCGTGTTCAGTGGATTCAGATCGCGCGCCCGCTCCAGGACCGCCCGGGTGATCTCCAGAAGATCCCCTCGGGACAAGCGCACCAGCTGATCCAGGGTGAGCGCTTGAAAAGCTCGCTCGAAAGAGACGCCCTCTGGAATCTGCCGGGAGGCCGATTCCGGCGCTCGGGAAGCCTTCTCCAGCAAAGCCCGTCCCAGCCAGAGGTGGTAAAAATCCTCCCGAGGCGCATACTCGATGGCCCGTCGATAAAGCAGGATGGCCACCTCCCACTGTCCCTGCTTATCCCAAGGATCGCCCTGCTTGTAGATCGCATCGGCCCGGATCGGGTTCAGGTTGACCGTCCAGACCAGGAGAGCCACCGCGATCCATGCCGGAGGGGCCATCAGCAACCCCAATCCGGTCGATGGCTCCCCCGCCTCCGGCTCCTCCCGGGAGATCAGGAAAACCAGCAGGACCAGCACCACGAAGAGAAAGAGAACCAGCCCGTCGAACAGGCCCGCCACGCCCTCCGCCAGGCGCAGGACATCCTCCACAGTCTGGGGCGCGCGGGCGATCAGGGCTGCCAACGCGCCGGCGTGGATGAGGGTGTATCCCAGCCAACCTCCCAAGGCCACCAGCCCATACAGCCCCAGGGCCACCGGCCACTTCGCTGCCGGAAGCCACTCGCGCCGGATCCCTTCGGCCAGCACCAGCGCTGCGCCCAGGCCGGCGGTCAACAGGAACATCACCAGAATGAACGGAGAGAATCGATTCCCTTGTAGAGGAAGACGAGTCAAGCTGGTGATGATCAGGGGGAGAACATCCAGCCGCTGGCCCTGGTTGGTGATGAACTCATAGGAAAGCAAACTCAGCATCAGGGCCATCAACAGGCCAAGGGCCGCCACCATCGGCCACCACGGACGGGACAGGGAGGGGAGAGGCTCCTCGCGGCGAGGCCGGCGCGCAGCACCCTTCCCTTTGCGCGCCGGGATTGCCGGTTGCGCGGAGGAAGCGCGCACCAGGGCAGGTTCCATCAGCCAGCTCTCCCCGAGGACGACGATCATCGCCGCGAAAGCCCAGAACCAGGTGCGGGTGGAGGCGATGGCGATGCCAAAGTTGATCTCGATGTAATGGGCCAGGACCGCCCCGAGCAGGGCGATCAGCATGAAGCGATGGGGATGCTGGATAGGAGGCTCCCCGGAAGCCCGCAGGGTGGCAAACACCAGGTAGACCAGAAGCCCCAGCACCGTCCCCGCGGGGATCGCCACCCCGATGAAGTGCCAGCCGAATCGAAAGGCGAAGAAAAGCCCTGTCACCGCAGCCCCGAGCACCCAGAGGCCCAGAAGCAGGATCCGATCCCGGCCCCCGTGGATCAGGTTCAGGCTGCGCAACCCATAGGCGAACAGCGAGAAGAACAGCCACTGATAAACCAGGAAGCCCAGAAGGCCCGTATGGACCAGCGCATCGAAGGTCTCATTGTGAGAACGATCCGGGGAGGCATTACGGGCCTCGTAATGCGCCAGCTCCGGCGGATAGAACCGGTTGTAGGCCACATACATGGACTCGGCCCCATAGCCGATAAGGGGACGGAGGAGGTTAAAGGGATCCGGGCGGCCTTGGGGATCCTGGATCGGCTCGTGGGGAAGCACCAGCCGGAGCGCGCCCTGCCAGATCAGCACACGGACCTTGCCCGTGCCGGTCTCGGTCTCAAAGATATGGCCCAGCCGGCCGATATAGGGGGATCCGCGGAGGGGCTCCAGCGGCCCGTTCGGGATATTAAGGAGAATGAGAAAAAGAAACCCGAGCGCGGAGAGGCCGAGGACGGCGAACAGCCCTTTCCGCTGGCGCCGGATCACCAGCCAGAGCACCAGGAAGAGGAACAAACCACCCATCAGCCCCAGCCAGGGGCCCCGGCTGAAGCTGAAGTAGATGGTAGCGGCCTGGGCCGTGGCGATGAAGACATAGATCGCTCCCCGAGCCACATCGCTGTTGCGAGGAGGCTCAGCGGTCAGAATGGAATGGAAAGTCTCGGCCAGCCGTCCCAGGGTGAACATGAAGGCCATGATGAGATACGCAGCCACAAAGATGGCGTTTCCCATATGGGAGGCCACCCGGCTGGTGACATCACCGCCCCAGGGCAGGGGATCCAGCCGGTAACGCTGGATCAGGCCGTAGACCGCCACGGGCAAGCTGACGAGCACCATCGTGAGGGCCAGCCGCTCGAACTGGGCCCGGGTGCGCAAGGCCCCCAGAAGGCTGAAGAAGATGACCAGGTAAGCGAGCCAGCTGTAAGCCCCCTGCAGCCGCTGGTAAGAACCGAAGAAGCTGGTGTAAGGGACCAGGGAGAAGAGGCTGGCCAGCAGGTAAACGACCGCTGAGGCCAGGGCCGGAAGAACCAGAGGGGTTCGCACGGAGAAGCCAAGGGCCCGGGTGAGCGGAATCCGCTGCCCCCAGGCCTCGACCAGCTTGACCAGCCAGGCAGCCGCCATCACCAGGGCGATGGAGCGCACCAGGGTGAGCTTGTCCGGCTCGAAGACCCGACTGGTGTAGATGTTGAAGAACAGGGGGGCGATGACCACCGCCATCAGCCACCCGGCTTCCAGAACCCGATCGCACCACCGGCTCAACCGCGTCGGCATACTCGCCACCATTCCCAGGTTCGTCGCAGACCTTCATCCAGGGTAACACGGGCCTCGAAGCCCAGCAAAGCCCGCGCCCGCGAGACCTCCGGAACGCGCCGAGGGGTCTCCTCAAAACCGGGACCGTAGGCTTCCGAGAACGACACAAACCGGACCGGCACCGAGCGCCCTGTGATGGCACGCACTTTCTCCGCCAGCTCCCGGATGGAGATCTCCTCCGCACGCCCGATGTTGAAAATCCACCCGAACGCCTCCGGAAGGAACCCCGCCCGCAGGGTCCCCTCCACCGCGTCCTCCACGTAAATGAAGGAGCGGGTCTGGCGTCCGTCCCCATAAACCGTGAGGGGCTCCCCTCGCAGGGCCTGATCCATGAAACGGGCGATCACATAGCCATAGCCATCCGGGTCCGCCCGCGGGCCGTAGACGTTGAAATAGCGGACCACGCTGACTCGCAGGCCCTGACGAGCCCAGGCCAGCGCCAGATGCTCGTCCAGCAGCTTGCTCGCAGCATACGCCCACCGGGCCACCGTCGGCGAGCCCAGCCGCAGGTCATCCTCCTCCGCTGCTGGCCAGCGGATGCCTTTCCCGTAGACCTCCGAGGAAGAAGCGAGACAGACCGGGAGATCTCGCTCAGCGCAAGCCTCGAGGACCATCTCCGTCCCCCGGACGTTCACCCGGATCGTTCGCAGGGGATCCGCCAGCACCCGCGGCACCCCCACCACCGCCGCCAGATGGAACACCCGCTCCACGCCTTCGAGGGCCCGCCGAAGGGTGACAGGGTCCGTGACGTCTCCGATGAGGATGCGAAGGCGGGGATGATCCCGAACCGCTCCCAGATTCTCCAGGCGCCCCCCGCTCAGATCGTCCAGGACGGTGACGGCATAACCCTCCTGAAGGAGACGCTCCACGAGATGGGAGCCGATGAAGCCCGCGCCGCCGGTCACCAGGATCCGCATATCATTCCACCCGGATGGGATTGGTCAGGATCCAGAGGCGGCCGCGGCGATAGACCTCCATCCGGTAGATCCCGGGCTCGGCGATGAGATGCTGAAAACGTCGCCCGCGCCCGCGGGCCACCACCCCGCTCCCGAAGCGGATCAGGCGGAACTCCCCCGGCAGCGGGGCGCTGGCCTCGAACCGGACCGCCCCCGCTCGCCGCAAGGCCTCCCCCATGGTGGCCTGGCGATGGCCGCTGCGGGCCTCGAAGCGAAAACCCCGGGAGGACCCCAGAAGATCGTTGGCCACCCAGGCCCGGCCGGCCTGCAGGGCCGCCCGGATCACCGCCCAGTCCGCCTCCGGCTCGCGCGGGAGGGGCTGATCCAGCAACAGATGGGTGTTGACCGCCCGGAACAGCCATTCGTAAGGGAAGAGCACGCGGCGCAGGGGACCCAACTTATAGGCATGGCCGTGGGCGTCCGCCCCGCCGATGGCCACCGCTGGGATCCCCTGGAGCCAGAGCTGCTCCCACCAGCGCAGGGCCTCGGGGAACGGCCCCCGCAGGAAACGGGCGGGGAAGAAGGCGTAGTAGAGCGCATGCAGGGGGGTGCGGAGACGCGCCTTGAATTCGCTCATGGTGTTCCATACTTCCAGGCCTGTGAACCCCGAGACCTCCCGATCCACCCATGGGAGAGGAGGCTCTCCCATCCGACGCTGGAGCCATCCAGGGGAATGCTCCACCGGGTGGGCGAGAAAGACCAGGGCGCCCTGCTCCCGGGCGGCGTCGATGAGGGCCTGAGGAGAAGCGGCCAAGGGAGCCAACTCTCGTCCAAGGCCCAGGATCAGGGCGTGATTGACCTGGGGCTGGCGGCAAGGATCGTGGACCTCCTCGCCGACCAGGAGCAGGACTTCCCCATAGTATCCCTGGAGCCCCTTCACCCAGACGTTGTGATCCGTCACCGCCACCCCGTCCAGGCCGGCTTGCGCCGCCGCCTCCGCGATCCGGAGATGGGTGGCCGTCCCATCGGAGAACCGCGTATGGCTATGGAAGTTGCCGACCCACTCGATCAACATCTTCCCCCATCCCCCGAGATCACCGGGGGGAAGCGTAACCCGGGTTGCTTCAGGCCGCAAAGTCGCCGGGCTGGAGGCCGGACCTCTGGGGATGAGCCTCCCAATGTGTTACAATGAGATTGGGATCCGCACGACAGGGGAATTCGAACATCAGCTCCTGCGGAAAGGAGGTCCTTCAATGGAATGGATCACCATCGGCGTCCCCATCCTGGTCGCCGCCCTGACCCTACTGGCCTCCGCCGTTCGCATCCTGCCTGAATGGGAACGGGGCGTGATCCTCCGGTTGGGGCGCTATCACGCGACCAAAGGTCCGGGCTTGTTCTTCATCATCCCGATCATCGATCGGGTGATCCGGGTGAACTTGCGTCTGATGACTTTCGACGTGCCGCCCCAGGAGGCCATTACCCGGGACAACGTCACGGTGAAGGTGAACGCAGTGGTCTTCTACCGGGTCATCGATCCGGCGAAGGCCATCACCCAGGTGGAGGACTTCAAGGCGGCCACCTGGAACCTGGCCCAGACCACGCTGCGCAGCGTCCTGGGCCAATCGGAGCTGGACGAACTGCTTGCCCATCGGGACAAGGTGAACGCGCACCTGCGACAGATCCTCGATGAGGCGACGGACTCGTGGGGGATCAAGGTGGTGATGGTGGAGGTGAAGGACGTGGAGCTCCCGCAGGGGATGCAGCGGGCGATGGCCCGCCAGGCGGAGGCGGAGCGGGAGAAGCGGGCAAAAATCATTCACGCGGAGGGGGAGTATCAGGCGGCCCAAACCCTCGTGGAGGCCGCCCGCATGATCGCCTCCGAACCCGCCGCCCTCCAGCTCCGCTACCTGCAAACCCTTATGGAGATCTCCGTGGAGAAGAACTCCACCATCATCTTCCCGGTCCCAGTGGACACGCTCCAGCTCTTCCTGGGCAACCTCCACCGGCCGGCATCGGGGTAGCCTCCACGAACGCCTCACCCCCGAGGGCTCAGGAAGGATCCGGGATGTATCAGCGGCAGGTGCAGCGGGTGCTGTGGATCGTCCTGGCCGCGAACTTGCTGGTGGCCGCGGCGAAGCTGTTCATCGGGCTGCGGGCGGGGGCGCTGAGCGCCCTGGCCGATGCCTTCCACAGCGGCCTGGACGCCTCGGCGAACATCATCGGGCTGGTGGGGATCGCCATCGCCTCCCGCCCGCCGGACCGTAATCATCCCTACGGCCATCGGAAATACGAGGCCATCGCGGCGATGATCCTGGGCCTCTTCCTGCTCCTCGCCTCGCTGGAGGTAATCCAGGGGGTGATCGAGCGGCTGTTGACCGGCGGACAGCCGGAGGTCAGCGGGCCGCTGTTCATGCTCATGCTGGCCACCCTGCCGGTGAACCTGGCCATCTCCCGCTATGAATCCCGCCAGGGGGAACGGCTGCGCAGCAGCATCCTGATGGCCGACGCGCTGCACACCCGCACCGACGTCTTCGTCACCCTCTCCGTCCTGGCCAGCCTGGCCGCCGCCCGCCTGGGGGTCCCATGGCTGGATCCGGTGGTGGCGTTGGGAGTGGTGGGGGTGATCCTGATCGCCGGGCTTCGGATCCTCCGGTCCACCGCCCTGGTGCTGACCGACAGCGCGGCCGTCGATCCCGAGGAGGTCGAGCGGATAGCCCGCTCCGTTCCGGGTGTGCGGGCGATCCATAAGGTGCGCAGCCGGGGGACCCCCGACGCGACGTATGTGGATCTGCACCTGAAGGTGGATCCGGCGATGAGCACGGAGCAGGCCCACGCCATTGCCACGGAGGTGGAGGAGCGCCTGAAAGCGGAGATCCCCGGCGTGGTTGACGCGGTCGTGCACGTCGAGCCGGGGCGCCTGCCTCCGGCCTCGGAGTGGGAGGCCCTGAGCGTGAGGATCCGGAGCCTGGCGGATGGGCTGGGCCTGGGCGTGCATGAGCTTCACGGCGTGGAAACACCCGAGGGCTATCACATCGGCCTCCACGTGGAGGTGGATGAGGACCTGTCCGTGGAGGAGGCGCACGCGCGGGTCACGGAGCTGGAGCGGCGGGCCCGGGAAGGGTTCCCCCGGCTGCTTTCGGTGACCACCCACATCGAACCGCGATCCCGTCCGCCGCGGCAGGCCGGCCGGGAGATCCCGGCGGAGCTGGAGGCGGCCGCCCGGGAGGCCATCGAACGGGTCTTCGGGGTCGGAGCGTGCCGGGAGGTGTATCTTTACGCCCATGAGGGCGGTTACGATCTGGCCCTCACCTGCCAGACCGGCGCAGAGATGTCCGTGGTGGAGGCCCATCGACGGGCCGAGGAGGTGGAAAGCCTCCTGCGCGGACGCTTCCCGGAGCTCCAGCACGTGATCATCCATGTGGAACCCGCCGGATCGCCTCCGGAGGGCGCCCGCGGAGAACCCTCAGGGGGAGAAGGATGATCTTCAGGGCCTCGATCCCGGAGATCCGCGAGCTCTTGCAGAAACCCTTCCAGGTCTACCCGGTCGCCCGGCTGGGTGGCGTCCAGGTTTACGTCTACCGCTCCCACGGGGAGGTCCAGAAGCATCGCCACCCGGAGTTCGACGAAGTCTTCATGGTCTATGAAGGGCTGGTGACCTTCGGGATCGGGGGGGAGGAGTTCACCCTGAGGCCCGATGAGCTGCTTTGGATCCCTCGGGGGATGGCGCACTGGTCCGGCTCCCGCCTGCCCTCCATGGTCCTCCTGTTCCGACGGGATGAGGAGCCGCTGCGCTGGAATGGGGACTTTCGGATCCGGGAGGGGCCCGGGGAGCGGCCCGTCATCGTGCGCATCCACGAAGCCCTCCAGGACGCCCCGCCCGGTTCCTCGCGGTTCCTGCTGGAGGCCAGCGGGGTGCGGTATCTGGCGGTTCGGACCCGGGAGGGCTCCACGGAGTGGGAGGCTCGGGGCCCGGCGCTCCTGCTGCTGTTGCGCGGCGAGCTGGCCCTGGAAGGCGAGGGGCCCGGCTTCCCGGAGCCGGCCCGGGGCATCCTGGCGCCCGGGGAACTCGCGGTCCTCCCTCCCGGCACGCGCGGGCGCTGGGAGAGCGAGCGCCCGGCGGTGTTGCTCTGGGTCGAGAACGTAGAGCACATATAGGCAAGGGGGGACGGGTTTCGCGCGATGGACTTTCGCCGATGGATTCGGGTGCTCGGACGGATCTCCGGGGCGCTGATCTTCACCGTCCTGATCGTGGCGCTGGTCGCCTGGCCGGTGGAGACCCAGGCGGCGCAGGCATGGCAGGTCGGGCAAGCAGCCCCCCAGACCCTCTTCGCCCCATATGAGCTGAGCTACCCCAGTGCCATCCTCACCGAGCGAGCCCGCGAGGAGGCGGCCGCGCGCATCGCCCCGATCTACACCGGCCCAGATCCGCGGATCGCCCGCCGGCAGGTGGAGGCCCTTCGGCAAACCCTGGAGGCCATCCGCCGGATCCGGGAGGAGGAACAGCCCCCGGAGGAGCGGGCCCGCCGGCTGGAGGAGGCCCTTCGGGGCCATGGGCTCTCGCCGACCCAGCGCCAGCGCCTGTTGACCCTGGAGGCCACCCGCTGGGAGATGATCGCCGGGGAGGCCCTGGCGCTGCTGGACCAGGTGATGCGGGAGCCCATTCGGGAGGACGAAGTGGCCGGAGTGATCCGGCAGCTGCCCCGTCGTATCAGCGCGCGCCTGAACGAGGAGGAGGCGGAACTGGTGGCCGCCCTGGTCGCTCCGCTCATCGTGCCCAACAGCACACTGGATGTCGAGGCCACGGAGGCCGCGCGCCGCCAGGCCCGGGAGGCCATCCCCCCTCAAATCCGGCGGATCCGCGCCGGGGAGGCCATCGTGCGGCAGGGGGATATCCTGGATGCGCTGACCATGGAGGCCCTCCGGCAGTACGGGCTGATCCCCAGCCCTGCGCCATGGCCGCTGCCCCTCGCCCGAGGGATCCTCGCGGCCCTGGGGGCCGGCGGGTTGTGGCTGACCCTGGGACGGGTCACGCCGGAGATCGCCGAGCGCCCCCGGCGCCTGCTGGGTCTGGCGGGGCTCTTCCTTCTGTTCCTCGGCGGGGCCCGGCTGCTGCGGGCCTCCGCCCCGGACTGGATCTGGGCCTTCCCCACCGCCACGCTGGGGATGCTGCTGGCCGCCGGCGTGGGGACGGTGCCGGCCATGATGTTCAGCGCCATCGGCTCGATATGGTTCGGCCTGATCGCCGACCGGACGCCGGCCTTCCTGATCGCCTCGCTGCTGGCCAACTGGACGACGATCCTGATCCTCCACCGCCTGGAGCGCTTCCAGACCCTGCTGGCCGCCGGGCTGAGCGCGGGGGTGATCACCGGGCTGATCGGGATCGCCGCCATGGCGGAGGACGGCATCGTCCCACCGCTCGACGCGTTGCGGGTAGGGGGGATGGGGTTGCTGGCGGGAGCGCTCTCCACCACCCTGGCCCTGCTGGGGTTCATCATCCTGGGGGTTCTCTTCGACGTCACCACCCCGCTCCATCTGCTGGAGCTGGCCCGCCCCACCCATCCGCTGCTCCACCAGCTGATGATCCGCGCCCCCGGCACCTATCATCACACCCTGATGGTTGCCAACCTGGCGGAGCAGGCCGCTTTGCGCATCGGGGCGGACCCGTTGCTGGCGCGCGTGGGCGCCCTGTATCACGACATCGGGAAGATGGTTCGCCCCTACCTCTTTGTCGAAAACCAGGTGGATGGGGACAACCCCCATGAGCGGATGGACCCCCACGAGAGCGCCCGGGCGATCATGCGTCACGTGGAGGACGGCCTGGCCCTGGCCCGACGACACCGGCTTCCCCGGCGGATCCGGGCCTTCATCCAGGAGCATCACGGCACCCTCTGCGTGACCATCCCGTATCACCGGGCGGTTCAAGAGGCGGGGGATCCGGAGAAGGTGGATCGAGCGGCCTTCTGCTACCGCGGACCGCGCCCGCAGAGCAAGGAGACCGCCATCGTGATGCTGGCCGACGGCTGCGAGGCCGCCGTCCGGGCCGCGCGGCCGAAGGATCCCCAGGAGCTGGCGCGCATCCTGGACCGGGTGTTCCAGGAGCGCATCCAGTCGGGCCAGCTGGATGACGCTCCCCTGACCATGCAGGAGCTGCAGGGGATCCGGGAGGCCTTCCTGCAGGTTTTCCAGGGGATGTTCCATCCTCGCCTGATCTATCCGGAGGTCCCGGGACGGCGTGAGGAGGGATCGGCATCGTGAAGCGCCTTCGATCCGCCGGGATGGGATCCACGCGCGCGGAGATCGTAGTCCGGGCTCCGCGGGCCTATCAGGCCCCGGGACGTCTGGCCGGGATCCGGCGGGCCGCCCGGGCGGTCCTTCAGGACCATGGCCTGGAGGGGAAGGCGACGCTGACCGTGGTCCTCACCGATGAGGAGAGCATCCGGGCGCTCAACCGGCGTTACCGGGGTGTGGATGCGCCCACGGATGTGCTGGCCTTCCCGATGGATTTGGAGCTCCGGCCCGGAGTCCGGCACCTGGGCGACATCGTGATCGCGTTCCCGTATGCGGCCCGCCAGGCAGAGCGGGAGGGGCATCCCCTGGAAGGGGAGCTGGCGCTGCTGGTGGTGCACGGCGCCCTGCATCTTCTGGGCTATGACCACGATACGCCCGCTGCTCAGCGCCGGATGTGGGCCCGCCAGCGGGCGATCCTGGAACGCCTGGGCTTCCCGGACGTTGCCCCTTGAAAGGCGGTTGCTGGGCCCGCCGGGCAAACCTATAATTCAGCCCGGCCGCCCGGAGCAGCCGGGGGTTCCGGGAAACATTCCAAACGAGGGAGCGAACGATCCGTGTGGAATCCGATCGATGCGCTGTTGGGGTTGTTCTCTCTGGACATCGGCATCGATCTGGGGACGGCGACAACCCTGGTATGCGTGCGGGGGAAGGGAATTGTCATCCATGAGCCGTCGTGGGTGGCGATCGATCGACGGACCCGTCGGGTGCTGGCGGTGGGGAAAGCAGCCAAGGAGATGGTGGGCCGCACCCCGGCGCACATCGTGGCCATCCGCCCCCTGCGGGATGGAGTGATCTCCGAATTCGAGGTCACCCGGGAGATGATCGGGGAGTTCATCCGCAAGGCCCACCAGCAGGTGCCCGTCCCGGTTCCCCGCCCCCGGGTGGTCGTCGGGATCCCCAGCGGGGTCACGGAGGTGGAGCGCCGGGCGGTCCACGACGCCTGTCTGGCCGCCGGAGCCCGGGCGGCCTTCCTGATCGAGGAGCCCCTGGCGGCGGCCATCGGGATCGGCCTTCCCGTCGCCGAGGCCCGGGGCAGCATGGTGGTGGACATCGGCGGGGGCACCACGGAGGTAGCCGTCTTCGCCCTGGGCGGGATCGTGGTCGGCCGGTCGATCCGGGTGGCTGGGGATGAGATGGACGAGGCGATCATCAACTATATGCGTCAGCGCTACAACCTGCTCATCGGGGAGCGGATGGCGGAGCGGGTGAAGATCGAGATCGGCTCCGCTTACCCGCTGCCTGAGGAGCGGACGATGGTGGTGCGCGGACGGAACCTGGTGACCGGCCTCCCCGATGCCTTCGAGGTCTCCAGCATCGAGATCCGGGAGGCCCTGCGGGATGTGGTTTCCATCATCGTGGACACGGTGAAGTCCGTCCTGGACGAGACCCCTCCGGAGTTGGTGGCGGACATCATGGAGACCGGCATCGCGGTGGTCGGCGGCGGCGCCCAGCTGAAGGGGCTCGCCCAACGGCTGACCGAGGAGACCCGCATCCGGTGCTGGGTGCCTCCGGATCCGGTCAGCGCGGTGGCCATGGGGGCCGCCCGCGTGCTGGAGGACCTGGATACCTGGCATCAGGTGCTGACCTCGCTGGATCGGGGCCGGCCGGCCCGATCGCCGGTGCGCATCGGCCAGCCGATCGCCCGATAAGCGAGCGGCGGCCTCGAGATGAGCGGCACACCGTTGCAGCGACCTTCATCCCACTCCCTTCTCGGCCACACGAGGTGAGGGCATGCGTCCCGGCAGCCGACGGCCATGGAACGCCGGGCTGGCGATCGGGCTCTCCCTCGTCCTTCTTTTCCTCCACGGCCTGGGATGGCTCCAGCCGGTGGAGGAGATCGTGATGATCCCCCTCACGCCGTTGCAGCAGCTCCTCTCCGGGATCGGGCGAGGGGCCGTGGAAGCCTTTGCCTTCCTGCGGGAGATCCGCGACCTCCGCCAGGAGGCCCAGCGCCTGAGGGATCTGGTGGAGGAGCTCCGGACGGAGAACCTGCGGCTGCAGGAACTGGCGACGGAGAACGCTGAGCTCCGGGCGCTGTTGGGGATCGTCCGGGAGAACCCACAGACCACCTTTGTGGCCGCGACGGTGATCGGATATGAGACCGATCCCTATCTGCGCTATCTGATCCTGGATGTGGGGACCCGTCAGGGAGTTCGAGAGGGGATGCCGGTGATCACCCGGGGATCCGCCCTGATCGGCCGGATCGCGGAGGCCGGGCTGAACCGCTCCCGGGTGCGCCTGCTGACCGACGCGGGCAGCCAGGTGAGCGCGCTGTTGCAAACCAGCCGGGCCACCGGCATCGTGATCGGCCAGCCGGATGGAAGCCTGTTGCTGGATTTCGTGAACCCCGATGAGGAGATTCCCCCGGGGGACACCGTGCTGACCTCCGGCATCGGAGGGCAGATCCCCCGGGCGCTGGTGATTGGCCAGGTGACGGAGCGGCTGAGCGCCGGAGGCGGCGAGCCCTTTCAGCGCGCCCGGGTCCGCCCGGCCGTCGATCCCCGACGCATCACCTATGTGTTGGTGATCACCAGCTTCCCGGGCATGGAACCGGCTCCGTGAGGATGAGGGACGGCAACCGATGCGGAACCGAATCGGATGGGCCGCGATGGTCCTGGGGCTGGCCGCGCTTCTTCAGGCCACGTGGATCCCTCTCGGGATCCCCGAGCCGGGGCGGCCGAACCTGGTCTTCCTGGTGGTGGCCACGGTGGCCTTCCTGGGCTCCCTGGAGGAGGGGCTCGCATGGGCGGTCGGCGGGGGTCTCTGGCTAGACCTGTTCTCGGGAGGGCCTCTGGGCGTGAGCGCCCTGGCGCTGCTCGCCGTGGTCCCGCTGGCCCACGGATTGAGCCGCCCGGTCTTCCGGGGCCGTCTGGTGATGCCGGCGGCGGTGGCCGCCGGAGGCACCTTGCTGATGGAAGGGGTTCGAGGGATCCTGCTTGCGGTTTTACAATATCCGGTGGATCCGGGCTACGCCCTCCGCCAGGTGATCGGCCCGGAGATCCTCTGGAACACCCTGGGGATGCTGGCGCTTTATCCGGCCCTGCGCCGGCTCCGGCCGCGCCCGGAGCGGCCGGAGCTGGGCGGATGAAGAGGGCTTTCGAATCCCGAAGGGTTTCGCCATGTCCGAGCCCTATCCATCCCGGCTGGAACCGGAAGCGCTGGACAGCGTGGCGGTGTTCCGACCGCCTCCGCCGCCTCGTCCATCCCCCACCCTCCGTCTTCTCCTGTGGGGCTTCTTCCTCTTTCTGGCCTTCCTGGGGCTGGGGTATCGCCTGTATCAGCTCCAGATCCGGGAGGCCCCTCGCTATCAGGCGTTGGGGGAGCGCAGTCGCCTGCGGGTGATCCCCCTGGAGGCCCCGCGGGGGATCCTGCGGGATCGCCAGGGCCGTCTGCTGGTGCGTAACGAGCCTGCCTTCCGGATCCTGGTGGTCCCCGGCGATCTCCCGGAGGAGCCGGAGGAGCGGGAGGCCATCCTCCGCCGGCTGAGCGCCTGGCTGGGCATGCCGCTGGAACGCGAGGAGGCCTCCGCCCGCGGACAGCGCCGCGAAGGGCTCCGGGAGCGGATCGAGGCCGCCGCCCGGGAGGCGCCCTTCCGCCCGTTGGTTCTGAAGGAGCCGGTGGACCGGGAGCTCGCCTTCCGGCTGATGGAGGAATCCGTCCGAATGCCCGGCGTCCGGGTGGAACCCTTCCTCGAGCGCCGCTATCCCAGCGGGGCGCTGACCGCCCATGTCGTGGGCTTCATCGGTCGGATCCCGGCGGAGCAAGCCGGGCGCTATCAGGCGGAAGGGTATGATCTGGCCACGGACCGGGTGGGCCTCAGCGGCCTGGAGTATGCGCTGGAGCGCTGGTTGCGGGGCGTGAAGGGCGCCCGCTATGTCGAGGAGGACGCCCGAGGGCGTCCGGTGCGAGTGCGGGCGGAGATCCCGCCGCAGCCGGGCGCTCAGGTCACGCTGACCCTGGATCTCGACCTGCAGGCGGCGGCCCGGGCTGCGTTGCAGGCCAAGCTGGACGAGCTGAACCGCATCGCCGGACGAGAGATCACGCGGCGGGGGGTGGCCCTGGTGATGCGGCCGGCCACCGGGGAGATCCTGGCCATGGTCAGCCTCCCGGACTACGACAACAACGTGTTCGTCAGCCCGGATCTGCCCCAGGCCTATCCTCGCTTGCTGGAGGATCCCTTCGGGCCGTTGCTCAACCACGCCGTCGCCTCCCAGTTCGCGCCGGGATCCTCCTTTAAGCCCATTGTGGCGGCCGCCGCCCTCCAGGAGGGGGTGATCACCCCGCGGACCCGCCTGTTCGATCCCGGGGAGATCCTCATCCCCAACCGGTATTACCCCAACGATCCCGGGATGGCCCAGCGCTTCTTCTGTTGGCTGCGCTCCGGACACGGCTGGCAGGATGTGGTGGATGCCCTGGCCGATTCCTGCAACGTCTTCTTCTACAAAGTGGCGGGGGGCTATGACGTGCCTGGGGAGCCGGTCTTCGAGGGGCTGGGGATCGAGCGCCTGGTGCGCTATATGCGGGCCTTCGGCCTGGGGAAACCCACCGGCGTGGAGCTGCCCGGGGAGGCGGCTGGGCAGGTGCCGGACCCGGAATGGAAACGCCGCACCTTCGGGGAGACCTGGTCCACCGGTGACACGTATAACCTGGGGATCGGGCAGGGGTATCTGCTGGTGACCCCGTTGCAGTTGCTGAACGCCATCAACGCCATCGCCAACGGGGGGACCCTCTACCGGCCCCTCCTGGTCCGGGAGATCGCCGACATCCAGGGGAACATCATCCGATCCTTCCAGCCGGAGGTCATCGGCCGCCTCCCCATCGCCCCGGAGCACCTCGCCGTGGTCCGGGAGGGCATGGTGGCGGCGGTGGAACGGGGGACCGCCGTTCGGGCCCAGATCCCCGGGATCCGTGTCGCCGGCAAGACCGGGACGGCGGAGTTCTGCGACGACCTGGCGCTCCGGATGGGGCTTTGCGCCGGGCGGCGGTTGCCCAGCCACGCCTGGTTCGTCGCCTTCGCGCCGGCCGAGGCGCCCGAGATATCGGTGCTGGTCTTCATCTGGAACGGAGGGGAAGGTTCCCAGAACGCAGCGCCGGTGGCCCGTCAGATCCTGGAGGCCTACTTCCGGCGGTGAGCGGCGATGGCCCCGTGATCCCTGAGGACAGAGGGACTTCCCATGTGGCGCGCGGTGTTTGTCTCCCTGTCTCGAAACCGGACCCTGAAGCATCGGGTCATGCGCTGGGGGTTTGTATGGCGGGCAGCCGCTCGCTTCGTGGCGGGCGAGACCCTCGAGGACGGCATTCGAGCCCTCCGGGAGCTGGAAGCCCAGGGGATCCGGGGCATCCTGGACCATCTGGGGGAGAACGTGGAGTCCCCGGCGGATGCCGAGCGGGCGACCGAGGATTACCTGCTGGCCCTGGACCGGCTGGCGGCGCTGGGGCTGCGTCCCCATCTGGCCGTCAAGCTGACCCATCTGGGGCTGGACATCGGGGAGGCGCTCTGCGAACGGAACCTCCGGCGCGTGGTGGAGCGGGCGGCCGAGGCCGGGACGGTGGTGGAGATCGATATGGAGAGCAGCGCGTATACCGAACGGACCCTCGCGCTGTATCGGCGGCTGGCCCCGGTTTATCCCAACACCCGGGTGGCCATCCAGGCCTATCTCTATCGCAGCGCCCAGGACGTGGAGCGTCTGATCGAGGAGGGGATCGCCCGGATCCGCCTGTGCAAGGGCGCCTATCAGGAGCCGCCCCACATCGCGTATCCGCGGAAGCGGGATGTGGACGCCAGCTACATCCGGCTGATGGAACGCCTGCTTTCGGCAGAAGCCCGGGCGCGGGGCGCCTTCATCGCCATCGCCACCCATGATGAGCGGATCATCCGGCATGCGCTCCGGCGGATCGAGGAGTGGACGGTGCCGCGGGAGGCCTTTGAGTTCCAGATGCTCTACGGGATCCGCCGAGACCTCCAGGTGATGCTGGCGCGCCAGGGGTTCGTCATCCGGGTATATGTGCCCTACGGGACCGAATGGTATCCCTACTTCATGCGCCGCCTGGGCGAGCGTCCGGCCAACCTCTGGTTTGTGGCGCGCCATCTCATCCGCCCATAGCCGCGCGTTGGGATCGCCGGATCGTCCGGGGCGGGGAGCGCGGCCGGCGATCCTTGCCCCTTCGCGGATCGATGGCTGTGACTCTTGCGTCATCGAAGACCAGGATTCTTCCGGAAGATCGATGAGGTTTCCAGGGCAAGGCATGATGCGGCCGGTCGTGCGGATGGGGATCGGATGGTTGTGCCTCAGCCTGGGGCTCCTCAGCCTGGGGCTGACAGGAGGGATCCTGCGCGCCCGCTGGCGGGGGACCATCGCCGGGTTCCCCCCGCCGATCCCCTGGTCGGGCGAACCCCGCGTGGGCCTCAACCTCTACCTCTTCGGACAGAACCCCGAAGATCGCCATCGGGATCTGCAGCAGGTCCGCGGGTTGGGCATCTCCCGCATCCGCGTCTTCTTCCCCTGGTCGGCGATCCAGCCGACGCGGGATCGCTGGGACTGGTCCGAGGCAGACCAGGTGATGGCCGACATTCGGGCCGCTGGCCTGGAGCCGGTGGTGGTGCTGGGGGGCAGCCCCGCATGGGCGGCGCGACGGATCGGGCCGATGGCCCCGCCGCTGGATCCGGAGGATTTCGCCCGGTTCGCCGGGGCCTTCGCCGCGCGCTATGGCTCGTGGGTGCGGTTCTATCAGATCTGGGACGAGCCCAACCTGACCATCGGATGGGGCGGGGGCGCTCCGGATCCCGCTGCCTATGCCACCTTGTTGCGAGCGGCAGCGGCCGCGATCCGCGCCGCGGACCCGGACGCGGTGATCCTCCTGGCGGGCCTGGCCCCCACAGTGGAGCAGGGCCCGTGGAACCTGGCGGACTGGCTGTTCCTGGAGCGGCTGTATCAGCTGGGCGCCCGGGAGTCCTTCGACATCGTCGCTGCCAAGCCCTACGGCTTCGACACCGGACCGGAGGACCGCCGGGTGGACCCGGAGGTACTGAATTTCTCCCGGGCGATCCTGCTGCGCGAGGTCATGGTGCGATACGGCGATGAGGGGAAACCCCTCTGGGCCAGCCACTGGGGCTGGAACGCCCTGCCGCCGGGCTGGAGCGGTCGCCCTTCCATCTGGGGGCAGGTGGACGAGGCCACCCAGGCCCGTTACATCCGGGAGGCCGTCGAGCGGGTCCGGCGGGAATGGCCCTGGATGGGGACGATGTTCTTAGAGAGCTGGCGCCCGAATGTGCCCCCCGACGATCCCTACTGGGGGTTTGCGATGGTCGATCCCCGCGGGCGGCTCCGGCCGGCGGCGGAGGCGCTGCGGGCCGTCGCAGACGAAGCGGTCTTCACCCCCGGATACTACCCGGCGGCCATCCTGCAAGCGGACGGATCCGGCTATGGGCCGCCGCCGGGCGCGCAGTATGAGGGCGCGTGGCGCTTCTCCGCCCTGGGAGCGGATATCGGCCGGGAGGAGGGGGATCGCCTGCGCTTCACCTTTGAGGGGACCGGGCTGGCCCTTCGCGTCCGGCGGGGAGGGTATCGCGCCCATCTTTACGTGTCGGTGGATGGGCAGCCGGCGAACCGGCTTCCCCGCGACGCCCGCGGCGCGTATTTGATCCTCACCTCCCCCGATTACGCGACCCCGGAGGTGGTCACGGTTCCGGTGGCCGAGGGTCTGCCCTACGGGCTTCACACCGTTCGGATCGAGGCCGAGCGGGGCTGGGGGCAGTGGGCATTGGTGGGCTGGAGCATCGCGGGGGTCGGGCCGGATCCACTCCGGTATCGCCTCGCCCTGGCCCTGAGCCTGCTCGGGGTGGGGATGGGGGGATGGCTGCTCGTCACCGGACTGGTTCGGGCCCGTCGGCCTCCCCTGCAGGAGATCCTGCAGGCCATCGCCCACCGGCTGGGCCTGTGGGGCGCGTGGGGGCTCTCCGGGCTGGTTTACGCCGGGATGTGGTGGATCTCGCTGGAGCCATGGGGGCTCCGGCGCGCGGGGGAGGTGGGGTGGCTGGGACTGGGGCTGGCCCTGAGCGGGCTTTTCTATCTGGCCCCCCGGGTGGCCCTCACCGCCCTGGCGGCGTGCCTGCTCCTGATGGTGCTGATCCGACGCCCGTCCCTCGGCCTGGCGCTCACCGCCTTCTGGGCCCCCTTCTATTTGTATCCGAAGCCCTTCTTCCAGAAGGCGTTCCCGATGAACGAGCTCATGCTACTGCTCACCGCGGCCGCCTGGATCCTGCATCGCGGGATCCGCTGGGGGAGGGGGGAAAGGGGGCGCTGGGCCTGGGAGCCGGCCGATCGCTGGATGCTGATCTTCTTCGGCGCGGCCACCCTGAGCACTGCCCTGGCGGCCTTCCAGCGGGTGGCCTGGCGGGAGTGGCGCCTGGTGATCCTGGAGCCGTTGCTCTTCTACTTCCTGGCCCGGGCGATGCGGCCTTCGCGGGCGGAATGGGAGGCCGTGCTTCAGGCCTTCCTGCTGGGAGGGATCGGGGTCGCCGGCGTGGGCCTGCTCCAGTGGATCACGGGGACGGGGCTGATCACCGGAGAGGCCGGGGCGCGCTGCATCCGAGGGCCCTACGGTTCTCCCAACAATCTGGCCCTCTATCTGGGGCGGGTCTTCCCGTTCCTGCTGGCCCTAACCCTGAATGGGAGCTCCCGGCGCGGGCGCCTTCTGGCCGGGCTGGGCCTGCTGATGGTGGGCGCCGCGCTGATCGGAACCTGTTCGGAGGGAGCCGGGTTCCTGGGGATCCCGGCGGCCTTGATGGCGATGGGCGGGCTGTGGCTGTGGGATCGCTGGGGAGGGCTGTCACGAGGGGTCCGCTGGGGGCTGATCCTCATGGCGGTGGGAGGGATCCTCCTCTTCGCCGGAGCGCTGGCGCCGCGCATCGGGGAGGCCCTGGCCCGGCGCGCCGCCACCCCAGGCAGCACCGTCTTCTTCCGCGCCCGCCTGTGGGCCAGCACCCTGGACCTGATCCGCGAGCATCCGCTCTTCGGGGTGGGGCCGGACAATTTCCTCTACTGGTATCGGAGCCGCTATATCCGTCCAGACGCCTGGCAGGAGCCCAACCTCTCTCACCCTCACAACGTCTTTCTCGACTTTTGGGCGCGCACGGGGCTGCTGGGGCTGATCGCCGGGCTGGCCTGGCAGGTCCTGTTCTGGCGTCGGGTCGTCCGGGCCGGGATCTCCGGGGATCCCTGGCGCTGGGGGGCCGCCGGGGCGATGGCCGATCTCCTGGGGCACGGTCTGGTGGATCACGGCTTTTTCCTCATCGATCTGGCTCTGGCGTTTATGATCATCTTCGGCACGGGCCTTGGGATCGCCGAGGGATCGCCCCGCTCCGAGCGCCCCCGGCCGGTGAGGATCCACAAGGCGATCGTTTACCCGGAGGGCCCGTAGAACGCCGAGAGCGAAAGGATCCCTCCCCGCAGCTCCATCCACGCCCAGGGAATGCCCTTCCAGCTTCGCTCGCGATAGGGGACGGAGGAGCCATCGATGCGCACTTCATGGAGGCGCCCGCCCGGGATCTCCAGGGGGAGGGCCAGGGTGAGACGAGCGGGGGCAACGGGGGAGCGGATCCGCAGATGGAGCGCCTGCCTCTCGGGATCCCAGTGCACCTCCTCCAGCTCCGTCTGATCGCGGGCCTCCACGAACTCCAGCCAGCGTTGCGCGGACCAGATCGGAATGCCCAACCCGACGGCTTCGTCCAGGATCCCCTCCAGCCAGCGGGCCTGGGTCTCGGCGGCCTCCCCGCCGATGGCAAACGGATCCACATGGGCCTGAAGGGCGAGGGCCTCGCCCTGCTCCACACCTCGGCGGATGAGGGACCTGGAGATCTCCAGGGCGATGGGAAGCGGAAACTGTGGCGCCTGCGGCCAGGTCCGCCCGATCAGCTGCTCATCGACCAGGGCGGTGAGCTGCTGGTAGATGTTCAGGACGCGGCCCTCTTCGTCAACGAAACGAATCGGAAGCCCGCTGCCGGTGAAGTAGCCGAAGACCCACTCCCCGTCTGGCTTTCGAAACATCGGTCCGACATGATAGAAATCCAGGTTCATCCGGATCCCACAGGCGGCCTGGAATCGTGCGGTCTCCACCCAGCCGCTCCACAGGACCCGATGGGTGCGCACGGTAGGGGGGACCGGACGGTAGCCCATCCCGGTGAACACTTCGTAGTAGCGCCGCCAGCCAGCCTCCAGGCCTTCTTCGACATAGGGGTGGAGCCCGAACTCGTGGCCACGGGCCCGCCAGCGCCACACGTGATCCGGCAGGACGACATGTGCAGCCGCTTGATCGACCCAATCCCGCAGACGATGCCATGCACGCTGAAGACGATTGCGGGGCTGCGGGGCGTAATACACGCTGAACGTCCCCCCACGCGCCTCCACCCGGCGGAGGACTTCTTCCACCGCCGACGGAGGCATGTTGTGGGCATCCCCGGTCGCCACCAGGATCCCCGGGGCACCGTCCGGAAAATACCAGATCCGTGGGAGCGGGAGGCGGTCCAAGAGCATCCCGGTGATCATCCGGCCCAGCAGCCGCATCAGCTCGTCCGCCTGGGGGATCCCGATGCGGTCCAAATCGATCCAGCCGTCGAAGAGCTCATGGGCCCGCAGGCCATGGAGCCCATCCCGCTCCTGATGGGCAAGATCGGGGTTGCCCTGACGGGTCAGGGCAATGCTCCAGGCCGGATCGAAGGCCCAACACCCGGCCTGGCCCTCTCCGAACGGATACAGGGTCACAGCCGGGAAGGGTAGATCCCCGGTCTTCCCGGCCAGGAAGGCGACGACCTCCGCGCCAGCCGGCCGGTAATGATCGGCCACGCCGTGGAATTGGATCGTCTCTCGAGAGAAACCCCGACCCAGGGGATGCTCCGGGCGGATCCGGATATACCCTTCGGCGGTCTGACCGGAGGTCGGCTCCAGCCCGAAGAGATCCGCCAGGTGAGAGGGCGGCCGCATGGCGAGCAGGCGGCCGCCCCGGGCGACGTAGCGCCGCAGCGTCTCCCCGTGGACAACCTCCAGAGGGCCCGCGCTGAGCACCACCATCAGGAAGCGCTCCAGGATCTCCATGCGTAGGGCCGAAAGGGAGGCCGCCCGGAACGCGTTCAGGCCCTCCGCCCGCAGGATCTCCGCGAGATAAGCCCCGGTGGGAGGATCCGCCTGTTCGTTCGTGATCAGCAGGATCGGAGCGGGACGACTGCTCAATGGCCACCGTCGATCCGGCGGCTCGGCAAAGGGAGCGCGCACAGGCAGAGGCTCTCCGTCCGTGTCCTCCCACAGGCGGTAGCCGCCGAGGGCTCCTACTGCCGCTACGGTGAGCCCCGCTGCGCTGCTCATCTTCAGGAACTGGCGTCGGGTGATGGAACCCATACACGACCTTTCATCTGGATGGGGGCCGGACAGCGCCGGGAGCGCGGCCGGCCCCCGATGTCTCTCATCCGCCGCGCATAACCAGCGGCAGGAACAGGCGGAGGCGAACCTGCGTCTGGATCTCCGCGGAGGCGGGTGTAGGGTCCACCGCCCGCGAAACGGCCTCAACCCGGACGCGGATCTCCGGGCTGGTCCACCGCTCGACCCGCACGCGCAGCCGGACCGTGGCGTTCTCTCCAACCGGGAGATCCCCGAGGGCGCAGGAAGCCTCTACACAAGAGCCCAAGGAAGGCGTCGCGTCCAGAACCTGCACACCGTCGGGCAGGGTGAGCGTGACCTGCACCCCTGGCGCCAGGGAAGGACCGGTGTTGGTCAGAGCCAGGGTATAAGTGACCACCTCGCCAACGAAGACGAGCTCCGGCTCCCCGGAGAGGAGGAGCTGCAGATCCGCCTCCCCTCGCACCTCGGTGGAAGCCAGCGCCTCGTTGTTCTCGCTGTTCGCATCCGGGGTCCCCGCCCGAACCTCTGCCTGGGCGATCAGCACCGTGCCTTCAGGGACCTCTGCTGGCACGGTCCCGGTGACGAGGAGCGTCTGAACAGCTTCTGCTGGCATGGTTCCCATAGCACAGATGATTCGGTTCCCGTCCTCGTCCAGACTGCAGCCGCTGATCGGGGTGAAACCATTCACCTGCCATGAGATAGGCAGGGTCAGCGTGAGGACCACCCCCTGCGCGTCGGATGGCCCGGCGTTGGTCAGGGTAAGGGTGTAGGTGAGGAGACGTCCCGCCACCACCGGATCCGGCTCATCCTGCAAGGTCAGGACGAGATCGGCCTGGGTTTCGACGGTGGTGGTTTCGCTGGCGGTGTTGTTGTCCAGGTTGGGGTCCGGGGTGGTAGCAGACGCCTGGGCGGAGAGGGTCAGGCTTCCCGCCGGGGTGCCGGCGTTGACCTGGGCGCGCAGGAGAAGAGTGGCAGTCCCATCCGCCGGCACGTCCCCCAGGGTGCAGGTGGTGCCGGCACAGGATCCCTGGGAGGGGAAGAGACTGAGGACGGTCAGGCCGCTCGGAAGGGTGAGGGTGATCTGCACCCCTCGGGCATCCGAGGGGCCGGCATTAGTCAGGGTCAGAGTGTAGGTGAGCAGATCCCCTGCCATCACCGGATCGGGCTCGTCCCGAATCGTCAGACTCAGATCCGCCTGGGTCTGGACGGTGGTGAAGGCGGTCGCCGTGTTGTTGGCCGTGTTCGGGTCGGAAGTAGGGGAGGTGGCCTGGGCGATGGCGGAGAGGATGGTGCCCGGCGGGATGTTGCTGCTGATCTGGGTGGTGACAGTAATGCGGGCGATGTTCCCGGCGAGGAGGGTGCCCAAGGTGCAAGTGGTGTCGGCGCAGGTCCCCTGAGAGGGGATCCAGGCGATGGGCGTCACGCCGTCGGGGAGGGCAAGATCGACCGCCACCGACTGGGCGTCGGAAGGCCCGGTGTTGGCCAGGGTGAGGGTGTAGGTGAGCCACGCTCCAGCCAGCACAGGGTCAGGGGCATCGTTCATCGTCAGGGCCAAATCGGCCTGAGTTTGGACGGTGGTGGTTTCGCTGGCGGTGTTGTTGGCCGGGTTGGGATCCGGGGTGGTGGCAGACGCCTGGGCGGAGAGGGTCAGGTTCCCCGCCGGGGTGCTGGAGTTGACCCGGGCGCGCAGGAGAAGAGTGGCAGTCCCATCCGCCGGCACGTCCCCCAGGGTGCAGGTGGTGCCGGCACAGGATCCCTGGGAGGGGAAGAGACTGAGGACGGTCAGGCCGCTCGGAAGGGTGAGGGTGATCTGCACCCCTCGGGCATCCGAGGGGCCGGCATTAGTCAGGGTCAGGGTGTAGGTGAGCAGATCCCCTGCCATCACCAGATCGGGCTCGTCCCGAAGCGTCAGGCTCAGATCCGCCTGGGTTTGGACGGCCGTGGAGACCGTCGCGGTGTTGTTGGCGGGATCGTCCGGGGTGTCGGTGCCGACGATCACCTGGTTCGCCAGGGTTCCCTCAAGGGTATTGCTGTTCACCCGGACCCGGATATTGACCGTGGCGACGCCGCCCGGGTTCAGGGTCCCCAGGTTGCATGTGAGGGTGGTGCATGTGCCCTGGGAAGGCGTGGACGTGATCCACGTCACCCCGCCGGGCAGCGTGTCCGTCACCCGCACGTTCTGAGCCGGGAGCGGCCCATTGTTCGTGATCCGGACAGTGTAGGTCAACTCGTTTCCTGCGAGGACGGTGTCCGAGGATGCGCTCTTGCTCACCACGAGATCCGCCAGCTCTGAATATCGCAGCGCCACCTCTTGCACCTCAGGGGACTGCATGGGATTGGTGGTGCTCATTTCCACGCGGTATTGCAGATATCGTGCGAAGGCCAGTGTGGAGGGGATGTTGTTTGGGCCCGCCGGCAAGGGATCCGACCAGTTCGACCAGGTCACACCGTCCGCAGAGGTGCGGACGCGGAAGAGGAGGGTTGTGCCTGGCGGCATGACTGCGTTCCATGCGAGGGTATCCCAGCGGACCTTCTGGCCGGCGTCCTGCGGGCACGAGGTGTAGGTCCCATTCCCCACATACTGGCCAGCGCGCACCCAGTCGATGTCGGTGGGGGTGGAGCCGTAAAAGGAGGGGGTCTGATGATACAGGAACACCCACGAGGTGACCACCAGAGTGGGGGATGGAATGGTGGTTTGCAGAACCCCGTTGATGTAATAGCGGGTGGCCTCGGGTTCCCACTCGATGCGGAAGACGTGGAACTGTGTCTCATCAGGATCCGGGATGTCCACATCCGCGATCGGCCCATCGCCATCCCGGGCTCGCACGATCAGGTTGTTGATGTCGCCATTTCCTAAGATGAACAATCGGATGGAGCTGGTGGGGGTGAATGGGTTGTATGCAGGGCCGACCTCTCGGTAGAAGCCCAGATCCGGTTCGCCAGAGGTGTTGGGCATCCGCATCAGCCGGGCCCGAGCCTCGAAGAAGCGGGGGAGCTGGGTCATTGTGAGGACCGAGCGCAGATACATGCCATCCAGGGAGACCAGGCCGTTGGCCAGTGTGATGGCTTGATAGGGGCCTGCCGCCGGGTTGGAGATGCTGATCACCCAGCGTGCCCCATCGATGGCGGTGCCGTCGAAATCGTCCTCCACACTCGCAGTGAGGTGTAACTCCCCTCCCTCCGCGTTGCCGACGGAGATGCCGGTGGAGATGGCGCACCCCACGGCGAAATCCGCCACACGGGTGTGGGTGATGACGCCGGTCCCCTGCGCCCGGGCGACCGGGACGGGCGTGCCGCTCAGGATCCCCAGCGCGCCGATCAAGAGGGCCAGGAGGATCCCGGCCAGGAGGAAGGTTAACCCGCCTTGGCGAAGCTGTCGCATTCCTCTCATTTTTTCCTCCTTTCAGGACCGTGAGGCTGAAAGCGGGACATTCTGGACAGGCATCCGGGCGTAAGGGCCGAGGGGTGGGAAGATGCGGTTGAAGGGCCAGCGGCCCAGCAGGCGATTCACCCCGGTCTCCATAACCGCTGAAAAGATTACGATGAACACAGTGGCTGCTCCGATGAGGCTCATGCGAATCGGCAACGGCATGTGGAATGGCCACAGCCAGATGATCAGCACCCAAAGGAGAGGCTGATGGAAGACCATCACCCCATAAGAGAAGACACCGACCTGTGAGAAAAGCCACGCCACGCGGGGCCAGCGGGGCAGAAGGTCCCGGGCTGCCAGGGCCAGGAAACCGCTCACCGCGGGGGTGACCAGGAGCGGCGCGATCACAGCCCCCGGCCGCGTGAAGGAGAGCCCTATCCCGCACCCATACAGGAGCAGGAGGGCCAGCCTGGAGCGCAGCGAGCACAGCCAGCCCTGGACCCGCGCCGGGTCCCCCGCCGCCCACCAGGCCAGGATCATCCCCAGGGCGAACTCCCCCAGACGCGAGGTGAAAAGCAGGCCCCGGGACCACATCTCGGGGTCCACGGGCAGAAGGAAGAAGCCGATGGCCCGGCTGAGCAGGGTAAGAGCCAGCGCGCCCAACCCGAAGCGGATAGCCCCCCATCGCTTCAGGGCCTCCCAAAGGAAGGGGAAGACCGCGTAGAGCTGCATGATCAGGACGATGAACCACCATGCGGGTGAGATGAAATGGAAAACCCCGGGCAGGAACCGGAGCCCGAGCAGGCTGAGGGCGAAGCGGGGATCCAGCGGAGAGAACGGCCGCCAGCCCGCCAGGTTGTTGAAGACCAGGAAGAACAGATGCCCGGCCCAGTAAAGGGGGAACAGGCGCAGGAAGCGCCGCAGGTAGAAAGCTCGGCGGTCCAGGAGGGCGGCCGGGGAGCGGCTGACCAGCGCCCAGGTGAGGCCGAACCCGCTGATCACCAGGAACACGCCAGTGCCCTGATATCCCAGCCAGCCCGCATAGCGGAACAGGTTGGCCAGCAGGAAAGCCACCGGGTTTTCCTGAGGGATGGGCTGGAGCTGCGCGATCCGGGCCGCCGGATCCGGCCAGTCGCTCCGAGGGTGGGCGAACCAGGGTGTCCCGTAGATGGCGATGGTGATGTGATAGAGCACGATCATCAGGATCGCTAGGCCCCGCATCGTGGGGAGCCAGGGCAGGCGGGGGGCTCCGGGCGTCGAAGTGGGAGCAAGCGACATTGCCGAAATCGCCTCCTGTGATCTACTCCATCCCCAGGAGCCAGCGCGCATGGCGAGTGGCCACCTCCAGAGCGGATCCCAGGACCGCGGGATCCATTGCGCCCTTTAGGAAGGTGAGGATCGGGCCGGGGCGCAGGGCCCACTCGCGGAAGGCCCGCTTCTGCCAGTATTCCAGCCGTTCCGCCGGCAGCCCGGGGTAATCCAGGACCGTCGAGCGGTCCATATCCACCTCCTCCCAGGCTGTGCCGGGGCGGAACCAGTTGTTCTCCACCACCTGGAAGAAGAACGGGGTCCCGGGGTAGGGCGCGGCGATGTGGAAGAGGGCGAGGTCCAGCGGCAGCGACTTGGCGAACTCGATGGTCTGCCGGATGGTCTCCTCGGTCTCCCCGGGCAGGCCGATGATGAAGTAGCCCCAATTCTTGATGCCCGCTTCCTTCGCCCAACGGAGAGCCTGCGGAGCCTGCTCCAGCCGATACCCCTTGCGCACGCCCTTCAGGATCTGTTCGTTGGCCGATTCGATCCCCCAGGAGATCAGCCAGCAACCAGCCTGGGCCATCTTGTGCAGCATCTCCCGATCCACGTAGTCCACCCGGCTGTTGCAGGTCCACCGGATCCGGATCCCTTCTCGGATCAGGAGATCGCATAGCCCGACCACCTGCTCCCGGCTGATGGTGAAAAGATCTGCATACATGTGGATGTTGCGGATCCCCAGGTCCACCAGCTGGCGGATCTCCTCCACGATGTTCTCCGGGGAGCGGAGGCGGATGGAGTATTGATAGCTCACGTGTTTGATGCAGTAGGTGCATCCCGCCGTGCAGCCCCGACTGGTGACGATGAAGGTGTAAGGCCCACGGATCAGCGGGGCCCGGTAGTGATAAAGCGGCAGCAGGTGGTGCAGGGGAAGCGGCATATCATCCAGGTTACGGATGAAGGGGCGATCGGCGTTCACGCGGATCTCTCCGTTGTGCCGCCAGACCAGCCCCTTAATGCGCGCCAGCTTCTCCGCCAGCGGCCACTCCCGGGCCTCTCCTTCGTTCAGAGGAAACCACTCCGGGTCGCTGTCCTCGAAGAGCCGCCGCATCCGGCCCTCGGGAACCTGTCCTTCGAGGGTGTCGATGAGCTCCCGCAGGGTGAGCTCCGGCTCCCCGCGCAGCACGAAATCGAGGGCCGGATAGGCCTCCATGGTAGGGATGGGCATGGGGGTCACATGGGTACCGAAGGCGATGGTCCTGGCCCCCAGGCTGCGGGCCAGGAAGGCGCCATACATGTCGTTGGTCAGCGTGGGGGCAGTGACCTGAGTGATGTAATACTTCGGCTGCTTGCGGCGGAGCAGATCTTCGAACTCCTTCCAGTCCATCCGCAGCGCGATAGCGTCCACGATTTCCACGCTGTAATCGGGGTGGAGCATCGCGGCCATCTGGGCCAGGCTCACCTGGGGCCAGATCATGTTCTCCCGGGAGCGACGCCCGACCCGATGCTGGCTGCGGATCCAGACCGCTCCATCCGGGGAGGGAGGGTTCACCAGCAGCACATCCACTGCCTCCGGCGATCGCGGCCGGCGCAGCCGCTGGATCACTGGGCTCGCATCCGGGAAGCGCGGCGCCGGCAACGGCGGGATCCGTCGCGTCCCCAGGTTGCGCCGCAGCTCCTCCTCGCCGACGACCGGAACCTGTGTTCGTGTCGCCACCCCTGACTCCTTTCCTTGACAGAAGGAATTCCATCCCTTATGGAGGCCCGGTGTGCAAGATCATTGGCATGAATACACGGTAGCGGAACCGAGTTAGGACCTGGAGGTCAAATTGTTTGGAATTCGTATGGGGATCGGTCTCCGTCGTGGCGGATCGGGCCTGGACGTTGAGGCGGGCGATCCCAGTGAAGTCTGGATCCACGCGGAGCCCGATTCGAAACACGGTCTGTCCTCCGGGGGAAAGAGCGTCCAGATCCCAGCGCGTCCCTGACATATTTGCGCATGGAGGGGCACAGGTCTCCAGCGTGAGACTTGGCGGCCATGAAGCTTCCAGCTGCACGGTCCGCGCGGTGCTGGGCCCTGTGTTTTCCAGGACCACGGTGAAGGTGATCGGCTGGCCGGCGATCACGGGGTTCGGCTCCACCTGGCCGGACAGGATCAGATCAACGAGCGCAGTGATCGAAGCGGTTATGGTGAAGCGGGTCTCCCCCTGCAGCACGGTTTCGGTTGAAGAAACCTCTGTGGGGACGGCGAACTCCCCTAATGCCTCCGGCTGTAGATCCAGAGCGCCGGTCAGGATCCGCGCCTGGCCAGGCAACAGCCGGTCTATCCACCAGCTCAACGCGGCCGCCTCAATCTGGCATGGGGATGGGCTACATGTGCGGGTAGTGGCGAAGGGCGGAAGCACGGAGCGGACATTCAACCCCCGCGCTTCTGTCGGCCCGGTGTTCGTCAGGATAAGGGTCAGGGTCACCGGCTCGCCGGCCACCGGGGACGCCGGGCTCCATCCCCCGCTCCCCTGAATCCAGGCCACCGGTGGGAGCGTCGGCGTGGGACTGGGCCTCGGACTCGGGGTCGCTGTTGGAGTCGGGCTCGGCTGGGGTGTGAAAGTTGGCGTGGGGCTTGGAGTCCCAGTGGGCGTCGGGCTGGAAGTGGGCGTGGACGTCGGGATAACGCTTGGGCTGGGGCTGGGTGTGGGCGTTTGCCCCCCGAAGGAAACCTCCAGCCCATAAGAGCCAGGGCTCAGAAGAAGGAAGACCCCCGGGATCCCCCGGAGCGTTTGAGGCATGAGCGGAACGAGCTGGCCATCCACACGGGCTTCGCGGACTTCCCATGTTCCAAAGCGCTGCGGAAGCCAGAGCGTATGAGAAAAGGAAAGCGTGGGCGTGCTGACAAAGGCGAACGAGAGGCGCCCTGAGGTCTCATCCCATTGCACATCCTGAATTCGCGCGGCATCCCGATTGAGCACATAATCCAGCCATTGGTCCGCGGTCCAGATCGGCATGCCGCGAGATCGTGCCGCCGCCATAATCGCCTCTGCCCACGGCCGGATCTCCCCCTAGTTGTAATAGTCCACGTGGAAGTTGGCCACAAAGGCGGAATAGTAAGCGTTGAGCCCTGCGTCCATCATGGCGATGACCTGATCCGCATCCCGACGCCAGTCCGGGTAAAAAGGCTGAGCCATGTATTGCTCGTCCACGATGTTGGTCAGCTGCTGATAGACCGGCAGGATCTCCCCATTGAGATCCACAAAGCGCATGGGGAGCCCGCTCCCGGTCAGATACCCATGGGCCTGGGTCCCATCCGGGCGTGCGGTCACGTCGCCGCGCATGTAGTAATCCAGGTTTAGGGGGAAACCGAACTCCGCGTGCACGCGTGCGTTGCCCACCCAGCCGGTCCCCATCCGGATCTGGTGGGTGCGGATGGTGGGGGAAAGCGGCGGGCCGTAGCACCGCAGGAAGCGATCGCGGGTGCGCATGGTGCTGGTCCGGAAATCCCTGAAGTCGTTCCCCCATTCATCCGTGCCGACATAAGGATGGATCCCAACGGTGTGTCCGGCTGCCCGCCATGCGTTCACCGAATCGGGCGCAGGCGCGCTTGGGCATGAATCGAAGTTCAGAGTGAGGAAGAACGTCACACGGGCGTTGAAGGACTCAATGCTGGCAAGCTCCCCTTCGTAATAGCTCTGAGGGTTCCCATGGGCATCCGCGGTGAGGATCAGGAGGCTGAGGACGCCGTTCGGGAAATACCAAAGCTGAGGCATGGGAGCGGCTGCAGCCAGGCCCTCCCGGATCAGCCGCGAGAGCAGCCGCATTTGCTCATCGGCTTGAGGGATGGCGATACGCTCCAAATCGATCCATCCGCTGAACACATCGGTGGTGCGAAGGATCCCATCCGGCTCCCGATCTTGTCCCACCCAGTCTGGATTCCCCTGGCGGGTCAGGGCCACGCTGCGGGCCAGATCGTAGCCCCAGAACACTGCCCATCCGTTCCCTCGGGTCACACGCCCGATGGCTGCGAACCCGCTGTTCGTATCCCGATCCTGATAAAACCAGGCGATCACTTCCACCTCATCCGCGACATAAAGATCTCCCACCCCATGAAACTGAAGGCTCTCCGTGACCAGCCCCTGAACAAGCGGATGCCCCGGCTCAAACCGGACGTAAGCCTCCGAGAGGGTCCCGCCGGTGTTCCAGCCCATAGCAGCTCGCAACTCCGGCGAGGGACGCATGGCGATGAGACGACCTCCGTTCCACACGTAATCCCGTAGGATCCCGGCCTGCGTCGTGTTGAGGGGGATCTCGGCCACCAGAAGGACCGGATACATTTGCAGGAGGGTGGGGGAGAGGGAGGAAGGGGAGACCACATCGTAAGCGACCCAGCCCTCCGCTCGGAGGATCTCAGCCAGATAGGGTCCGAAGGGGTTCGGAGCCCCTGGATCCGTCAGGAGCGCCAGCCGGACGCCGCCTCCGCCTTGCGCTCGTGTTCTGAAGGAGGGGGGCAGGAACAGCAGAATCCCCAGCATCAGAGCGCATCCCAGCCATCCGATCCCGATCCAGCGAGATCTGCGAATGGAAATCATGGCTCCCTCACCGAATAGCAGATGAGGTCCTCCCACGGACACAGCGGCTTGCGGGACATCCGCCCCAGGAGGTTCGGAGACGCAGGCCTGAGGTCAGGGCGAGGGCGGATGAGCTGGAATGCCACACGCCAGTGGCCCGCCGGCAGATCCAGTCGCAGGCGTCCCCCGATGGCCCTCACCTCCCGCCGGACGAGTTGCGCTCCTGTCTGCTCATCGAACACCTCCACCCGCACCCGTGAACCCACCGGATACCAGACCGGCGTGATCACCGTCAGCGTATCCTCGGTGCGAACGACGAAGCCCTGCGGCGTGACCTCCCGGACCTCCGACCACGCGTCCGCTCGGGTCCTAGCCATCGTCATCCCATAAACCGTGCGGCTCCGGGCCATCGCGAACCGGTAAGACCACGGATAGGGGATGGATCGGGCTCCCCGAAAGATCGGCACCAGATATTCGAAGATCCGTGCGATCTCCAGGGATGAGACCTCATGCCCCAGACCGGGGATCTCCTCCCAATGGTGGGGATACGCCAGGGCTTCCAGGGCCTCATGCATCCGCCGGCTGTGAGCCGGGTGGACCTCCGGGTCCGCCCCGCCGTGGAAGATGAGAAGGGTCAGCCCCTTCAGGTTCCCTGCCAGCTCTATCGGGTTATCCGCCCCAACCCGAAGGGGATCAGCTCCGGGTGGCCCGTAAACGGCCCGCAGTGCAGTGGAGTCATGGCGCGTGAGATCCAGAACCCCCGCGATGGAGACCGCCGCCGCGAACTGGTCTGGCCGATGGGCCGCCAGGGAGAACGCGCCCTTCCCCCCCATGGAGAACCCCACCAGCGCCCGCCCCCCCGGATCCCGCCGCACTGGGTAGCGGCGTTCCACCCAGGGAAGGACCCCCTGGAAGAACCAGTCGTAGAACGACACCTGCCAGGCGGATCCTCCGGGCCATGGGAGGCCTGCATAGATCGAGTAATACGAAGGAACTCCATCATCCTCCCCCTGCAATGCCACCAGCATTACATGGGCCGCGTCAGCAGCCTGCTCCAGGTCCGTCCGCTCCCACATCCCCAACCCCATCGCCCATCCGGAGAGCAGATAGATGACCGGGTAGGGCGCGTGAGCTGGGAACCCTGCTGGACGATAGATCCGCACCTCCTGGGCTTCCCCCCGCCAGGACACCGTCCAGCTCTCCCAGCTCCCGGCGGCCGGCGGGCTGGCCCATGCCACGATCTCCAACCTCCCGGGTGCCAGCCCGATGGCCATCCCCAGGATCCACCATCCGATCCTCCGGATCCCCTTCCTCGCTGTCCCCATCCATCACCTCAACTCCCTTCCGGCGATCCCGCGCTACCGATCCGATGCGCGCTGGATCAGCGGAAGATAGGTTCGGAACTCAACCGCCCGAGTGGTGAACCCCAGGCCATCCCCGGGGGTCCAGTCGCTGCTCCCCCCGGCGTTCGCCGATCGCACCTGCAGGCAGTAAAAGACCCCGGGGCTCAACGCGTCCAGAACCAGGGAATGCGTTCGCTTTAGCTCTGAATCGGACAGGGATCGGCTCCACGACCCGCAGGCGTTCCCCCATCGGACCTCGCTGGTGGCCTCCACATCCGTGGTCCAAGTCACCACGGCGCTCGTGGCCAGAGGGAAGACCACCGGTCCCGAGAGGATCACTGGTGGAGGAGGGGTCGAGAAGGGAGTGTCGGAGGAATAAACGGGTCCGGGTGAGCGATCGATGAATCCATAGCGGCACATCCCGGGGTTCATGCCTGTGGCATCCGTCACGGTGTCCCTGCATGGGCCCTCCGGCCCCTCATCGAAATGATAGAGGGCCACGGTGTCCTCGTCCGGTGTGAACGGGGCGCGGGGCGGGGTGAACTCCCCCTCATACCGGATGATCCGGGAGATCCGCACCTCGTCGATCCATCCGCTATAAGAGGGATAGGTGGTGCGATCCACGTCGTGCTTCTCCGCCCCGATCACCAGATAAGGATCGTTCGGATAGCTCGTGCTCCGGCCGTCCCGATACCGGATGTCGCCCGCGGGCCCCCAGCCGGTCGCATCCAGCCTTCCGTCCACAAAGATCTGCATCCGCCCGTCGCTCCCGCGCCGGGTGACGGCGATGTGATGCCAGTTTTCATCTGCCACAAAGATGGATCCGCACAGGGTGAATCCGTTTCCTCCCCGGTTCACTCCGAAAGCGATCTGTCCCCCGGCCAGGGAGATCCCGTAATCCCCGTAGTCGCCCGGCCCGAAGACATCACGGTCGAAGAGGATGTTGCCGAAGATCCAGAGGTCCCCCTCCGCCGACAAGCACGCCGAGCTGGGGTTCTCTTCCTGCAGCGCTTTCATCCACCATTCGATGGTGAGATCCCCGCCGAGGTTGATGGATCGCTCCTCCACCGGGATCTTCACCCGATCGATGTCCCCGCCCCCGTTCCCATAGAAACGAAGGGAGAAACCCCCTGCTCCCTGCGCCGGATGCTCGATTCTGATGAGAGGAAAAAGCCATGCCAGCAACAGAAGGATCTCCCATCCCCGGACACGCAGCCGGCGAGGCTCCTGGGATCTCGTTCCCTGGCCGATCTCGCGCGTGACCGCGCTGTTCCTGCGTCCCATCACGCTGGGTGGGAGATGGAGAGAGGTTGAGGGAGGGGCTCCGTGGGTGAGGTCACCGCACCGGCGGCCAGATCCTGGCGGATCCGCAGCTCCCGCTGGCTGAGCTCGGACAGCGCGCGCACCAGGATCCAAGCGGTGATCAGGTCCACGCCCATCAGCACAGTTAAGGCGCTGACCGCAGGGACGAACCAGGGGGCCGGGAACGGAGGTGCGGTCAGCCCAGCCATGGCCGCCCACCCGTAGAGGATAAGGCCGGCGGCGACGCTGAGGAGCCCCAGCGGCAGGAACCGACGCTCCAGAGGCTGGCGGAACAGCGGGCGCCCGAACAGCCCCTGGCGGATGGGCCGCTTGTGGAACAGCGAGACTAGGTAATTGAACAGCGTGCCCACCGCGAACAGATGGGCCCCCAGGGCGCCCAGGACCACCGCGGCGAACAGTCGGGGGAAGGGCCAGCCCCCAGGGCCGGGCCAGAGAAAGGCGCTGAGCCCCAGCCCGGCGCCGGCGACGATCAGCCCGAAACCGGCCATCCCGAACACCCGGACCGGGTTGTAGGTCATCACCGTCCAGACGATGGCGTGGAGGAAGCGCACTCCATCCTGCAGCGGGTGCAGCTTGGATTGCCCCAGGCGCTCCCGGTAGGGGATGGGCACCTCGATCATGCGCAGGCCCTCGTAGATGGCCCGGGCGCTCATCGCCGGGGTGAAGTTCAAGCCATCGGGCAGGGGATACAAGCGTTCCAGGGTCTCCCGGCGCAACAGGCGCATCCCGCTGGCGCTGTCGCTGATCGCGGCGCTCCCCAGCACCCGCAGCAGGAAGGCGAACCCCCAGTTGCCGATGCGCCGGACCAGGGGCATCTCCGACTCCGCACTGCCCATGCGGGATCCAACGACCATGTCCGCCCCGCTGGCCCGCGCAGCCCGGTAGAGATCCGGGAGCGATTCCGGGGGATAGGTAGCGTCGGCGTCCAGGAAGGCCAGCCATTCCCCCCGGGCGTGGGCGAAGCCGGTCTTGAGCGCGGCCCCATATCCCCGGTTGACCGGATGGCGGATCAATCGGACTTCTGGATAAGCGGCCGCGATCTCTGCCGTGCGGTCCCGCGAGCCATCATCCACCACGATCACTTCCCAGTCTGTGAAGCCGGCCTCCTGAAGCGCCAGGCCGACGGCCCGCACCCGCTCCAGCACAGCGCCGATGGCTCTCTCCTCGTTGTAGGCGGGGATCACGATCGATAACGTGCTCATGGAGATCCCTCCCGGGATAAAACCATGGATTGAACGGCTGGGAGACCGCCGTGGAAGATCGGACCCTCCACCGGCCGGGGGGTCTCCCGCCGGCTGCCCACCACCCGTGCCGGGACGCCCACCGCGATGGCGTAAGGAGGGATGTCCTGGGTGACCACCGCTCCCGCGCCCACTACGGCGCCCCGCCCGATGCGCACTCCGTCCAGGACCACCGCCCCGCCGCCCAGCCAGACGTCATCCTCGATGACGATGCCGCGGGCGGTGATGCCCTGCTCCGCGATCAGCCGATCTGGATCCGCGAACACATGGTTGACCGCCAGGATCTGGACCATCGGGCCGGTGTAGACGAAATCCCCGATGGTCACGCCCCCCTGCCCCCGGATGACGTTGTATTCGCCGATGAAGCAACGCCGCCCGATGGTGATGCCGGAGCCTGGCAGGCCCCGGAAGTTGTAGACGTGGAGCACCGAGCCGTGCATGATCACCGTCCCCTCGCCGATGACGATGCCGTTCGGGCAGGCGTGGAGGTAAACCCCCTCATCCAGATAGACCCCGCGCCCCAGGGTGATCCGCCGGGGCTGGGCGAGGCGCACGCCCCGGGCGATGTAGGGGAAACCCCAAGCGTTCAGAATCAGACGATAGGCCATGCCTCTCAGGGCGATCCCCAACAGCCCGGGGAGATCCCGGAGCACCGCCATCAGGGACTGCTCCAGAAGATAAGCGCCCCATCCGGTGGACTGGGCGCGGATGTAAAGATCCAGCGCTTCAACCCAGCGGGAGGGCCAACGGCGCATAAACGCCTCGCGATGAGGGGGTCAGGATCCACTGGCTTTCCCGGCTCAAGATCCAGGCCGCAGCCTCTGCCAGATCCTCGAAGATGGGGACTTCTGGATAGCGCCGGAGGACCTGTTCAGCCTGGGCGGCTCCCCGTCCGGTGCGCACCAGGAGGGGCTGGCATCCGGCCGCCCGGGCGGCTTCGATATCGGTGAGGGCGTCGCCGATCAGATACGAGCGGCCCAGCTCCAGCCCCAGATCCCACGCGGCCTGGAACAGCAGGCCCGGCTGCGGCTTGCGGCAGAAACAGCCCTCGTCCGGCCGGTGCGGGCAGTAGTAGACCGCGTCCAGTCGTCCTCCGGCCCGGCGCACATGCCAGGCCATCCGCTCGTGGATCTCCTCCACCACCGAAGCGGGGACGATGCCGCGGCGGATGATGGCTTGGTTCGTGACCACCACGATGGCCAGGGGGGCCTGGGCCAGGCGGTGCAGGGCCGACAACACCCCAGGCAGAAACTGAAACTCGGACCACGATTTGACGTGGTCCGGCCGGTTCTCGCAGATCACCCCGTCACGATCCAGAAAGATGGCGCGCATCCGGCAATGGCTCCTGGTTCAGGATCGGCACTGCCACCGCCGTGCTCTCCCACGTCCGGCGCAGGACGGTGGTGATGGTGTGTTGCAGGATGAGATGGAGGTCCTCGATCTGCTCCATGCACGCGCTGGGGACGATCAGGCACAGGTCGACCAGATCCCGCAGCCGCCCGCCCTCGAACCCGGTCAGGCCGATGGTGAAGGCCCTGGCCTCCCGGGCCACGAGCACCGCCTCCAGGACGTTGGGAGAGTTGCCGCTCCCACTGATGGCGATCAGCAGATCCCCCGGGCGGATCAGGGGGCGCAGTTGCTCCGCGAACACCCGGCGGTATTCCGTGTCGTTCGCCCAGGCGGTGAGCAACGGGACGTTGTCGGTCAGGGCGATCACCCGGACCATGGGCGCGCCGGGCCGACGGGTGCCTTTGGCCAGGTCACAGGCGAAATGAGAGGCCGTGGCCGCGCTGCCGCCGTTCCCGCACAGGAAGATCATCCCCCCGTCCCGCGCCGTCGCCTCGATCTGCGCGATGATCTGGAGCAGGACCTCCCGGGGCAGTGCTTCCAGCGCCCGATGGATGCCGTTGAAATACTCCTCAACCCACTCCCCCCACATGGCCTCACTCCACTCGAAAGACCTGGACGCCTTCGTCATCGAAGGCTACGTCCATCGGTTTCAGGCCCATCCGGGTCATCGTCTCGGTCACCCGCTCGATGGCGTCCTCTGGGCAATACAGCAGGAGGAAACCCCCTCCGCCCGCCCCGGTGATCTTTCCCCCCAGAGCCCCGGCTTCTCGGGAGGCGGCGTAACAGCGATCGATGAAGTCATTGGAAATCGGGGAGGCCAGCCCGCGCTTAAGGGTCCATGCCTCATGGAGCAGACGACCGAAGCCGTCCAGGTTCCCCATCGTCAGACATTCCTCCATGTCCTCCACCAAGACTTTCAGCAGATGAAGCCGCCGCAACACCTGGGGGTCCTCCTCCGCCGTGGCTTGCTGCTGGGCTTTCAGGATGCGGGAGGACGGACGGGCCTGGCCGGTGTAGAAGAGCCGCAGCCGTCGCTCCAGGGCCTGACGGATTTCCGGAGCCAGGTGGACACGCTCCACGGTGACCCCATGGGGATCGAACCGGATCCGGTTCAGGCCCCCGAAGGCCGCTGCGTATTGGTCCTGCTTCCCCACCGGCATCCCCAGCCGCTCGATCTCAATCTGACAGGCCAGCTCCGCGATCTCCGCCCGGGAGAGGGACCAACCGCTCCACGCCGCCAGGGCGGCGATCATCGAGACCGCGAGGCTGCCCGAGGAACCGAGGCCGGTGCCCGGAGGCACCTGTGCGGCGATGAACAGATCGATCCCCCCGGGGCTGCCAAAGGCCTCCAGGATCGCCCGTGGGAGAGAGAGGTTCCCATCCCACATCGCATCCCGATCCGGCGCATACTGGTGGAACAGGCTGTAATTGGCCGAGATCAGATGGGCTGCTCGGGGCGCCGGGGAGAGGATGGTGTAGACGTAACGGTTCAGGGTGACGCTCAGGACCTGCCCGCCATAGCGCATGAAATAAGCGGGGAGATCCGTCCCCCCGCCCGCAAAGCTGATCCGAACCGGTGCGCGGGCGATGAGCAGCATCAATATGGACTCCCGAAGGCAGGATCTTTCAATGCCGAGCGTATAGGAGGGGGGTTGGGCTGGGATAAACGAAGCGTTAGGAAAACGTGGAGGGGATCCACGCGGACGAGGCAGAGGAGTCTAACCAGCGGAGCCTGGGGTGACTTCGGGATCCTTCGCTTCCAGCTTGGCCCCGGCTGTCCTCTGAAAAGGCTGCAGAGAGGAAGTCAGCGCGCAGGGAGCACACACGAATCTGGATTATCATGACGGACAAGCGGTGCCCGGTCATCCAGAGGGCAAGGATGCGATGGGTCATCGAGCGGGGGACTGGCTGACGCCAGCGGCGCATGACCTCAGGCATGCGGAGCAAGCCCTGGAGGATGGGGACTATGATTGGGCGTGCTTTGCCGCACATCAGGCGGCGGAGAAAGCGGTCAAGGCCGTGTTTCTGGCCATGGGAGGGGAGGGGTGGGGATACTCCCTCACACGTTTGCTCCGCGATCTGAAGCAGCAGGTCCAGATCCCTGACGCTCTCCTCCGCGCGGCCCAGCGTCTGGATAAACACTACATCCCAACCCGCTATCCTAACGGTTTTGACACAGGCGCTCCGGTCGATTACTACACCTTCGGCGAGGCCCAGCAGGCGCTCGAGGATGCGCGACGGATTTACGTATTTTGCGAGCAGCAGGTTCGTGCGGCGGGAGGCGGTTCTGGAGGCGCTGCGCCGCTGCGCTGAGCGGCTGCGGGCGGAGTGCCCCGCGGTCGTCGCCATCTACCTGTTCGGCTCCTTCGCCACGGGGACGGCCACGCCGCGCAGCGATGCGGACATCGTGGTGGAGATCGCCGAGGAAGATCCCGCCCTCCGGGAGGCCGTCCGGGAGCAGGCCATTTGGATCTTCGCCGAGGCGCCAGTGCCGGTGGAGGTGTTCGTGAAATCGGCCCACAAGCTGGAGGAGGGACGTCGGACCGGGCGGGGGATCGCCGGGGCCGTGGCCCAGGAAGGCCTTCGCCTGGCATAGGGGCGAAAAATTTTCCGCCTCTACGCCAGGAGATCTACTTCAGGGAGCAGGATCTCCCCACTGCACCGTGAGGGTCGGGCGGCCTCCTGCGTTCCAATCCTCCGTATCCGAAGAGACGAAGTATTTCCCGGAATGGTAATCTCCATCGGCGGAATAAAGGGCCAGGCGGAGGGGCTGGCCGGCCGCGTAGGCCTCCGCCACCGCCCGGGTCACATCCCAGGTATAAGGAATGCCGGGCCAGCCGGGCCAGTTTCGCACCGGATCCACTCGCGTCCCCCCCATGTTCTCCCAGGCCAGCGGCGCGCGGTTCCAGGTCAGCGTCCGCTCTTCCCAGTCCTCCCGCGTCGTCAGGACCTGGATCCAGGAGGACGGCGGGTTCGATCCGGCGTTCCCCATCTGGTAGAGCGTGAGCGTGGCGGAGAGGATCACCTTGCCCGGAGGGATGGCGTCCAGCGGGAAGATCACATAATACTTCGAGAAGCACGGCCAGTCCGCGATGTCCACCTGGTTCTGGATGTTGAAGTCCGGCCGTCCCGGATCGGGGGTCTCACCCCATTGGGTCCAGTAATCCAGCCCATCCCCGCAGTTCGTGTATCCCCCGATGCCGGCATCCCGGACCACCATGCCGTTCAGGCCGTGGCGGATGGTCACGGTCCCCCCGGGTCGGGCGGAAGGTGGCGTGTAGACGGGCATCCCGAAATGAATCCGCCCCCACGTGGCGGGCACATTGGGGTTCATGGATTCCGGCCAGACGGTGACCGGAATCGGCGTGCCGGCCGCGTCATCCCGGTCGTGGACCATCACGGCGAGCCCCCAGACCGTTCCTTCCGGTGGCGGGCCGGATCGCCCCAGGCTGGCGAAGGGGATCCGGAAGGTCATCGCCCAGCCCCGGTCGTCTCCGTCATCGTTCAGGCGCTCCCCCCGCCAGCCAGCGAGGGCGGTGAACGAAATGGATCGGGCCGCCCATCCGGTGCCGGTGCCCTGCTCCGCCGTCTGATACCGGCCGGAGCGATCCCCGTTGCTCAGCCCGCCGATGAAGCGATACGAGGAAGGGGTTGGTGCGCTCCCGACGTTACCCTCCAGATGGAGGAACAGGGTGACCGCATCCCACGATGTCAGAGTAGAGGGGCTGGGGTCCGGGTTGAACCAGAGCCGCCGATCGAAGATCGCCACGTAGACCACCAGCTCGGAGGCCGTGTAGGCTGCGCGGACGTCCGCGTAGTTCGCGACGGGCGTGACCTTCCCGAACCAGAAGATGGCCATACGGGAGAATTCTGCGCCCAGGGGATCGACAAGCTGAGGCACATTGACTTGGCGGGCCGGCGCTGTCCCGGCTCCCCGCAGCACGAGCGGAAGGTAGATCGAGAAGGTGGGGCTGGCGGATGGAGAGGGAGAACCGTCCTCCATGGGCCGCATCCTCTCCCGGGCTCTCCCGCCCGGGATGTCGGAAAAGAGGCCTCCGCCCAGGAACAGAATCAGAATTGCCAGCCCCGCCACCGAACGGGACATCCCCTCCCTCCTCGTGGGGTTAGTCTCAAACCAAAATCAAACTAACTATATTCTAACAACAGTGGGGGGAATTGTCCAGGCGTGGACTTTTCAGGGGGGCCGATGGACGGATGGAGAGGGAACAGGTCCTGAGGCGTCCGGTCCCTCTCCATCCGGCTCGTGGATCATCGGGTGATCTCGAAGATCGTTCCTTCGCTCTGGCCGTAGATCTCGGGGAAGTAGAACGCATAGGCGCGCGCGGGCCGCACCTGGAACCGGCCGGCCCACCCGGCCCGGATGAGATACGTGTATTCGTAGGTTCCCGGCGGCAGGTAATTGGCGAACAGGGCGGCTCGATCATCGTAAAGGGCCGCATGGCCGAACCACCACCAGCCCCACCTCCCGTAGCCCCCGAAGGGATCCGAGGGATCCACCCGCTGGAGCTCCGGCGGACGCCCCGCCGTCGGGGAGGTCTTCAGGGAGGGATCGATGGCCTCCGCGCCGGCCGGATACGGATCCTCCAGCACGAGATGGTGCACCGCCCGGGGCGCGATCAGGGTCAGCCGCACGGTGAGCAGATCTCCCACCCGTGCCGAGGTCACCGGCGTGCACGGCTGCCGCCGATCCCGCAGGCATGGATCGTCCGCCCGCACATACTGCCGGCTGACCGTCAGGCCCCGGGCGCGCGGCGCGATCCGCTCCACCGGCTCCTCCAGAGCCAGATGGACGGTGTAGTAAAGCACACCCGGGCCGGCGCTCCGGGAAAGCTCCAGGGCGTTGCCGACCTCCCGCAGCAGACCGGCGATGTCCTGCTGCAGGGTGACGGTCTCTTGGATGTGCGCCGGGTCCACCGTTCCGGAGCCCAGGAACGCATCGTTCAAGCGGACCGTCCACGTGTAGTTCCCCTCCAGCTCGCCGGTCTGGACCATCCATTCCGTGAGGGCCATGAGCGCCCAGGCGGTCTCCTGGGTGGTCTCCCAGCGGTCCGCCCGCCGCGCGGCCATCAGCCCCCGCACCGCCTGGAAGGCGAGGGGGTGGTCCGGATCCAGGCGCAGGAGGCTCAGCAGGGCGATGGCGGTGGTGCGGGTGTCGGTGTTCCAGTTGAAGTCGTCCATCTTTTGCTCCTGCCAGAAGGCCCCTGTGGCGGTGACCTCCGCGCGTTCCAGCACCGCGCTCTGCAGGGTGGGGATGAGCGGATGGTCCGGCTGGACTCGGGCGAGGGCCATGGCCAGGAAGGCGCGGGCGTAGAGGGCCAGGCGATCCTTCTGCGCCTCCCACAGGGCGACGATCCGTCCGGCGTCGCCCGCGCCGGCCTCGGCCATGGCGAAGAGCATGAAGGCCTGCCGGTTCGCCTTCCACTCCGGCAGATCCGCCGGCGCCTCCAGCGATCGGCGCAGGAAGGAGACGCCGCGGGCGAGCACCTCGTCGGCGACGGCGAACCCCGCCGCCCGGGCCTGGGCCAGGGCGAAGACCGCGTAGGCCGTGGTCAGCGGATCGCTTCCCATCGAGGTGAACCAGCCCCACCCGCCATCGGCGTGCTGGCCGGCGTAGAGGCGCTGCAGGCCGATGGCGATCTGTTGCCGGAGCGGCTCCTCCAGCTCCGGCCGCATCCGGTTCAGGCGGATGAGGGCTTGATAGGTGGCGATGTTCGGCAGGAAACGGCTGATGGTCTGTTCGGTGCATTCGTATTCGAAGTGCTGAAGCCACGTGAGGCTGTCGAGGGTCGCCGCAGCGAGGGAGGGCGACAGACGAAGGATCATCCTCCCGCCGACGACCTCGGGCTCCGGTGGGATGGCGATGATCTCCAGACGGGGCTCCGCCGTCTCCAGCATCCCGGCGCTGGCCACCGTCTCCAGGCTCACGTAACGCAACACCGGAATGGTGCCGTCCGGCCGCGCGAGGGTGGGTTTGGTCGCGTCCCGAAAACCGCCTCCCTCCGCGAAGAACGTCAGATCCACAGCCTCCACCGGCTGCACGACGCCGGTCCACTCGAAGCGGGCCACGCCGCCGGCCGGGATGGTCCCCTCCTGGGCGGCCGGACTCTCCAGGGCCAGGCCCCGGGCCTCCAGTCGGACGGCGACGGACAAGGTCCGGGTGGTGGCGTTATGCACCACGGCGCCCAGGGTGACCCGATCCCCGGCGACGAAGAAGCGGGGCACGCTGGGTCGGATCAGGAGGTCTTTGGTGCTGAGCACATCCCGGGTCGCCTCGCCCACCCGGGTGTCCGCGGTGACGCCTTTGGCGAGGATGCGCCACGTGGTGAGGTTGTCCGGCAGCCGCACGGAGAAGGTCGCCGTCCCGCTGGCATCGGTCCGCAAACGGGCGTTCCAGTAGGCGGTGTCCGGGAACTCCCGGCGGATCTCCCCGAAGGCCTGTTCCATCCCGCCGCCGCCTCCCTTCCGCTCCCGGGCGATCCGCACGGTCACCCGGTTCAGGTTGTAAACCATCGCCACGCCGGTGAGCACGGAGAGCGGCCGCCGCGCATAGAAGCCCTCCAGGATGGGCGGGGCGTTGGGGTCCACCAGGGCCAGCACCGAGGCATCCACCACGGCCACTGCGACCTCCGCCGGGACCGGCCGGCCATCCGCGTCGGCCGTGCGCACCGTCACGGTCATCGTCTCCCGCGGCCCGTAGTGGGCGCCGGCCTCGACGTCGCGGTCGGGGATCAGCTCGATGCGAAGCTGCTGCCGGACCGGCTTCACCGGGAGGCTGACCATCCCCATCTTGAAGGATGGCGCTGGGTTCTCCCGGGTCACCCCCTGAACGAGCAGGACGGTGACGAAGACGTTGGGGGCTTCATCCTCTGTGAGGGGGATGGAAAGGGTGGGGGCGTTCCCCTCCAGGGTCCGGACCTCGTAGCGCCGGATCCGCCCGCGCTCCAGGGTGATGAGGGCGGTGACCGTCCCGCTGAACGGGGAGGGGATCAGGAGGGTGGCCGTGTCCCCGGGGGCATACTCCCGGCGGTCCGCGATCAGCTCGATGCGGTCATTGTTCTCCTGGCGCCAGGCCACGGTCCCTCGCCCGCTCACCCACACGAACTCCGCGCTTCGGATTCGATGGCCCTCCCCATCGATCCCCTCGGCCTTCACCACGTAGGTGCCGGGATCGGGAGGCGTGAAGGCGAAGCGTCCGCTTCCTTCCGCATCCGTCTGCAGGGTGCCGCTGAAGATGGCCGTGTCGCTGTAGGTCCACGTCCACATCGGGCCGCGGTCGGTCTCCTGCATCACGCTGAACCACTCCCGACGATAGGCGGTCCAGGTGAGCGGGATCCCCGCGACCGGTCGGCTCTCCCAATCCACCGTCCGCACCGTGAGTGTGAGGGGTTGGCCGGCCTCCCCGACGTAGCGCTCCGCCTGCAGCCCGATGTAAAAGCGTCCTGCGTGGACCACGGCCTCCGTCCGCCCGGCCACGACGTTGTCGTTGAGGTCGGTGACGCTCGCCTCCAGGATCACCACCTGGCTTCCGGTGCGCTTGCCCAGGTCCGCCGGCAATCGGATCCGGAACCGTCCCTGGGCGTCGGTGGTTCCGCTGCCGCTGGCGACCACCTCCTCGCCTTCCCCCTCATAAGCGCTGTAAGGATCGACGTCGGACCAGGAGAAATAGCCCGGCCCTGTGTATTCGAAGAAGAAGGGGCGCATGCGCGCGGTCCACTCCACCTTCGCGTCGGCGACCGGTCCTCCGAAGTAATAGGTGGCCTGGAGCAGGGCCTGGATGGTCTCGCCGGCCACGTAGGCGGGGCGATCGGGGGTCAGGGTGACCTGGAACTCCGGGCGTCGGTAGGCAGCCACTAGAAAGGAGATGGTGTGGGCGTAGGGGCCCGGCGGCAGATCCGCCATGAGGGTATAGGAACCCAATAGGGCTTCCTCCGCCAGGGCGAAGGCGCCCTCTGCGGTGCCGTAATCGCTCAGCGGGAGGGTGGCGGAATAAACCTCCCGACCCTCTGGATCCTGGATCCGGATCGGCAGGATCGGAGTGGTCGGCAAGGTGTAGCGGGCGTCGTCATCGACTCGGACGATGGCCTTGAAGCGAACGGTCTGGCCCGGCCGGTAGATGAGCTTATCGGTCTGCCAGTAGACCCGGAATCGCATGGGTTCGTAATCCGCGGGGATGTCGAAGCTCCACGGCTCGATCCCGTCCGACCACGTGCTGGCCCCGATCCCGAAGCGACCACCGGGGGTCCCGGCCACGGCCACCCGCATCCGCCAGAGGGGCGTCGGCTCCGCCCACGTGAACCGCACGATCCCGTCCGCGTCCGTGGTCCCGGACCCGCGGGCCTCCAGGCGTTCTTCGACAACCTCGAAGAGCTGGACCGGGATGCCCGGGACGGGACGCCCGGAGGCCAGGTCAGTGACCCAGACCAGGGCCTCCTGGGGCGCCACCTTGATCGCCACGTGGAGATCGGTCGCCGCGATCAGATAGCGAGCGGGTCGATCCTGCAGGGAAACCGGAGCGTCAAGGCGCAGGTGATACAACCCGGTTGGGAGCGTGGGCCAGCCCGGCCCGGCCAGAGGGATGCGATTCAGCATGATGACGTCCGTGATCACCTCGGGGACCGTGAAGGTCCATCGGGCGAACACCTGGGAGGGCGGTGCGATGTAGCGAGAGACCGCCTCCGGGTTCTGGGTCATGGTGACGAACGAAGCGAGGCTCAGGCGGGCGAGGGTGAGGTCCACACGATTCAGGTTGCGGGTGGAGAGGAACGCTGTGGTCCCGGTGTAAGTCCCCACCAGGGCGATGGGGGTATAGGGGCTGCCGATGTTCAGGTAGGCGAGGGGATCCAGATGGTCAACGGTGAATGTGAACACATGCTGGCGATCCAGCCGGTTGCCGTAGCGATCCTCGATCCCCGGGCCCACCGTAAGGGTATAAACCGCCCCCGGCTTCCAGTCCGCGTAAATGATGAACTCCCCACCCTCCGGGTTCCAGCTGGTCACCACCCGCGTGACGGAGATGGGCGGGTCGAAGCGCAGGTTCGGCCAGATGGTCTCCGGGCGGATCAATCCAGAGCTGAAGCGGAGCTCGATGGAGGAGTCCGTGTCGAGGCGGTTCGGCCCTTCCGGGCTCAGGCTGGCGCTCCGCAGCCGGGGGTAGGCCGGCGTGGTGAAGGCCCACGCCAGCGGGCCTTCGAGGGTGGCTCCGGAGGGGGCCGCGGCGCGGGCTTCCAGACGGACGAAGTAGCGGGTCTCCATCTTCAACGGCTGGGCGGGCCAGAACACCATCGTCCGGCTGATCCATTCGAAGCGCCCGGGGATCGCCGGCCCATCCTCCGCGCCCTCTCGCAAGGCGAAGGCGGCCTCGGTCGAGGATCGCTCCATCTCCATGTTGAACGTGATGGAGATCGGCGTGTTCAGATCCAGATCCATCGCCCGGCCCGGTCGGGGGGTATAATCCACCACCGCCGGACGGCGGATGGTGAACGTCCAGGTGTAATCCCGCTCCAGCGTGACCCCGGAAAGATCCTTTAACCCGGCGGCCACCCGCGCGATGTACGTCCGCCCGGCCTCCCAGCTTCCCTCCGGCTGGAAGGTGTAAATGCTGGTGTTAATCCATCGTCCCGTCCCTCGGATGGGTGGATCGAAGGTGAGGGGTTGCGGGAGATCGCCGGGGGCGAGGTCGCTGCGCAGCGGGACGATGGGGCGATTGAAGATCACCGTGACCGAGGCCCGGGGATCCACATCTCGGGCATCGGGGGAGGGGATGACCTCGACCACGGCGAGGGGGGAAGCGGTGCGGAAGCGGAAGGCCACCGGTCGGGCCAGGGCCTGACCGTTCCGGGCCCGGGCGTTCTCCAAGCGAACCTCATATTCGGCGTCGGGTTTCCACGGGGCCTGAGGGATGAACCGGAGGATGCGGTCCCCGGCCTCCCAGGCGAAGCGCCCGGCGATGGCAGGGATCACCCGGAAGTTGGCCTCCACCGAGGCACGATCCATCGGCTCGCTGAACACCAGCCGCAGGGGCATCTCCGGGGTTGCTTCCTGCCCGGGCTCCGGCGTGCGGGCGACCAGAACCGGCGGCAACCGCGAGATCACCGGGGTGGGCGTGGGGGTGGGAGCCGGGCGGCAGGCATCGAGGAGAAGCAACAATAGAATGAAAGCCCCCCCGATCCTTCGCCAGGGCCGGGATGTCGAACGCATGGGAATCTCCTTTCGGCACAAAGGCCGGAGAGGGGTCCGCCAAGCGCCTGAGGCGCCTGATCGGACCCCATCGTTTAGCGTTTAGTATCGACGCTTCCAGTCAAAGACGTATTGGCCGATCTGATTGCAGTCCTGGTGATCGATGACCACAGGCGGCGAGAGGGGCCGGGGATTGCTCGGGCTTTCTACAATCTCGATGATGAACCGGAATGGTTTGTGATAATCTGCTGGGTTCAGCGGGGCGAATCCCCACATGCCGGGAGCCCGACCGCCGCTCTGCTTGTAATCCTCGCAGTTCCCATCGCCGGGCGAAAGACAGACCTGCTCATATCCCCCGCCGGAAGGGAAGAACATCCGCAGACGATACCATACTCCGTTGATGGGGTTCCCCGCTGCATCCCGGATGTAACCTTCCATGTAAACCGTCCCACAGTTGGGAGCGGTGGCCATCGGTTGCGGGTAGAAATCGAAAGCCGGCGTGGGGGAGGGCGTGGGCGTCGCCGTCGGCCGCGGCGTGGGGGTGAAGGGCGGCCGGGTCCGCGTGGGCGTGCGGGTGGGAGTCGGGGTCTCGGTGGGGGTCGGCGTGAACGTAGGGGTCGGCGACGGCGTGATCGTGGGGGTGAAGGTGGCCGTCGCCGTCGGGCGCGGCGTGCGGGTCGGCGGGAAGGTCGCCGTGGGCGGCACCGGCGCCCCGAAGGGGACGCCTCCGCAGGCTCCTGTGAGCAGGCTGAGCAGCGCGATGAGCCCGACGATCCTCCATCGGGCATGGATCCCCCATGCTGCCGCTGTTCTGATCCGCATCGCAACCTCCCAGGTTTCCGCAGATCCCTATCCCGGCGCGGACAGTGAGCCTGACTCGGTCTGCAGCACCTGAAGCAGATGATATCGCAACCGGCGCGCAACTGTCCAGCGGTCCGCCGGCCGGGTCTTCGCCTCCACTCGAACGATGAAAGTGGTCTCCCCGATGGCCTCGATGCCAGCCACCGTCGGGGGCTCCAGCCATCCACCCTGAAGCTCCGGATCCTCCCGCAGCGCCCGTGTCGCCTGCTCCAGGGCCTCCTGCAGCGCCTCCAGCCGGGTCCCCCGGGGCACCGGCAGGTCGACGATCACCCGGGCCCATTCCCGGCTGAGGTTGCTGATCACCCCCAGCATGCTGTTCGGGATCATGTGCAGCGTGCCGTCGGCATCCCGCACGTAGGTGGCCCGCAAGGTGATGCGCTCCACCTTCCCGCTCACGCCCGCCGTGCGGATCACGTCCCCGATGCCGAAAGGGCCCTCCAAGACGATGGTCAGGCCGGCCAGGAGGTCCCGGATCAGGCTCTGGGCCCCCAGCCCCACCACAACCCCCAGGATGCCGGCTCCGGTGAGCAGAGGCCCCACGTTCAGCCCTATCAGGTCGAGGACCATCAGCAGGGCCACGGCGAGGATGACCGCCCGCAGCAGGCTGCGGCCCAGGGAGAGGACCGCCTGGATCCGCCGGACGCGCTCCGGATCGGAGAGGGGAAGCCGGACCTGGACCACGCGCCCGACCCCCCACCAGAGGGCGCCGGCGAAGATCATGAGGATCAGGATCCGCAACACCAGGATCAGCGTGCCGGCCTCCATCGGGAATCGTCCCATCGCTCACCAGACCGCGTCCGGGAAGGTGCAGATCCCCGCGTGGTGGCCCACCCGCTTATACATCCGGACCCCGTCGAAGGGCTCCCCCAGGATGCCGTCGTAAATGGCCCAGGAGCGGCCGCGCACCGTTCGCTCCATCCCGGGCTGCCGGAAGGGGGTGGAGCCATCCAGCCGACGGTGGAGCACGCCGCCCGGTTGGAACTCCCGATGGATCCACTCCATCTTGATGCGCCCCTCGATGTATCCGCAACCGTAGCGCTCGAAGAGGATCGCGGCATGGTAGGCCAGGGGCTCCACCAGGAACAGATCGTGGCCCAGGCGGCGGATGAACTGCTCGAACAGCGGGAGCATGTGTTTGGTCAGGCGCAGGCCTCGGCGCACCTGGCCCGGGGCCAGGCCAAACTGCATGGCGGCGATCTCCGCCTCGATGTTCCGGCTCACCGTCCCGTATTTCGTGGGCCGCCCCTCCCGGTCCCGATCCACGTCGAAGCGGGGGGATTCCGGGTCGTTGGTCATGAAGAGGAGCACGATGATGCGGTTATGCAGCGTCTCCGCGAAGTGCAGGTAAACCAGCGGATCCCGATCGTCGACCCGTCGCCAGACTTCGATCTCCACCTCCGCGTTCTCCCCATGGATGCGGACCAGCGGCCGCCCGGCCGGATCGCACAGCGTGACCGGGTCGATGCCGTAACGCTCCAGGAGGAAATCCGGGATGAGCGTGCGATAGATGGCCCGCTGCGCCTCCTCAGGCAGCCGGTGGATCTCCCGCAGGGAGGCCAGCGGGCGACCCGCCACCACGAAGCGGTCGGATTGGATCTCGATCTCCATCCCAGGTCCCCACCGCGGGAACGTAGCTTCGGATCCGAGAGGATCGCCCATGGCGTTCACCCGGTCTCCGCCTGCTCCGACAGCCAGGCGCGGATCTCCCGGGCGAAGCGCCGAAAGCGGTCCGGGGCGTCCCGCAACGCCTGAGCGACCCGCTCCGGATCGATCCGGATGTATTCGTGAACCAGAACGTTTCGAAGGCCTCCGGCACCTCGCAGCAGCCCATACAGCTCCTCTGAGATCACCTCATGCTGTCGAAGGTCCTTCAGCAGGTCTTCATAGGTAGGTGCCTCCCGATGGAACCGGGCGACTAGGATGTGATCGGCGATCTGGAATATGAGGTTGAGCCCGGCGATCAGCCCTCGCTCGGCAGCCCAACGTCGGTGTAGATCTCCCTCCAGATCACGGGCGGTCAGCGCGCGATAGGCCTCCATGGCCTCGGCGATCCGTTCGAGCTCCAGAAGCGCAGACCAGAGGAAATCCGTTCGCAGGGGCATAGGCACCATCCCCCATCGGGCCCGATGGGCCTGGATCCGGATGCGGAGCGCCTCGTCCCGAGCGACGGCGCGGGCGCTTCGTTCGAAAGCCTCGCGCTCCGCCTCCGACCGAGCGAACAGGCAACGGCCGCTTTGAAGGATCTCCGCCTTCAGATAAGGCGGCGCGAGCCGGAGATCCAGGAGGTCCAGGCGATCGGTCCCCAGGGTTTCTGAGAGCTCGGCATACAGGAGATGCCAGGAAAGGCCTTCGTCCGGCAGGACGGCCAGATCCACATCCGCCGCGCCCGGATCCCCGCGGGCCAGGGATCCGAACAGATAGGCCAGCCGCACCGGATGGCGACGGAAGAGGGCGGCCGAGCCTTCCAGCCGGTGCGCTACATCCGAAGGAAGCGGAGGCTGGCGCCCGTATCGCTCCCGCACGCCCATCTCACTCCACTCCCTTCAGGGCGCGCTCGATCTCCCGACGGGCCTCCCGCTCGGCGATGGCACGGCGCTTCTCGTATTGCTTTTTGCCTTTCGCCAGGGCGATCTCCACCTTGGCCAGGCCCCGGGCATTGAGGTAGACCTTCAGCGGCACGATGGTGTAGCCCTTCTCCTGGGCCTTGCCGATCAGCCGGTTGATCTCGTGCCGGTGGAGCAACAGCTTGCGCGGCCGCCGGGGGTCCGGGTTGTCCCGTGCGGCCGGCTCGTAGGGGGCGATGTGCACGTTCATCAACCACAGCTCCCCATCCCGCGGCAGCACATAGCCCTCCCGCAGGCTGATCTTCCCCGCGCGCACGGATTTGATCTCGCTGCCCGTGAGGACGACGCCGGCCTCATAGGTCTCCTCGATGTGATAATCGTGATAGGCCTTCGGGTTAGTCGCCACCACCCGGATGGATTCTGTTTTCTTCGCCATCTCAGGCTTCCTTCTCCCCACCGAACCTGGGGGAATCGCCGTATGGTTTAGAGGTCTTCGCGAAGTTTGCGACGCACCAGCTCGAGGACCCGATCAGCCATTTGCAGTGCTTCCACTGCAATCGCGCGATTATAAATACGGGCAGGGATGCTATCGGGCACACTGTTGGGATAACAAGCAGGAAGATAATGGCCATCCAGAGGGGCCACCTCCGGGCGCAAAGTTTCGAACTCCGGATCATACTCGGCGGCCCAACGACACAGCGCTTCCACAGAATGACCCGTGACGATCTCCTCGCCCTGGGCATAGAGGAAGGCCTTGAGGGCTTTCTCCGCGACCTGCTGGGCGATAAAGCAGGCCAGGTGATAGCTCCCGCCTTCCAGCAGGAGCTGTCCTCCTTTTCGATCAGCCTCCCCCTGCTCAAGCCAGCGGAGGCCCTCCGCCTTCGGATCCCGCCGCATAGACCGTCTCTCCCTCCGCCAGTGCCTGACGGATAAAAGGGTGATCCGCCAGCCGCCGGATTTCCTCTGGCGTGTAAACGAACAGGTCCACGGGGACCCGCGGGTTCAACCGGCGATAGAGGAAAGCGGTTCGTTCCAAGAATCCCATGGGCGTATCCCATATGACCAGAAGATCCAGGTCGCTGGTTAAACCGATCGTCCGGCGGACGACGGATCCAAACAGGATCACCCGCTCGACCCCGATGGCTTTTAATTCCTCCACCAGACGGGGGAGCTCCTCCTCCAGCTCCCTCTGGTGGACCCGGCGGCGTTCCTGCAGCCTGCGGTGAAGCCGCTCCTCATGGATGGCGCTCATGGCTTTGCAGAGGCTCCAGATGGGATGCCGGCAGAGGATATTATGCGGGCAATTTGATCCCGGGGGAAACCCGGCAGGGCGGAGGCCTTCAGGAACAAGACATCCCGCTGCGCATCCATCGCCTATCGAAACCCAGCCGCCTCCGTGCGGATGGGGAAGCCGGATTTATGAGGCCCCGGGGGGCTTGGGCGAGGGCGCCGCCGGGGAGGCGCCACTCATCTCCACAAAATAGGCTTCACATGCCCGATCGATGAGCTCCTTGCTCAGCGCGGGAGGCACGTTGAAATACGAGGCGATATCCTGGATGTGGGACAGGAGATCGCGAGCGTGGACCGCCCGCAGCGGCCGCCGGCGCTTGATATACCACTCCTGAAGGAGGTAGACCAGGGCCTGGTCGTCGTAAGGGATCCCTCGGGCCTGGCACTCCCGGCGGAAGATCTCCCGGAACTCCGCCGGGGTAGGGTCGGGGATCTCGATCTTGTGTCGGATGCGACGCAGGAAGGCCTCATCCACCAGATCCCGCGGGTTGAGGTTGGTGGAGAAGAGGATCAGGGTCTCGAAGGGGATCTCGAACTTCTGGCCGGTGTGGAGGGTGAGGTAATCCACCCCCTTCTCCAGGGGGACGATCCAGCGGTTGAGGAGATCCCGGGGGCGCACCTGCTGGCGCCCGAAGTCGTCGATCAAGAAGACCCCGCCGTTGGCCTTCATCTGGAGGGGTGCCTCATAGTAGCGGCTGACCTCGTTCCAGGCCAGATCCAGCATCTCCAGGGTGAGCTCCCCGCCGCTGACGATAAAGGGTCGCCGGATGGCGATCCACCGGGCATCCACCGGCGTTTTCAACACACCGGTCTGGCCCGGCCGCTGGTTCGGTAGCGGCTCGTGGTTTACCTCGTCGAACACCTTGATGACGAACCCGCCGACCTCCACGGCGTAGGGGATGTAGATCCCCCCTTGGAACACGCGATGGCCGATGGCCTCAGCGATGGAGGTCTTCCCGTTCCCGGGCGGGCCGTAGAGGAAGATAGAGGTCCCCGAGTTGATGGCGGGGCCGATCTTATGGAACACGCGGTCGTTGAGAACCAGATGCCCGAGGGCCTGGCGCATCAACCGCGGGGTCACCCGGGTGCCTTTATGGGATTGCCGGCGCATGGCCACAGCGTAGGCCGAGAGGGGCACCGGGGCGGGCCCGGCATACTGGCTGCGATCCAGCGCCTCGCGGGCCCGATCGCGCCCCCGGGCGGTGAGGGCATACTGATAGGCTTGCTCCCCCACTCCCTTCGCCCCCAGCACCTCCACCAGTTGCTCACGCTTGAGGAACTCCAGAACGACCTCTGTCACCCCGGTGTAGGGGAGACGCAGGCGCTCCGCCAGCTGTCCGCCGGTGAGATAACCGGCGTTGTAGAGGATCTTAAGGCTGAGGTCGGCCAGGAAGGCCAGGGAAAGCCCCGTCTCCTCAATGGAACGCGGCATCGGGGGGATGAACGCGAACTCCCCCGGAACCGTGGATCTTGCGGTGGTGGACGCCTCGGTCTGCGAGCTCGCCGTTGTGTTCGCCATGCGCTCTCCCCCTCCTCGCCGGATCGGAGTATCGCCGCACCGAACACCCCGGAAGGACCGGCACGCCGCTCGGAGCGCGACCCGGGCGTCTCTATTTTGGACTTCCCAGGGATTCCATGCAAGGGCTCCCCTTCTAATCCGGAAACCGTAACGCGAGCGGTGGATGATACTACGATCCCTCAGCGGGAACCTGGAGTATAATCCCCTCTGGGGGTCTCAGCTTGATGAGCCATTCCATGAAGAGCCCCTGGCTGCAAGATAACAGGAGGCAGATCGGAATGGAGGCGGTGGGGTTGTTAAGGAAGATCGCGCAGGAGCTGCAACTGACGGAGGAAGATTTGATCCGGCAGGGTCTGCGCGCGTTTCTGGAACAGCGGATTCGGGAGCTCCGAGCGGAGTGGATAGAGATCACGGGACGTTACGGGGTGGCCGGCGTCGAAGAGATGGAGGCTCGATACCGGGAGGGCACGCTGAAAGAGGCGGACACCTGGAGGGATCTCCAACGATTGGATCGTCTGGAGTATCAAATTGAACAACTTCAAAGGCTTCTTGAGACTCTGTCATGATGAGCCTCGAAAATCTACGCAAAGTTGCCGAAAATGAATTTGCAGACATGGAAGTTTTATAGATGTGTGGTTTTCCCTTAAACTCAAGGGCCGTTACAGCTATCACTGGGAGAGACGGGCCATCGATGGTCAGATCTATCGACATGATAACGCTCCTCATCGACGCTGGCAATCTGTATCTACCTTCCCTCGCCATTTCCATGATGGCAGTGAGGATCATGTGATTGAAAGTTACATATCCGAGGATCCCGTGCAAGCATTGCGGGAATTCCTGGGTTTCGCTCGGGAGAAGCTACGCGCGGCTCCTCTCAGCCCGCCGGGAGGCGAAGCGGGAGGATGAGGTTCAGAAGAAGCCCGGCCAGGAACAGAGCGCCGGCCCGCCGGTTGAAGACAAAGGCCCAGGAGACATACCACAGAGGCCACACTGGATAGCCGGGAGGCGGCTCAGCCGGACGGGGGCGGGCGTAGGTCCGCAGGACGTCGATCAGACGCGGCAGGCCGAGGGCGGTGAGCAGCACCCATGGCCCGAGCACCCTGGCGAGCGCCAGCCCTCCCACCACTAAATAAAAAGCCACCATCAGCCCCGCGTTCAGCGCCCGCGCCATCCGCTCTCCCAGCAAAACCGGAAGTGTGTAGATTCCCCGGGCGCGGTCCTGTTCCAGCTTGTCAATGTGCTTGCCGATCAGCACGGTAGACACCAGCATGGCGTAGGGGATCGAGGCCAGCCAGACCCATCCCGGCAGGGTCCCTGTAGTCGCGTAAAAGGTGCCACCGATCATCAAGGGCCCCCACACCAGGAAGACGCCGAGCTCCCCCAGGCCGATGCGCTTGAGGCGCAGGGGCGGGGCCACGTAGAACACGCTGATGAACAGCCCGGCCAGAGCAAAGGCCAGAATTGGCCATCCCCGCATCGCCGTGAGGGCCAGGGCGATCAGCCCATCCAGAGCGTTCACCAGCAGGATGGCGCGCCGCAGCTGCTCCCGTGTGACCATGCCCGAGAGGACCGGATGGGGCGCATACTGGGCCCGGGCGTATTCCGCGGTGTCCAGACCTGTCTCCAGATCGAAATAGTCATTGATCATGTTGTTCGCCGCGTGGGCCAGCAGCAGCCCCACGGCGGCCAGGGCGAAGGGGAGGGGTTCAAAGCGACCGGCGGCCGCCGCCAGCAATCCCCCGATGGCCGCGGAGATCAACGTCATCGGGAACACGCAGCAGCGGACGATGATCAGCCACTTCGAGATCGAATCCATCGGCCGATCCGCCCGCAGGTTGCATGTGCGATAGATCTCCAGCCAGTTCCGCCACATCTGTGACCCTCCCGCGCGGCTTTCGAGGGGAGGCGCTTTCCCATATCTCCCCAGCCCGGAGCGCCGGTTGCGCGCTCCCCCCTCCCCGGATAGATTGTATTCGAAATCCGCCTGATCCTCTCTGGAGCGGCGCGATGCGGATCTTCCTGTGCGGATGGATCCTGATCGGGTGGATGGTGGTGGGCTGCGTCAGGCGCCCCACGCCCTCCGGCGTTGCCCCTTCGACCGGGAGCCCGACCCCGGTCCCCATCCCGACCGGGCGATCGGTCTCAACCCCTACTGTCCCAACTCCCACCGCAACAGCCCTCCCGACCCCAACCCCCACCCCTGACCCTTATGCCGATCTCACGGTGGAAGCCCTGCGCCGGCGCGCCTACGGCGGCGGATCCATCCGGATCGAGCGCACCCTAGCGGTCACCCCGGCCTTCACCCGCACCCTCATCGCGTATCCCAGCGACGGCCTGACGGTTTACGGCTTCATGAACGTCCCCCGAGGGAAGGGCCCGTTCCCGGCCGTGATCGTGCTGCACGGCTACGTGGATCCGGCGCGCTATTCGACGCTGGCCTACACGACTCGCTACGCCGACGCCCTCGCCCGCGCCGGCTTTCTGGTGCTCCATCCCAACTACCGGAACCACCCGCCCTCCGATGAAGGGCCCAACCCCTTTCGCGTGGGCTATGCGGTGGACGTGCTGAACCTGATCGCCCTGTTGCCGACGCTCCCCCAGGCGCGGGCGGACGCCGTGGGCCTGTTCGGCCACTCCATGGGCGGCGGGATCGCCCTTCGCGTCCTGGTGGTGAACCCGAGGGTCCGGGCCGCGGTGCTCTACGGCTCCATGAGCGCCGACGAGCGCAAAAACTTCGAGCGCATCCTCCAGTGGTCAGGGGGGACGCGAGGGCGCGAGGAACTGAACACGCCGGAGGAGGCCCTGCGCCGCATCTCGCCCCTCTACTACCTCCAGGACATCGCCACGCCCATCCAGATCCATCACGGGGGAGCAGACTCTGTGGTGCCGCCCGAGTGGTCCCGGGAGCTTTACGAACGGCTGCGCGACCTGGGCAAGACGGCGGAGTGGTTCGAATACCCGGGTCAGCCCCACACGTTCCCCGCTGGGAGCGCGGCGGACCGCCTGCTCCTGGAGCGAGCCATCGCCTTCTTCCGCAAATATCTGGGTGAGAGCGTCCCCTGAGGGAAGAGCGCGATCTCCGGCGCATCCAAGGAGGAAACGATGGGGCGGGTGGATCAGGGCATCTCGGATGGGCGCTGGGCGGTGATCCCCCGGGTGCTGTGCTTCCTGTTCCGGGGCGACCAGGTGTTGCTGCTCCAGCGCTCCCCAGCGAAAAAAGTTTTCCCGGGGCGTTACAACGGCCTGGGCGGGCACGTGGAGCCCGGGGAGGATCTGCGCACAGCGGCCCGCCGTGAGCTGGCGGAGGAAGCGGGCATCCCGGCCGGGGAGCTCCGGCTGGCCGGCCTGATCACCGTAGACACCGGCGCCTCCCCCGGGGTTCTCCTCGCCGTCTTCGTCGGGGAGACGGACGCGCAGCCGGCAGGGCCCACCCCGGAGGGGACGCTGACCTGGGTGCCGATCTCCCGGGTGCTGGACCTGCCGGTGGTGGAGGATTTCCCGGCCCTCTGGCCCCGGGTGTTGCGCTTCCGGGAGACCGGGGAGCCCTTCTTTCTGAGTTACACCTACGATGTCCAGGACCGTCTGATCGTCCGGGAAGGATGAGCCGATGGGAGAGATCCGCACGGAACACCTGGTCGAGCTGGGGCGGGCCCTGAAAGCGTTGCGGGATCCGCAGGAGGTCCGCCGTGTCGCTCTGGACTGGGTGATGGCCCGAACCGGGGCGGTGGAAGGAGCCGCGCTCCTTCAGGAACCCGGCGCCTGGCGCTGCGCCATCGTCCGGGGCGACCCGGCCTTCTGGGAGCGCGAGTGGACGCTTCCGCCCTCCGCCCGATCCCCCTGGGAGCCGGTTGCGGACGCCGTGTGGTTCCTTCCCCTTACGGAAAAAGCGCCTTCGGAGTGGCTCGGGGTCCGGGATCTGGACCCGGAGGCCCTGGCCGATGAGGCGGGATGGGAGGTGGCGAGGCTGTGGATCGGGATGGCGCTGGAGGCCGCTCGGGAGCGGGAGGCCCACGGCGCCTTCTTCTCCACCGCCGTCCACGAGCTCCGCCTGCCGATGACCAGCATCAAGGGTTACGCGGACCTCCTGCTCAAAGAGCTGGCCGGTCCCCTCACCGAGAACCAGCGCCGGTTCCTCGGGGTCATCCGGGGGAACATCGATCGACTGGCGAATCTGGTGAACGACCTGCTCGAGCACGCGCGCCTCGAAACCGGACGTCTGCGCCTGCGCATCGAGCCGGTCTCCCTGTCAGAGGCGCTGGAGGAGGCCCTGCGCCGTGTCCGACATGAGATCGAGGCCCGGGGCCACCGGCTCTCCGTGGATCTGCCAGAGGGTCTCCCTCCGGTGGCTGCGGATCGGGAGCGATTGGAGGGGATCCTGGCGAAGGTCCTGGACAACGCCGCCAAATACACCCCGCCCAGCGGAGAGATCCGGGTCCGGGCAGGGCGTCAGGGACCCACCGTGATTTGTGAGGTCGAGGACACCGGGATCGGGATCGCCCCGTCGGATCAGGCGCAGCTGTTCACTCCCTTCTGGCGCTCGGAGGACCCACGGGTGCGGGAGGTCCCGGGCTTCGGGCTGAGCCTGGCGGTGGCGCGGGGTCTCCTCCGGGCCATGGACGGGGGGATCGAAGTAGAGAGCGCCCCGGATCAGGGCACCCGGGTACGAATTCGGCTGCCGGCGGCGGAGCCGCCACGCTGAGGATCAGCGGGCCCCCTGGGCGGCCTCCACCAGCCAACGGAACGGCCACAGGTGACGGGGATCATCCTCGAAGAGCAGCTCCGGGTGCCATTGTATGGCCAGGGCCCCGATCATCCCGGACGTCGAGCGCCAGAGGAACGCTTCCACCACGCCGTCCGGTGCCTCTGCGATGGCTTGAAGACCTAGCGGGAGGTCAGCCCGACGGGAGACCGCTTGGTGATGATAGGAGTTGACCTCCAGGACCTCGCCGACCCCGTGGGCATGCAGAAGCGCGAGGAGGTCCGGCGGAGGATCCAGGCGCACGGGATGGGCCCGGGCAGGCGGGGGCGCATCGCTGTCATGGGTCAGTTCGGTGATGTCCGGAAGATGCTGACAGAGGACCGCTCCGAAGGCCACCGCCAGCACCTGGGAGCCGCGGCAGATCCCCAGGATCGGCTTCCCCTGCGCCCGTGCGGCCTCCACCAGGGCGAACTCGAAAGCGTCCCGGAGTGGATCCACCGGTCCGGTTCGGGGATGCAGGGAGGCCCCATAGCGGGCTGGATCGATGTCACAGCCTCCAGTGAGCAGGATCCCATCCATCCGCTCGGCGAACTCCGGGGCGGCCTCCGGGAGGTTGGGGAGCATCACCGGCAGCCCGCCCGCCCGCCATACCGCATGTAGATAGGCGGTCTCGGTAGCGCTCTGGGCGCGCCCCAGCGAACTGGATTCCCGTGTGTTCTTCGTTGTGACTCCGATCCACGGTCGATGCATATATTCCCTCCTGGAGATCGCTTAGAGCGCATAAAGCGCCCGGGCATTGCGCCGTAGGATGGCCTCCGCTGCGTCCTCGGCTTCCGTGACAGTGAGATCGCCGGCGCGGACGGTTTCCTCCAGGATCTCCCCGAGGATGCGCCGCCCCCAGCGTGCTCCCAGATAAAACAGTTCAGGGATCAGATGGGCATCAGTGGAGAACAGGATCTTGCTGATCGGCGTTAGCTCCAGGAAGGCGCGGACGGCGAAGGCCATGCCAGTCTGGCTCAGGAAGGGGATGGCCAGGCCCAGGTCGACGTAAACATGAGGATAGACGGCGGCAAGATATCCCGCTTCGCGTGTGTAGGGGTAAGAGGCGTGCAGCAGCACGAAGGGCACGCGCCGGAAGCCTGGGTGCTCAAGCAGCGGCCGCAGGTGAAGGGGGTTGGCCCATCGCAGATCCAGGTCCGGATCCCCGAAGCCGGTGTGGAACTGAACTGGCAACCGAAGATGGGTGGCGGCCTCCAGGGTCTGCCAGACCACCCAGTCGTTCAGGGGCTTGTGGGCCAGCCGGATGCGTTCCCCCCGCTCCGCCTGCTGACGCATGGCCTGGAAGGCCGTCCGCACCGCCTCTGGATCCGGGGGCGCGATCGCCAGGCCTGTCCGGTAAGCAACAATGGTCTTGAAGCCCACCACCTCGGGATCCGGCGTGTGAAGGGCCGCCCGGAAAGCCTCCTCGAACGCTTCCCAGGAAGAAAGCGCCCCTATCAACTGCTCGGCCAGAAACTCCACCCGAAGCAGCCGGCGGACCTGCGCGAAGCGGTTATGCCATTCCGTCGGCATCACCCGATCGGGCATGAAGCCGTCGTCCAGTAGGATCACCTCGAAGCCTGCAGCCGCGAAGCAGCGCCGGGCTACCTCCTCGAACCCTAGACGCTCGCGCGCCTCGAGGATGGCCCCCAGCCTCGGCTCGCACCCCAGAAGCTCCGCGATCTCCCGCATGCTGCGGCGGAAAAAGATCGTCTCCTGGACGTGACGGGTCACCACCTCGGCGGCGTAGCCTTCTGTGAAGGCGGAAGGATAGGCGAAGTCTCGCGCAGATTCCGGCCGCAGCAGGTTGTGGGCATGCTGGTCAACGAGGGGGATGGCGGAGAGATCCACTAAGCCCTCCCGAATCAGTAGCGTTCCAGAAGAATTCGCACTTCCTCTTCGTGGGGCATGTCCTTCATCGCCTCCCACTCCGCCCGTCGCACCGCGAGGTAGGAGCGGGCGAGCTCCGGCCCCAGGGCCTGTAGGAGGACCTCATCCTGCTCCAGGGCGGCGATGGCCTCTCCCAGGGTCGAAGGCAGCGGCCGGATCCCTCGAGCCGCCCGCTCGGATTCCGGCAAATCGGCGGGATCCATCTGAACCGGCTCTCCGGGGTCGAGCCCTTTATCGAGGCCGTCCAGCCCCGCGGCGATCACCGCCCCAAGCGCCAGATAGGGATTGCAGGAGGGATCCACGGTCTTCAGCTCGATATGGGTGATCGGCCGGCCGGCGGGAGGCTGGGGAACGCGAACCGCGGCCTCCCGGTTGCCGTATCCCCAGGAGGTGAAAGCCCCGCTCCAGAAGCGCGGGCGGATCCGTTTGAAGGAATTGGGACTGGGGGTGGTGAGGGCCATCAGGGCGGGCAGGTGGTGGAGGATGCCGGCGATGAACGCCCGAGCCTCGGCCGAAAGGGTATCGGGACGGCGGGGATCCGCGATGCAGTTGCGATCGCCCCGCCACAGGCTGAAGTGGAGATGGGCGCCACTGCCCGCTTTGTCTGGGAAGATCTTGGGGACGAAGGAAGCGACCAGGCCGTGGCGACGGGCTACCGCGCGCACGGTCTCCCGGAAGATGATTTGGTTGTCGGCCGCCCGCAGGGCCTCCGCGTATCGGATCGGCATCTCAAACTGGCCCGGACCGGATTCCGCGTAGATCATCTCCGGGAGGACCCCCTGGGCCTCCAGGGCAGCGGTGAGCTCCTCCAGCACCGGGGCCATGGCATCCAGAGCGGCGGTTTGCGCGAACACCGTGGTATCTGCCGGGAGCCACTGATCCCCCTCCCGCCGGAGCAGGTAGAACTCGTTCTCGAAGGCCGCCATGATGCGCCATCCCCGCCGCCCGGCCTGTTCGATCATACGGCGGAGGAACGAGCGCGGACAGTGAGGCCATGGCGCATCCCCCTCGTAAATGTCCGTGAGAACCCGGGCGTGGCCTGGGGCGTAGGGCAAAGGGGTGAAGGTGGACCAGTCTGCCTGCATATGGACCTCGCCGGCGGGGGTCAGCCCGGAGCCCGGGGCCAGGGCGTCAATCATCACAGGGAGGGCCTGCTGGGCGGCGGCAATGCCCAACCCGGCTCCCTCCAGGTAATCCTCCAGGAAAGCAGCGTGGACCGCCTTGGCCCGGATGAGGCCGGCGTTGTCGCACCAGATGAAGCGGACATACCGGATTTGATGGGTGCGGATGGCGGCGAGAACCGCGCTCTTTCCAGGTGCCATTTCCCTGGCCTCCATAGAGTGAGGTGGAAGGCAACACGGCGGGCGACTTCCCGGTCCGGGACAGTTTTCGTCCTGCCCCGGACCGGGCGCTGTGGAGTCTTCTCTCAGGGCGCAGGGACCTTCTGCGGGACGCGCTCGGCGGCCAGGGTGAACTTCCCACCCTTGACCTCGATGACGGTCACCCCTTTCTGCGGGATGTGAGACTGCGGAGAGTAATTGATCACCCCAGTGACAGCTGGGAAGTCCCGAATGCTCTCCAGAGCCTTCTTGATCGCCTGGCCGTCCGTCGAACCGGCGCGCCGGATGGCCTCGGCCAACACGTAGACTGTGTCGTAGCCCAGGGCGGCGAAGACCGCCTCCGGCTCCGTCCCATACTTCTGCTTGTAGGCTGTGACGAACTTGCGCACCCGCTCGTTCGGCGAATCAGCCGTGAGCAAAGAGTGGGTTGTGAAGAACACGTTCTCGGCTGCCGGACCGGCCACCTGGATCAACAAAGGGGTGTCATAACCATCGCCGCCCACGATGGGGCCGGTGATGCCCGCGTTGCGGAACTGCTTTACGATGGTCCCCACATCATCCGGCAGGGCGGAGATGTAGTAGAAGTCCGGCTGTTGCGGGAGGGCCTTCACCTTAGCAATCTGGGCGGAGAAATCCTTATCTCCAGACTGATAGGTGTCCTCCAGGACGATGGATCCGCCCAGCTCGGTAAAGCGGTCCTTGAAGTATTTGGCCAGCACCGTTGTGTATTCGGCGCCCTTGTCCCACAACAGGTAGGCGGTCTTACCGAACTTCTCGAAGGCGAATTCCGCTCCCACGGCGGCCTGCACGTTGTCCCCGAAGGGGGTCAGGAAGAGCATGTCCCCCACCTGCCCAGGCAGGCGCGGCGAGGTTGCCCCTACGGTGATGAAGGGGATCCCGGCGCGCTGGCAAATCGGTCCGGCCGCCAGGACATAATCGGAGTCATTGAAGCCGATGACCACCACCACCTTGTCCTGCTCGATCAGCTGGGTGACGACCGTGGCCGCGGTGGCTGGGTCCGTTTTGGTGTCGCGGATGAGCAGCTCCAGCGGGCGCCCCAGCACTCCACCGGCGGCATTGATCTCTTCCGCGGCCAGGCGAGCGCCATTGGCGGCGGGGACGTCAATGGAGGCCATCCCACCGGTGAGGTTGAACGGAGCCCCGATTCGGATCGGTGGCCCGCCAGTGGGAGTCGCCGGGGCGGCGGTCGGGGTGGCTGCTGGCGCGCAGGCCGCAACCGCAAGGACGAAAGCCAGGAACAGAACTCCAGACGGACGCAGCAGGCGCATGGCTCTCACCTCCTCATTTATTTGAACTCGTCTCAAGGCTTCGTCTACCTTGCCTGCTTCCTCATCGCTTGGAGAGTTTTGAGATGAGCTCATTTATTAAAGGGTCTGCCTCACGAGCGGAGGGGGCTTTTATGGAAAACCGCGCTTTCCTTACCCAGTCCCCCAGCCGTTCGATCGTGGCCTCCAGTCGGAATTCGCGGTCTCCCAGCAATCCCTGACGACGGAATGCCGTCAGCAGGATAAGCAGCACCGCCAGGCCGATCTGGCTCAGCCCATAAAGAGGACCGAGGGTAAATGACCCAACGGCAACTCCGGGCTCCAAGTTGCGTAGCAGCTCGGTCACGCTCATCACCAGCAGCGTCCCCAAAACCGATCCGGTCACGCTGCCCATCCCTCCCACGATCATCATCACGATGATCTCGAATGTCTTTGAGAAATAGAATGCGTTGGGCGAGAAGGCGGTGAGGAAGTGCGCCCACAATCCGCCTGCAACCCCGGTGAAGAAGGCGCTGATCCCGAAGGCGATCAGCCGCACCCGGCCAATGGCTACTCCAACTCCCCGCGCACCCCATGGATCATCCCGTGCAGCCAGGAGCTGAAGGCCAAGGGTGGAATGCTTCAGACGCCAGGCGACGTAGACATTGAAGAGCGCCCACAGGGCTGTCCAACCCAGGGTGGTATAGGGAGGGACGCCGGTGAACGTGCGCGTGCCGCGGGTGAATCCCTCTGCGTTGATCAGGATCACCCGGGTGATGATCAGAAAGCCCAAGGTTGCCACAGCAACGAAGTGCCCGCTCAACCGCAGGATAGGGATGCCGATCAGGAGGGCGATGATCATCGTGGTGAGCCCACCGAGGAGGAGGGCAGGCAGGAAGGGCAAGGCAATGGAGGCCAGCGGCAGGGGGAGGTCCGGCAAGTTGACAGCCTTCATTGCCACCGGCATGGTGAGGATAGCGGACGCATAGGCTCCCAGCGCCATGAAACCGATATGGCCTAGAGAGAAGACCCCGGTGAACCCAGTGAAGAGATTCAGGCTGACCACCAACATGACGTTGATCAAGAACAGGATGGTCAGGCGCTGCAGGTAGGCGCTCCCGCCGCGCTCGATCAGCAGATAGAGACCGAGCAGCAGCAGGCCTCCCAGGCTACGCCCCAGCCAGATCTCAACCCGCCGTCCCGGCAAAATCTTCATCTCAGACCCGCTCTGCTTCCCCATAGCCCAGCACTCCGCCTGGACGCACCAGCAGCAACAAGATCAAAACAGCGTAGACGAGAGCATCCCGATAGCCTACCACCACGGAGGGAAGGATCCCCTGCAGAAGGATCTCCAGAGCTCCCAAGAGATATCCCCCCAGAACCGCCCCCGGGATCGTCCCGAACCCACCAATCACGCAAGCCACGAACGCTTTCAGCACGGGCTCGAATCCCATGCCGGGCTGGATGGTCCCAATGTGGGCCACCCAGAACAGGACGGCGAGCCCGGCCATCGCCGAGCCGATGACGAAGGCCAGAAGGGTAACCTTCCCCACCTCGATGCCCATCAGCTGGGCTGCTGTAGGGTTCTCCGCCGCCGCCCGCATTGCCAGCCCGACACGGGTGCGGGTGACAAAGAAAGCCAGCCCCCCCAGCGCCAGCAGTGCGCCGCCGAAGGCCCACAGATGGATAGAGGGGAGGAACAGATCGCCCCAGGGGTGGAGAACCTGAGTGAGCAGCGCGGGCATGGGGAAGGGACGGGATCGGGGGGAGAAAAGCAGGACCGCCAGGTTCTCCAGGAACACCGCTACGGCGAAGGAGTTCAGGAGAAGAGTCACATCCGGGGCGCCGCGGATCGGTCGATAAGCGATGCGCTCCATCAGCGCGCCCAGGGTCGCCGCTCCGAGAATAGCCCCTGCAGCGACCAGGGGGAAGGGCAGACCCCGCTGGAGAAGGAGAAGCCCGATGTAGGCACTCCACATCATCACGGTGCCGTGAGCGAAATTGATCAGTCGCATCACGGCGAACACCATGGCCAGGCCCACAGCCATTAGGGCGTACTGGCTGCCCAAGCCCAGGGCGTTGATCAGCTGTTGAATCCAGAATTCCGGGGAACCGATGGCGTGCATGGGGAAGGCCCCTCCCGTCTTCAGCGGCCTAAATAGATCCGCACTAATTGGGGGTCCTCGCGTAGGCGGGCGGTCTGATCCGCCAAGACTAGACGCCCAGCTTCCAGCACATAGGCGCGATCGGCGAGGCCCAGCGCCTTCTCGGCGTTCTGCTCAACGATGAGCATGGTCAGTCCCTGCGCCTTCAGTTGGGCCAGCGCCTCGAACACTTCCTCCACCACCCGGGGAGCCAGCCCCAGGGAGGGCTCATCCAGAAGTAGGATCTCGGGCTTGGCCATGAGCGCTCGGGCGATGGCCAGCATCTGCTGCTGGCCTCCGGAGAGCAGACCCGCCCGCTGGTTCAGACGCTCCTTCAGGATAGGGAAGAGGCCGAATACCCACTCCAGGCTCTGGCGTTCCTGCGCGCGATCCCTTAACCGGTATGCTCCCAGCAGGAGGTTCTCCCACACGGTGAGGTTCTTGAAAACGTGACGACCCTCCGGGCACTGGATGATCCCCATCCGGGCGATGGCCGCCGGTGATCGTCCGGTGATCTCCTGATCCTTGTAGAGAATCTGACCCCGGGTGGGGCGCAGCAATCCGGAGATCACGCGCAGAGTGGTCGTCTTGCCGGCCCCGTTTGGGCCCAGCAAGGCGACCACCTCGCCAGGCCGCACGCTCAGTGAGAGACCATGTAGGGCTCGGATCGCCCCATAGGCGGCTTCAACCTCACGCAGCTCCAGAATGGCTGGGCCGTCCAAGGAAAGCCTCCAACACCAGCGGATTGTTGCGGATCTCCTCCGGTGTCCCTTCGGCAAGAAGCGCCCCGGAGCTCAACACGTGGAGGCGCGGACAGAAACGCATCACTACAGGCATGTCGTGAGCCACCATCACAATGGCCATGCCCCACTCTCGATGAAGGCGGCGCAGCTGTTCCACGAGCGCCTCGCTTTCCTCCGGGTGCAGGCCGGCCGTGGGTTCGTCCAGCAGCAGCAGGGAGGGCTTCAAGGCCAGGGCGCGGGCGATCTCCACCCGCCGCTGATCTCCATACGGGAGGACACCAGCAGGCCGATCAGCCAAATGAGCGATCCCCAGCTGTTCCAGGAGATGCATTGCCTGCTCACGTAGCGCCTGGGCCCGCCGCTGTCCTGGCCCGAAGCCCAATAACGCCGACGCCAGATCAGGAGGATGATGAACAGTCATGGCCACCATGACGTTCTCTAATGCCGTCAGGGAGGGGAATAGCCGGATGTTCTGGAACGTCCGGGCGATCCCCAGCGCTGGAATTCGATGGGCAGGCAATCGGACGAGATCCTGGCCCTGAAAGCGGATGGACCCCTCATCCGGCCTCAGGAAGCCGCTCAGGAGGTTGATCAGAGTGGTCTTGCCCGCCCCGTTAGGCCCGATCACCCCCAGGATCTCGCCTTCGTGGAGGGTCAGGCGGTAGTCCTTTAAGGCCACCACGCCCTGGAAACGCTTGGTCAGCCCCTCCACCTTCAGCAAGGGGGTTAACCTCCTCTCCTCCGGGCCCATCTCTCCATGCCCGCCGTGTCGAATCCCCCGGGGTCCCCTGATAGAACTCGCAGATGCCATCTTCCTGCCCTGCTTCCGAGGGGTTCACAACTTGCAAATATTTATCATAGAAAATGGGATCGAAATTGTCAAGGATCACCGCGGAAAAGGGACGAGCCTCCGGGTCGGCGAACGCGGGAGACACCGGCCCGGGGGTTGGGGCAAGGCCTCCCGGAAGCCCAGGCCCTCAGGGTGAAGTCCTGGGGCAGTGAAGAGGAGAGCTTTCCCGCCGCTACTTCGTTCACTCCTCCGCTTCCGCCGCGACCTGGGCCAGCTCCTCCGCCGTCACCGCCTCGGCGTTATATCGGGAGAGCCCCTCACGGATGCGGGTCATGACTTCGTCGAACGACATCGTCACGATCCGCTTGCGGCGGATGGGGTTGACCTGAGAGAGCACCGCCTGCTTCAGGAACGGATAGCGGATGCCCCGCTCGTGCAGGGCTTCCAGGATGGGTTCCAGCATCGCGTCGATGGCTTCGATCACCTGGGCCCGGCGCTCCCGCTCCCCAAGCGCTTCCCGCAACGGCATGTCCAGGAAACCATCCACCTTGCGGAGGATGGGGACGTAGCCCGCGCCGGCGAACCGCTCCCTGCGGTCATACAGGATCCCCAGGGTGATGAGATGCGCTTCCTCAAACTGGAAAGCGAAGGACCGTTCTGGGTCCTCTGGATGCTCCTCCCGCAGGGTCCGATACATCCGGAGAACCTCCAGCGCCTTCTCCCGAAGGTTGTGGGCTTTCTCGGTGTTCAGACCGAGGATGTGATAAGCCACTGCGGGATCCGGGATCAGGATGGCTGTGATCCGGCGGGCGCCGAGCCGGAACATCGCCTCCCGCCGATGGTTGCCGTTAGGGGTCCAGTAGCGGCCGTCCGGGGTTCGGATCGCGACGATGGGGTCGATGAAACGACCGATCGCCCGGATCACCGCTTTCAAGCGCTCCACGTGATGGGGAGAGAGATCCCGCTGATAGGGGGTGGGCTCCACGCGGTCCAACGGCAGCTCCACCAGGAGCTGCCAGCGGCCGCCGTAGGGATCCGGATAAATGGCCCACACCACGCCCCCATCTGCTTCCACCTGCTGGGCCAGCTGCCGGATCTCCGCCGGGATCTCCTGGGACATAGGCGCTTCCTCCCCCATTTCGAATCCCACCGTTTCCACCCGACTCATCTCTCATTATAACCCCGCCTTCAAATCCCAGAGTCCCAACATTAGAATTATCAAATTTAGGAAAATTACGGTGTCTTACACAAGAAATTATTTCGATTACATCCATTATCAAAAATTTTGTTGTTGGTTTTGACAGCATGCCCAGGTTTGTGGATAATGAGATGTGGAACAAGTATCGTCTTTTGCCTTAGGCTCCTCGATGGCGTGTCGGGTAGGGGGTCTCCGCTGGAGGCCATCGCGGCGGTGAGGAGAAGAGGGAGCCCACGCCCTGCAGGGGAAGTTTCGACGGCCTGGGATCTGGCATTCCCCTTTTTCATATAAGGAGGTGCCCCATGGCGAAGTTGCTCCGGGTGAACATGACGGATCTCTCCGTCCGCTTCGAGGAGGTGCCGGAGAAATACGCATTGCTGGGCGGCCGCGGCCTGACCTCCAGCATCATCTACGATGAAGTCCCCCCGCTCTGCCACCCCCTGGGTCCGGATAACAAACTGATCATCGCACCGGGCATCGTCAGCGGGACCAAGGCCCCCACCTCCGGCCGGACCTCCTTCGGCGGCAAGTCCCCGCTCACCGGAGGCATCAAGGAGAGCAACGCCGGCGGCCTCTCCTCGCAGAAGATCGCCCGCCTGGGGATCAAGGCGATCATCGTGGAGGGACAGCCGCGGGAGAAGGATCGCTTCTACGTCCTCAAGGTGGACAAGGATGGCGCCCGCCTGCTGCCGGCGGATCACCTGAAGGGCAAGGGGATGTATGAGACCTGCGATCTCCTCTGGAAGGAACACGGGGAGGGCGTGGCCATCATCGGCATTGGCCCCGCCGGGGAGATGCGCATGGCGGCCGCTGGGATCTGCGTCAACGATATGGAGAACACCGCAGGCCGTTACGCCGGCCGCGGCGGCCTGGGTGCGGTGATGGGCTCCAAAGGGCTTAAGGCCATCGTCATCGACGATCGGGGTGGCCCGGGCGTCGAGATCAAGAACCCCGAGCTCTTCGAGCGGGGCATCAAGAAGCTCACCCAGGCCTCCCTGACCCATGACGTGACCAAGAAGGGCGGCGCCCTGAACACCTACGGCACCAACGTCCTGGTGAACATCATGAACGAGGCCGGCGGCTACCCCACCCGCAACTTCTCCTCCGGCCGCTTCGAGCTGGCCTCCCAGATCAGCGGCGAGACCAAGGCTGAGATCATCCATAAGCGCAACGGTGAGGGGATGACCGGCCATCCCTGCCATCCCGGTTGCATCATCCAGTGCTCCGACCGCTGGGCCAACCCAGACGGGACCTTCAAGGTCTCGGTGATGGAATATGAATCGGTCTGGGCGCTGGGCGCCAACTGCGGGATCGGGGACCTGGACAAGATCGCCGACCTGATCTGGCTCTGCAACGACATCGGGGTGGACACCATCGAGATGGGCGACACGCTGGCCGTGGCCATGGAGGCCGGACTGCTGGCCTTCGGCGATGCGGACACCGCCATCCGGCTCCTGAACGAGGAGGTCCGGCACGGCACCCCGCTGGGCCGCATCCTGGGCAACGGCTGTGTCTTCACCGGCCGCGCCTTCGGCGTCACGCGCGTCCCGGCGGTCAAAGGGCAGGGGATGCCCGCCTACGAGCCCCGGGCGGTCAAAGGGATCGGCGTGACCTATGCCACCTCCACGATGGGTGCCGATCACACCGCCGGCTACACCATTGCCCCAGAGATCCTGGGCGTGGGCGGCAAGGCGGATCCCTTCGCCGTCCAGAAGGCGGACCTCTCCCGAGCCTTCCAGGCCACCACCGCCTTCATCGACTCCACCGGTTATTGCCTCTTCGACGCCTTCTGCGTGCTGGACATCCCGGAGGGCTTCGAGGGGATGGTGGAGTCGTGCGCCGGCGTGTTGGGGGTGAACTGGACCACCCAGGACGCCATCCGCCTGGGATATGAGATCATCCGCAAGGAGCGGCTGTTCAACGAGGCCGCTGGCTTCACCAAGGCCCACGATCGTCTCCCCGACTTCATGACCAAGGAGCCGCTCCCGCCCCACAACACCGTCTTCGACGTCCCGCCGGAGGAGCTGGACGCGGTCTACGACTTCAGCAAGTGGCCCAAGGAGGTCGTAGGGGAGGTCGCGGCCTGAGCGGTGCTCTCCCGGAACGCGATGCCGAAATCGGGGGATGGATGGGTATTCCGGACACCTGTCCATCCCCTTGTTATCCCTCCAGGACCGGAAGGGTTGCGCTCCACAATCCGCGATGATCGAGATCCATCTATATGGCGATCTCCGTCGCTATATCGGCCAGGAGGATCCGCGGCAGGATGCGGTCGCCCTCCTGCCCTACCGCCCCGGCACGACGGTGGCCGAGGCCCTGCGGGATCTGGGAGTTCCCCTCGAGGAGGCCCGGCATATCTTCATCAATGGGCTCTACGACCCGGAAGGGATGCGGCGGGCCCTGCGGGAGGGCGATCGCATCGGCGTTTTCCCTCAAAACATGACCATGCCGCACATCCGCCTCTTCGCCCCCCGCGCGACCCGTGAAGGATGAACGTTCGCGCCGGGGCCGTCCCATCGTCCGGAACAGGAGGGCCAGGAGATGATCGAGGTGCATCTCTACGGGGAGCTGCGACGTTACGCCGGAAAGACGGATCCACGGGAGGAGGCAGTGCTCCGCATCCCCTATCGGGAGGGGCTGACGGTGGCGGATCTCCTACGGGAGATCGGCATCGATCCCGAGCGCGAGGTAAGCAACATCTTCATCAACGGGCGCTACGATTACCATGCCCGTTCCCGCCTGCTTCGAGACGGCGACCGCCTGGGAGTCTTCCCTCGTAATATGGGGATGTTGTATTGTTAGGCGGATGCAAGACCCATCGCGCCGGAGGCGTGAGGAAGGATGCAAGTTAAGGTTCAGGTCTATGCGATCCTCCGCCAATATATCCCGGGCGCTTACCAAGGGCCGCTGATCCTGGAAGTCCCGGAGGGGACGACGGTCGGGCAGCTGATCGAGCGCTTGCCTATCCCCCGGGAGCTGGCCCGGGTGGTCTTCGTCAACGGGATCCGCCAGGAGCCGGATTGGGTGCTCCGGGAGGGAGACGAGGTGGGGATCTTCCCGCCGATCGCGGGGGGGGCACCCGAACCCGGCGTGAAGGATGCCGCGGCTCCCACCCCAATCCTCGACAGGGCGAAGGGTCTTGTTTTAGAATAAGGGCGATGATCCAAAACTCGTGGAGGTGCACCATGGCGCATACCCTTCCCCCGTTGCCTTACCCGTATGACGCCCTCGAGCCTTACATCGACGCACAGACCATGGAGATCCACCACACCCGGCACCACCAGGCGTACGTCAATAACCTGAACGCCGCCCTGGAGAAATACCCGGAGCTCCAGGACGTGCCGGTGGAGACCCTCCTGCGCCACCTCCCCAGCGTCCCCGAGGACATCCGGGAGGCGGTGCGCAACAACGGCGGCGGCCATCTGAACCACAGCCTGTTCTGGACCTTGATGAAGCCGGGCGGGGGCGGGGAGCCAAGCGGCGCCCTGGCCGAGGCCATCGCCAAGGCCTTCGGGAGCTTCGCCAACTTCAAGGAGCTCTTCACCAAGGCGGCCATGGGCCGCTTCGGCAGCGGCTGGGCCTGGCTCAGCATGACCGCCTTCGGGAAGCTGGTGGTGCACTCCACCCCGAACCAGGACAACCCGGTGATGGAAGGCCTGTTCCCCCTGCTGGGCCTGGACGTCTGGGAGCACGCCTACTACCTGAAATACCAGAACCGGCGGGCGGATTACGTCCAGGCCTGGTGGAACGTGGTGAACTGGGATCAGGTGGCCGCCAACTACGCGAAGGCCCTCGAGGCCATCCGCACCGGCGTCCGCGCCTGAACCCCCGGCGAGGAAGAGACGCCGTCCGAAGATCCGCGAGCCCGGTCCGGGAAGGCCGGGCTCGCGCTGGTTTCCTCGGGTACTCGGTTGCCAGAAGGCCGAAGGCATGTCAGGATGAACGCCAGGACGTTCGAGAGGGATTTCCGATGGGCTACGCGCCGCTGACCCTCCAGGAGGTCGCACGGCGGATCCGGGAGGCCCTGACGGATCCGGAAGGGGGAGAAGCGGACGCCTGGCGGCCGATCCGGGAGTTCCTGGACGATTTCCGCGCCGCCGCCCCGGAGGTCCGACAGGCCATGATCGAGGCCCGCCCGGAGCCCACCGGGGACCCCCGCTTCGAGGCCTACCTGGCCGCCCTGGCCGAACACCTGGCCGTTCATCACGGCCTGAGGGTCCCCCGGTGGGTGGAGGAGCCCGGGCGCTTCCTGGACCGCTGGTGGTTTCCCACCCGTTTCCGCAGCCTGCACGCCATGGCCCTGGTGGAGAGCCCCGCGGCCTTCCGGCGGCGCGGGATCTTCGTGGATCATACGGAACTGGAACGGTGTTAAGGAGACGGAGGGAAGCATGATGGCGCCTTTGACGGAGCTGCGCGCTCGTGGTCAGTCGGTCTGGCTGGATGAGATCCGCCGGGAGTGGCTGGAGGATGGAACCCTGAAGGAGCTGATCCGACGAGGGGTGACCGGCCTCACCAGCAACCCCACGATCTTCGAGCGGGCCATCACGACCAGCATGGCATATGATGCCGCCATCCGCTCCCATCTGACCCAGGACCCCGAGATGGAGACCACTGCTCTCTACGAGGCTCTGGCGGTCGAGGACATCCGCATGGCGGCGGATCTGCTGCGGCCGGTCTATGAGGCAACGGAGGGCGGTGACGGCTATGTGAGCCTGGAGGTCTCGCCCCACCTGGCCCACGACACGGAGGGGACCATCGCCGAGGCCCGGCGGCTGTGGCGGGCGGTCAATCGGCCCAACCTGATGATCAAGGTCCCCGCCACCCCGGCGGGGATCCCGGCCATCGAGGCCCTGATCGCCGAGGGGGTGAACGTCAACGTCACGCTCATCTTCTCTCCCACCCACTACGAGGCTGCAGCGGAAGCCTACTGGCGAGGCCTGCGGCGGCGAGCGGAGAGGGGCGGGGATCCCCGATCCGTGGCCTCCGTGGCCTCGTTCTTCGTCAGTCGCATCGACACCGCGGTCGACCGCGCCCTGGAGGCCCTGGGGACGCCGGAGGCCCTTGCACTGCGGGGACGGATCGCCGTGGCGGTGGCGAAGCAAGTCTACCGGCGCTTTCGGGAGCGTTTCCTTCCGGAGGCCTTTCCAGAGCTTGCCGGGCGGGGGGCGCGGGCGCAGCGGGTCCTGTGGGCCAGCACCAGCACCAAGAACCCGGCTTATTCCGACGTGAAATACGTGGAGGAGCTGATCGGACCGGATACGGTCAACACGATGCCTATGGCCACGCTTCAGGCCTTTGAGGATCACGGCCGGGTGAGCGGGGACACGGCCCTGGAGGGCTGGGAGGCGGCGAAGGCGGATCTGGCAACCCTCGCCCGGCTGGGGATCGACCTGGAGGTGATCCTGGAGCAACTCCAGGTCGAGGGAGTGGCGGCCTTCGCCCGCTCCTACGACGCCCTCCTCGCTGCCTTGGAGGAGAAGCGTGCGCAGTTGCTCTCCATCCTAAAATAGGAGGCAAGCCATGCATCGCGCCCGCACCGACGCGCTGCCCGGTTTTCGCGCCGGGGATCTGATCCTGCGGCCGTTCACAGGAGAGCGAGCCATGGTGGTGCGCGTGGAGGCGCCGGCTGGCGCGGTGGTCCCGCCCCATGCCCATCCCCACGAACAGATCACTCTCGTCATCCAGGGGCGTCTGCGGCTGCGGATGGCGGGGGAGGAGACGGAGCTCGGGCCAGGGGAGATCGTGCACATCCCCTCAGGGGTGGAGCACGAGGTCACGTTCCTGGAGGACGCTCTGGTCTTCGATGTGTTCCAGCCCCCTCGGGAAGATTTCCTCGAGCGCCTGCAGATGACGGCGCTAAGCGAATAGAACCCGAGCTCGGGGCGCTCCCTCCGTCCGAGGCGGTCGAAATTCATTTCGACAGGAAAATCCATGCGGTAGGAGCGGCTTCAGCCGCGACCCTTGCGCCACCGAAGACGGAAGACTCGGGATTGTGGGAAGCGGCTTCATCCGCGACCCTCTGAGATCTTGAAGGCGGGTTCGGGGCTAAAAGCCCCTCCTACAAAAAGATCGATGTGTTCGTAGGAGCGGCTTCAGCCGCGACCCCGCGCTATCGAAGATGGGAAGTTCGGGGCGAAAGACCCTCCTGCAAAAATCAATCCTGTAGAGGTGGCTTCAACGCGACCGATCCGCCGAACACCTGGAGGGAACCCATGGTGGGATCCTGGACCTCCGCCTATCGGCGTCTGATCCTACAGGAGACCGAGCCGGGCATTTTGGAGGTCATCCTGCATCAACCGGAGACCCTCAACGCCCTGGACGCGGTGGCCCATCGGGAGCTGACGTATGTCTGGCGGGAGATCGACGCGGATCCCTCCGTGCGGGTGGTGCTGGTGCGAGGGGCGGGGCAGGCGTTCTCCGCCGGGGGCGATTTCTCCCTCATCGAGGAGATCATGACGGATCCCCGGGCGTGCCTTCGGGTCTGGAAGGAGGCGCGGGATCTGGTTTACAACGTGATCAACTGTGAGAAGCCCATCGTCTCCGCCATCGAAGGCCCGGCGGTGGGGGCAGGCCTGGCGGTGGCCCTGCTGGCGGACATCTCGGTGGCGGCCCGCGGGGCGCGCCTTCTGGACGGCCATGTGCGCCTGGGGGTGGCGGCGGGGGATCACGCCGTGCTGGTCTGGCCGTTGCTGATCGGCATGGCCAAGGCGAAATATTACCTGCTCCTCAACGAGCCTCTCACCGGAGAGGAAGCCGAGCGGCTGGGGCTGGTTTCGTTGTGCGTGGAAGATGGGAAGGCTTACGAGGTGGCCCTGGAGATCGCGCGGCGCCTGGCCCGGGGGAGCGCCTCTGCCATCCGCTGGACCAAATACGCCCTCAACAACTGGTTCCGGCTGGCAGGACCCCTCTTCGACGTCTCCACCGCCCTGGAGTTCCTGGGCTTCCGCCTCCCCGATGCCCGGGAGGGCCTTCAAGCCCTCCGGGAGAAACGACCACCCCGCTGGCCGCTGGAGGATCTCTCCCCAGAGTGAGCGGTAGGCCGAAATCCGTTTCGGCTTACATCCACATTGCAAATCCTTATTCAGGAGGTGGCCCATGCACTGGGAAATTGCCCCGGAGCGGACTTATCCGGTGTTGCGCGTCTCACTGGAGCGGGGGGAAGAAGTGGTGGCAGAGCCGGGCGCCCTTCTCCTCATGCAGGGACCCATTCGAGTGAACACAGGCATCCGAGGTGGGGTCCTTCAGGGGCTCATGCGCTCCCTGGTGGGAGGAGAATCTGTCTTCCTCAACACTTTCCGAGCAGAAGGCCCGGCCCAGGTATGGCTCGCGCCGGCAGGCATCGGCGACATTCACTACGTCCCTTTGAACGGGGAATCCTTTGTTCTGCAGGATTTCGCTTACCTGGCGCACCATGGTTCGGTGGAAGTTTCGGTGGCCTGGCGAGGTTTCCGGGGCTTCCTGACCGAGGGGGAGCTGGTGTGGCTGAAAGTCCGTGGCACCGGAGGCGTGTGGGTCAGCGCGTTCGGGGCCATCGAGGAGATCGAAGTGCCGGCCGGGGAGACCGTCACGGTGGACAATTTCCACTTCGTGGGGATGGCGGAGGGAGCTCGACATCGGATCCGCGCGGTTGGGGGTCTGAAGACCATCCTCTTCGGCGGCGAAGGCCTGGTGGTGGAGGTAGAAGGGCCTGCTCGCCTCCTGATCCAAAGCCGGCACATGGTCTCTCTGATCCAGATCCTTCTTCCCATCCTCCGCCGGCATATCGGTTCAGGCAGGAGGTAAAGGCTCAGACGGGTAGGGGTCTCCTCGGACTTCAGCGGGAGGTCCATTCCTTTCCAACTCCACCCGCTAACCCTGGAACAGTCAGGGAGGCGATGCGAATTGACATAATGGGTTAATCTGGTATAATCCAAAAAGAACCCCTCCTCTCCGGGGGTGGGGGATGGAACAGATCTTCGTGGCCTTCGCCTCAGAGCCCTCCCTGGAAGCCATTCGGGCCGCGATCCGGCGTGGCCTGGAGGCGCTGGGGATCTCCCTCCCGACCGGGCGGCGGATCTTCCTCCAGCCGGCTTGCCCCTGGGCTCATCCCCGCTTCGCTCCCCATGCGTTCACCCCGGTCGCGCTCCTGGAAGCGCTGCGCTCGCTGTTCATCGACTGTTCCATCATTGTGGGGGCAGGAAGTCTCCCGGGCTTCCCGGCCCGTTATGCGATGCAGCAAGCAGGTTATGGGGATTGGGCTCGGCGCCATCGCATCCCCCTGATCCCCCTCGACGAGGTTTTCGATGGGCAAGCCTCCCGATGGCCGGACCTTCTTCGGGGCATTGACCTTTGGATCGCCCTGCCTCGCCTGACCGGGAGCGGGTTCCTGGGGTTCGCCGGGGCGGCGCGGCATCATATGTTCCTGCTGAACCCCACCGAGCATCTTCACGCCTACCCCCGGTTGCCGGAGGTGATCCTCCAGACCCTGCAAGAACATCCGCCGCACCTGATCATCCTGGATGCCACCCAGGTGCTCCACCGCGGGGGGGAGCTGGCAGGCGAGCCCCTTACGTTCTCGGTCCTGGTGATGGGAACCCACCTGCTCACGATGGATCTGATCGCTGCCCGGCTCTACGGCCTGGATCCTTTGGAAGTCCCCTGGATCCGGGAGGCCGTTCGGCAGGGCCTGGGCCCTGCTGACCTTTCGGAGATCCGCATCCAAGGAGATCTGTCCCTGAGGGATCTGGGGCGATTGGGGGAGCAGGTGATCCGGCCTGATCCGCTCCCGGAGCGTTATCCCTGGCCGCCCCAGGTGCGGGTGTATCGCTCAGAAGCTGAACCTCTCTGGAACATCCCCGGGGCGTTGATGGAAACCCTCTGGGTGCTGGAGCACGGGGGGATCTCCCTGGCCAAAGCCCGCGAGGCAGCGATCGTGATCGGATCGGTGGGAGAGCTCCACCGGCCCCGAACGGACACAGCGGCAGCGATCCTCCTGGGAGACTCGGCACGGGCGGATTATCGCGGATACAGCCGGATCGTTCGGCTGCCGGGCCGCCATGTCCCCGTGGCCCGGCTCCTGCTGGATCTCCCCTACGTCCTGCAGGTGGCCTCGCTCCGAAGCGAGCTGGGCTGGGGGTTCCTGTGGGCATCCCTCCGGGCCTTCCTGCAGCGTCGGCTCCGGCCCCGAACGCTGCGTGAGGCCCGGATGTAGATGAATGTTTAAGAAAGGAGGTGAAATCGAGGAGAGCGAGGTGGTTCCCGTATCACTTCATCTCACCTTCAAGGAGGTCGCCATGTTTGCCACCCTGCAGCGGATCGGTCGTTCTTTGATGCTGCCGATCGCGGTGCTCCCGGCAGCGGGGATCCTGTTGCGGTTCGGGCAGCCGGACCTGCTGAACATCCCATGGCTGGCGGATGCGGGTGGGGTGATTTTCGGCAACCTGCCCCTGCTGTTCGCCATCGGTGTGGCCATTGGCTTCACCGCCGACGTTGGGACGGCTGGCCTGGCCGGGGCGGTCTGTTACTGGGTGCTGACGAAGGTCCTGGCCGACATCAGCACCAGCGTTTATCGCCTCGAGAAGCCTTCCGATATGGGGGTGCTTGCCGGCATCCTGAGCGGACTGCTGGCCGCTTATCTCTACGAGCGCTTCCACACCATCCAGCTTCCCGAGTGGCTGGCTTTCTTCGGCGGCAAACGGTTCGTCCCCATCGTCACCGCCTTCGCGGCGGTGATCCTGGGAATTGTGTTCGGGCTGATCTGGCACTGGCCGGAGCAATGGCTGGCCGCTGTGGGGAACTGGGCCACCCAGGCCGGGCCCCTGGGCGCGGCCGTCCACGCCTTCCTGAACCGTCTGCTGATCCCCTTCGGCCTTCATCACATCATCAACTCCATCGTCTGGTTCCAGTTCGGCGATCTTACCCGCTTCTTTGAGACCCGGGGCGCGGAGGGCGGGCTGTTCATGACCGGGTTCTTCCCCATCATGCTCTTCGGGCTGCCCGGCGCCGCCCTGGCCATGTATATGACCGCAGATCCGAAGCGCCGACCCATTGTGGGCGGCATCCTCTTCTCAGCAGCCCTGACCTCCTTCGTCACCGGGATCACCGAGCCGGTGGAGTTCGCCTTCATGTTCGTCGCTCCCGTCCTCTACGTGCTGCACGCCGTGCTGACCGGGATCTCCGCCTTTGTCACCATCTCCCTCGGGATCCGACATGGCTTCACCTTCTCGTCGGGGATCATCGACTACATCATCAACTTCGGAATCGCCAAGCAACCTCTGTTGCTCCTGGGAGTCGGGGTGATCTTCGGGGTGATTTACTACGTGCTCTTCAGCTGGCTGATCCAGACCCTGAACATCCCCACGCCCGGCCGGGAGCCGGAGGCCTGATCCGCATCCTTTTGTGCAACCCGGTCCCTGCGGGTGGGGGTCCGCCCGCCCGCAGGGACCTGTCGGTAAAGAGGGGGCGGTATGCGAGACAAAGCGTTGCGCTATATCGAAGCCCTCGGTGGTCGGGAGAACATCCGAGAGATCGACGGTTGCATCACCCGTCTGCGGGCCACGCTGGTGGACCCGAGCAAGGTGGACGAGGCGAAGCTGCGGGCGGCCGGGATGATCGGGCGTCCGGTCCGGATGGGAAACGGGATCCAGATTGTGGTGGGCACCCACGCGGAGCTGATCGCCACGGAGATCAACAAAATCCTCCGGGGAGGCTGAATGATCCCCATCCTTTCCCCCTTCACCGGTCGTGTGGTGCCTCTGGAGGAAGTTCCGGATCCCGTTTTCGCGGAGCGGATGTTAGGGGAGGGGATAGCAGTCGAGCCCGACGAGGGGATCGCCGTGGCTCCACTGAAAGGCCGTCTCGTTGTCTTCCATTCCGCCGGTCACGCCTTCGCGATCGAAGGGGAAGATGGCCTGAAGGTCCTGGTGCACATCGGCCTGGACACCGTTCATCTGCGCGGGGAAGGGTTTGTGCGGCTGGCTCAGGAGGGAGATTGGATGGAAGCCGGCCAGCCCATCGCGCGGTTTGACATGGAGCGGATCCGCGCGGCGGGTTTCTCGCTTCTCTCCCCGGTGATCATGCCCGAGCTTCCGGCGGGCTATCGGGTTTTCCCTACCAAAGCCCATGCTGTGAGGGCAGGGCAGGATCCCCTGCTTTACGTTGTGCGGGAGCAAGGATGAGCGTGAAACGCCTGCTGGACGCTTTTGCCAGCGACTTCCGCGCCATGGACGGCCGGGAGCTGCGGGAAAGCATCCGGCTCGCCGAGGGCCGGACGCTGTGCGCGGAGATCCTGGTCTTGGCCCCTCCGCTGGTGGATGGGATCAGCAACGTGGAACTGGCGGCGGCAATGGGCGCAGACCTCATTCTGCTGAATGGTTATGATGTCCTGCAGCCACAGGTGATGGGCTTCCCAGGGAGCGGGGATCTGGATTTGGGATGGGCTCATCTGCCAGCGGGTGTGGGCATCACGCCGGGGCAGATCAAGCAGTGGGTCGGGCGTCCGGTGGGTCTTAACCTGGAACCGATCCCGATTCCGGAGCTGGCAGCGCGGGCTCCAGGGCGGCTGGCCACGCCGGAGAACGCCCGGCGTGCGCATGAGCAGGGGGCGGATTTCCTGGTGATCACCGGCAATCCGAAGACCGGGGTCACCGGAAAGGGGATCGCGGAGGCCGTAAGGCGAATCCGAGAGGATCTGGGGGATGCCCTTCTTCTCCTGGCGGGGAAGATGCACCGGGCAGGGGTGAACCAGCCGGTGGTCACGGAAGCGGATGTGGAGGCCTTCCTCGCAGCCGGGGCGGATGGCGTGCTGATCCCGCTGCCCGGAACCGTGCCGGGGCTTCTGGAGCACGAGGCCGCCCGGCTGGTCGAGCGGATCCATCAAGCGGGACGACTGGTGATGGGCACCATCGGGACCTCCCAGGAGGGTGCCTCCTCCTCGGTCATCGAGCAACTGGCCCTGACCGGCAAGCGAATCGGGGTGGATCTTTTCCACATCGGCGACGCGGGGTTCACCGGGATCGCCTTCCCTGAAAACATCTACACCCTCTCCATTGCGATCCGCGGGCGCCGACACACCTGGCGCCGTATGGCTGCCTCTCCGTATCGCTGAAACCCCTTTGCGCCCCGGAGGGGGAGGTGCCAGCCGACCCTCTTGACAATTCCCTTCTTTCCCATTACACTCGAATTGAATCGTTTCAATACCGGGGGTGGGATGGCGACGATCCGGGATGTGGCGCAGCGGGCAGGGGTCTCTCCGGCCACGGTCTCGTATGTGTTGAACAACTCCGGGCCGGTGCGCCCGGAGACCCGGGAGCGGGTGATGCGGGCCATCGCCGAGCTGGGCTATCACCCCCACGCCGGCGCCCGCCAGCTGAAACGCCGCCGCACGGACACCATCGGCCTGATCCTCCCCACCGGCGAGCGCCGCCTTAGCGATCCCTTCTTCCTTGAACTGATCCACGCCCTCGGCGATGCCTGCGCCACCCATCAACTGGACCTCCTGATCGCCACCTGCCGGGACCCCGCCGCCGACCTGCGCCTGATCGATCGCCTCTTCAAGGGACGCCGGGTGGACGGCTTCATCCTGATCGACCTGCAGCGCCACGACCCCCGCATCCCCCACCTCCAGGCTGCGGACATCCCCTTCGTGGCCTTCGGGCGGATCGAGGGCGATGGGGAATTCCCCTGGGTGGATGTGGATGGGGCGGCCGGGATGCGGGAGGCCGTCGCCTACCTGGTTGGAAAGGGGCATCGCCGCATCGCCTACCTGAGCCCCCCGCTCTCCTTTACCTTCGCCCACCACCGCTTCCAGGGCTACCGGCAGGGCCTGCTCGAGGCGGACCTCCCCTTCGATGAGAACCTGGTCCGGATCACCCGCCTGACGATCGAAGGGGGCTACGAGGCCGCCCGAGCGCTCCTGGAGGCCGGGATCCCCTTCACGGCCCTGATCGCCGCCACCGACCTGATGGCCCTCGGGGCGATGCGCGCGCTGCATGAGGCCGGGCGGACCCCCGGACAGGATGTGGCCGTGATCGGCTTCGACGACATCCCGATGGCCGCCCAGGCCCACCCACCCCTCACCACCCTGCGCCAGCCCATGGACCAAATCGGCGAAGGCCTGGTCCGCACCTGGCTGGCCGCCGTCAACGGAGAATCCCCAACCCCGATCCTGATCTCACCGACCCTGATCCGCCGGGAGTCGGCCTGAGCCCACTCCGTCACCACGAACCCGGCTCTTTGAATTTCAATGTGGATTGAAACGTTTCGAACGGAGGATCGATGCAGTTGCCGCGGGATTATTACCATGTGTTTCTGGGGAACGGACACGACGCGGTGCTGATCGGCTACACCGGGGCGATGGTGCCGGACCGCCCGCCGAACGGCTGGCATCCCTATCTGGATCGCTGCCAGTGGTATAAGTCCGACCGCTACTACCCCGAGGACCGCCTGGTGGATGTGGTCCCTCCGCGCCGCCCGCCCTTCGCGGAGGCGCTGCCGAAAGCGGGAAAGCCATGGGCGGAGCTGGCCCCCCTGGGCTACACCGCCTATGAGGTGGAGGTCGAGGGACAGCCGGGCCATGTCCGGGGCTTCACCCAGACCTTCGTCCCCGAGGAAGGGACGGTCTATACCACGGTGGACTGGGGGGTGGCTCGGGCGGAGGTGACCACCTTCCTGTGCCCCGACCGCCCGCTTTTGGTGATCCGTTACCGCTTCAACCGACCGGTCCGCCTCCGGGCCCTCGCCGCCCCCGGAGTATGGCATGAAGAGGGCTATGAGACGGATCCCTTCGACGCCCTCACGTTCCTGGAGGACCGTCCGGCGGCCTTCTACCGGCTGGGGCCCTACCAGGGCTTCATCGAGATCGCCCTGCCTGAAGCCCGGCGGTGGGGGCGAGAGGGGAAGGTCTGGTGGCTGGAGGGGGAGGGGACCGTTTTCACCCACTACTTCGCCATCACTGACGACTATGCGGGCCCCCTGGACACCGCGGTCATCCCCCGGGCGATGGAAGAGGGGCCAGAGGCGCTGCACGCCCGCACCCGTTCGTTCTGGCAGGCTTACTTCTCCGTCTCCCGTTTCGAGATCCCTGCGCCCGACTTCCAGCGGGTCTACCGGACCAGTCAGTATCTCTTCAAGGCCATCCAGAACCCGGTCTCCGGAGGGCTGCCGGTAGGTAACCTGCGGCTGACCTGGTCCTCTCACCTCTTCTGGGACGCCTACTTCATCCACCGGGCGCTCTTGGAGGCCAATCACATCCCGGAAGGGGAAGCCGCCATCGGGTTCTTCCTGCGCACACGGGAAGCTGCCGCGCGCCATGCCCAGGAGGATTTCAATGCGCCCGGCCTGAAATGGGACTGGGAGCTGACCCACCGCGGGGAGCCCGCCTACGGCATCTGGGTGCACCAGAAGGAGCAGGTCCACAACAACGCGGCCTACGCCAACATGCTGCTCCAGCAATACATCTTCACCCGAGACCGCCGGATCCTGGAGGCGGTGTTCCCGCTGCTGGAGGGCCTGGCGACCTTCTTCCTCCATACGGTGGTTGAGGAGACCACGGAGGGCTTCGCGGTCCGCCCGATGGTAGGGGTGGATGAGCGGCCGGTGCGGGTGCGCAACGAGGGGATCACCCTGGCCGGGACCATCCGCCTGCTGGAGGGCTATGCCCAGGCGGCCCGCTGGCTGGGTCGGGAGAACGGCCTGGCCCGTCGCAGCGCCGAGGCCGCCGCCGGTCTGCGCTGGACGCTGGACGGCCTCTACAACGGCCGCTACTTTCAGGCCTCAGAGGACGAGGATCGCCTCAACGTGAGCAGCCTGGCCCCCATCTATCCGATGGAGGTGATCCCCCCGGAGGATCCCCGGGCCATCTGGACAGTGCATGCGTATCGGGCCCGATATGCGGGGCGAATGGTGGGCCACGGGAACAACGAGTGGGGCTTCCCCTGGGCTGCGGCGATGCTGGCCACCCTCCAGGCCTGGCAGGGCGACGGGGAAGGAGCCTGGCAAACGTTGCAGGAGCTCCGCCCCGCTTTCTCGCTGCATGGGGGGATCGCGGAGACGGTGGATGAAGAGGGCCGGTGGAACATGCAATATTTCGCCACCGCCCACGGGGCGCTGTGCACTGCCTTGCATCACCTAATGGTTCAGACGCGGGCGGACCGCCTGGTCATCGGGCGTTCGATCCCTCCGGAGTGGGAGTCCGGATCATGGGAGAACCTGCGGGCCCACGGCCTGCTCGTTTCCGGCCGCTGGGATCGCCGGCAAGGCTTCCTGGAAGCGGTCCTTCGCAACCCCACAGCGGAGCCGCTTTCCATCCGGCTTCAGATCGGAGAGATGGACAGGGTTGTCTCCGTTGCGCCGGGGACGGCGCAGCGGTTCCAGATCCCATTACCTGAAAGGAGGCTGCCATGAAAAGGTTCCTGCTCCTGCTCGCGGTCCTGGCCCTGGCCGTGACGGCCTGCGCGCCGGCGGCCACCCCCACCCCCGCCGTCACCCGGGAGGTGGTGATCACCCGGGTGGAGATCACCAAGGAGGTGGAGAAACCGAAGGTCACCGTGCGGCTCTCCGGTTGGGCGGCCAACCCTCAGGAAACGGCCCTGCTGGAGTCCCTGCTGTATCGCTGCTCCCTCAAGAACCCGGACGTCGTGGTGAAATATGAGCCGATCACTGGGGACTACTGGGCCAAGATCAAAACCCTGGTCGCCTCCGGGGAGGAACCGGACATCTACTATATGGACATCTTCCAGTTCCCCTTCTTCGCCGCCAAGGGCGTTCTGGTCCCCCTCGACGACTATATGGCGAAGTCCGGCGTGAAGAAGGAGGATTTCATCAAGACGCTGATCGATGCCTTCACCGGGCCGGACGGCAAGGTCTACGGCATCCCCAAGGACTTCAACACCCTGGCCCTGTTCTACAACAAGGACCTCTTCGCCAAGGCCGGGATCCCGGAGCCCAATGAGAACTGGACATGGGACGACCTCAAGGAGGCCGCTCGCAAGCTCTCGGATCCGGCCAAGGGCATCTACGGCCTGGGCGTCCCGCCCGATCCCGGCCGCTTCCCGATCTTCGTCTTCCAGAACGGGGGTCGCATCATGAAGGAGGACTTCAGCGACACCCTGCTGGACAGCCCGGAGGCCGTTGAGGCGGCGCGGTTCTATACCTCCTTCCGGGCGGAGAAGATCGGGGCCATCCCCTCGGACGTGGGGGTGGACTGGCAGGGGACGGCCTTCGGGCAGGGGAAGCTGGCGATGGTCTTCGAGGGCGGCTGGCTGATCCCCTACCTGCGGGAGCAGTTCCCCACCCTGAAGTGGGGCGCGACCTTCCCGCCGAAGGGTCCCAAGGGGCGGGGGAACCTGATCTTCACCGTGGCCTATGTGATCTCCAAGAACAGCAAGAACCCGGAGGCCGCCTGGAAGACCATCGAGTGCCTTACCAGCGAGGAGAGCCAGACCGTGGTGCTCTCCACCGGGTTCGCCCTGCCGTCCCGCGCCCAGCTCACCGAACACGAATACTTTAAGACCCATCCGGAGTCCCTGGTCATCTTCAAGGGTGCGGAGTTCGGGACGCCCTTCATGTGGGGCCTGCGGGGGGATGTGGTGAACGAGCAGATGGGCAAGGCCCTCGAGCGGATCTACCTGGAAGGCCAGGACGTGGCGGCCAGCCTCCAGCAGGCCGCTGAGGAGATCCGCAAGGCCCTCAAGGAGCAGCAATAACCACGGAGCGGGGGGGCGGGCCTCCTGGGCCCGCCCCCTAAGGGGGGAAGCGATGGCCCGGAAGTGGCGTCGGCGGCTGGGGGAGTGGGTCGCTGCTTATGTTCTGCTTTCGCCCTATCTCTTCGTCTTCCTGGTCTTCAACGTCTTCGCCATCGCCTACGCCCTCTATCTCTCCTTCACCTACTTCGATCTCTTCAGCCCACCCCGCTGGATCGGATTGGGAAACTACCTTTACCTGCTCCAGGACCGTCTCTTTCTGCAGAAGGCCGTCCCCAACACCCTCAAATATGTGGCCGTGGTGGTTCCCACCCAGACGATCATCAGCCTGCTGCTGGCCTTCGCTTTAGACCAGGAGATCAAGTTCCGCCGCTTCTTTCGCACGCTGTTTTATGTCCCCTCTGTGACTTCCTCGGTGGTGATCAGTTTGATCTTCCTCTGGTTGTTCAAGAAGACCGGGGTGATCAATCAGATCCTGGGTCTCTCCATCGACTGGCTCAACAGCCCCGTCTTCGCCCTGCCGACCATCATGATGGTCAACATCTGGTCCACCACCGGGACCATGATGGTGATCTTCCTGGCCGGCCTCCAGGACATCCCGGTCACCTACTATGAAGCCGCGATGATCGACGGGGCGAACCGCTGGCAGATGCTCCGCCACATCACCATCCCGCTGCTGCGCCCAGTGATCTTCTTCGTCGTGACCATGGGGGTTATCGGCTGCTTTCAGGTGTTCGATCAAATTTACGTGATGACCGCCGGGGGGCCGCTGGACTCCACCACCACCATCGCCTACCTGATCTACAAGTGGGCCTTCCAGAGCACCACGCCCTTCATGGGGCGGGCCTCGGCGGTGGCCTTCGTGCTGGCGGCGATGATTCTAATCGTGACTGTGATCCAGCGCCGCCTGATCGAGCGTCCGACGGAGGTGTGAGATGGCGGTCGAGGCGATGGCGCCGGCCAAGCCGGCGGCGCGCTACCGGGACGAGTTCGCATGGTGGGATCGCATCAAGAAGCCGCTTTTTTATGGGGTGCTCATCGGCTGGTCAATCATCGCCGTGACGCCTTTCTACCTCACGGTGGTCTTCTCCCTCAAGCCCCTTACCCATCTTTACGAGGCGCCCTTCTTCTGGCCGATCCCCTTCACCCTAGAGAACTATCTCAAGGTCGTCACTGAGTTCCGACACCTCTTCCCCCGCTGGATGCTCAACAGCGCCCTGGTCGCGGGGCTGCTCGCCGTGGTCCGCACCCTCTTCTGCGCCATGGGGGGTTACGCCTTCGCCCGGCTGCGCTTCCCGGGGCGGGATCTCCTCTTCTGGGCCATGCTGATCACGATGATGATCCCCGGCCAGGTCACCCTGATCCCCAACTTCCTGATCGTTCGCCAGATGAAGCTCTTAGACAGCCTGCTGGCCCTGATCGTGCCGGGGATCGCGGGGGCCTTCGGGGTCTTCATGATGACCCAGTTCTACAAGAACCTCCCCCGGGAGCTGGAGGAGGCGGCGATGATCGACGGGGCCGGGTGGTTCACCATCTTCTTCCGCATCGTCCTGCCCATCAGCCGGCCGGCCCTGCTCACCCTGGCCCTCTTCACCTTCCAGGGGGAATGGAACGCCTTCATGTGGCCCCTGATCGTGCTCAACTCGCCGGAGAAGTTCACCCTGCCCCTGGGCCTGAGCTGGTTCAAGGGGGAATACTACACGGTCTACTCCGTGGTCCTGGCCGGATCGATGTTCAACAGCATCCCCATCCTCCTGCTCTTCTTCCTGTTCCAGGGCTATTTCACGCGGGGCATCGCCCTCACGGGGCTGCGGGAGGGATAGGCCAGACTCGGTGGGATGCTGCGGAGCCAGCTGTTAGGGGGTTGATGCGGGATCCTCGCGTGCGGATCCCTCCCCGGTCGGGGCTTCGGCTTCGGAGCCGGCCATTCGATGCAGGAAGTCCGCGAACCGTTCCAGATCTTGTCGCAGACGCTTCAGACAGGGCTCCACACCCTCCGCCAGCTCCTGCAGCCGCTCCGGCTTCAGGCGGAAGGCGTAGATGTGTCGCACAAGATGATGGAACCCTCGATATTCATCCAGGCACTCTCGCGTTTCTCGGGAGAGAACCGGCGGACGAATTCCAGGGATCTCCGCCGACATCTGCACCAGCAGGTCCCGATGCCAGTCCGGTCCTCCGGGCCGATGTCCGTCGATCTCACGGGCGATCTCCTCGAAGATCCGCTCCACTCCTGTGTAGAACCCGTGGAGGTTCAGCGCCACACCATCCCAGTAGCCATCATCCCCGGTCCGCAGGGCCTTCTGGCAGAGATCCCGGGCCCGCTGGGCGGAGCGGGCGATCTCTGCGAGCTCCTCGCGTATCCATCCGATGAGCGCGAGAAAGCGAGCCCTCATAGCGGCACCCCCTCCTGTTCGATCCGCCGGCGAAGTGAGGGAGGGGCGTCCTCCAGGCGCACCACGTCGATGGGGAAGTCAGGATCCAGCGATTGAAGCCGGCCGACCGCCCGACACAGATCCCGCTCCGCGAGGCCGGCGACCGCCAGATCGATGTCGGAGCGCTCATCCAGCTGATTGCGGACCAGGGAGCCGAAGGCCCAGACCTGTCGGACGCCGAAGGATTCTTTGAGCAGCCGGGCCGCACGGGCCGCCACGCGCCAGGCCCGTTCCCGTCGCTTCGCCCCTTCGATCCGGCGATCCTGCTCCCGGCGCCGCCAGCCCTTCCGATAGGGTTCCAGATCATCCAGGCGCTCGCTCATCTCTCCCCCGTATAACCACAGCCCCTACAATCATGAGGTGCTTCGCGTGAATGCGCCAGTCCCCCGCTTGAAAGAACCCAGCGACAGTCGAACCTCCCGTCCGGTATCATGAGAGGGGTTTGAGCAGGAAATCCAAACGGAGCGTTCATCGATGGATCTTCGGAAAGCCCTCCTCGCAATCCGTTTGGTGGGTCTGCGCACGGCATTCCGGGCGGTCCGGGCTGCATGGGAGCGAGACCGCTGGGAACGTAGGGAGAAGCGACCGGCGCTTGCCGCGTGGCAGTCGGTGGAACCCTTAAGGACGATGATCCCTCTCCCCGATGGCGCCCGCTTCACCGGGCCGGGCGCCGAGCTGGAGATCCGCTTCCTGGCCCCGGATGTCGTCCGCCTCACCTGGACCCCGGGCGTTCTCCCGTTGCCTTACGCGATCGCTCGAGAGCGTCTGGAGGAGGTTCGCGTGGCGCACAGGGAGCAAGCTGACGGATGGACGCTGGAGAGCGAGGCCCTGGGCCTGGAGGTCCGAGCCGATGGGGGGATCCGCTTCCGCGATGGCGCGGGGAGGATCTGGCGGGCGGAGGACCCGCCGGAGCGCCGCGGGGAGGCGTGGCGGCATCGCGTTCGGCTCCGCCCGGAGGAGCGGCTCTACGGGCTGGGGGAGCGGGCGGCCCCGCTGAACCGCCGGGGACGCGTTTACCGGATGTGGAACCGGGATCCTGGCGGAAGCTACGGCCCCGGGGCCGATCCCCTCTACCTGGGCATTCCTCTCTGGCTCAGCCTTCACGCTGAGGGCGCGTATCTGGTCTTTTACGAAAACCCCTTCGAGGCCGTGTTCGACTTAGGAGCCTCCGAGCCCGAGGCGGCATGGGTGACCTTCACGGGGGGCGCGCTGCGCGAATACGTGTTCTACGGGCCGCCCCCGCGGCTGCTGGAGCGCTACACGGCCCTCACCGGCCGGCCCCCGCTGCCGCCCCGCTGGGCCCTGGGCTTCCACCAATCCCGCTGGAGCTATGAGAGCGCCGAAGAGGTCCGCGCCGTGGCTCAGGGGTTCCGGGACTATGACCTTCCGCTCCACGCCATCCACCTGGATATCGACTACATGGACGGCTATCGGGTGTTCACAGTGGACCGTCGACGGTTCCCGGATTTGGCAGGGCTGATCCGCGAGCTGGAAGGGCAGGGGGTCCAGACGGTGGTGATCGTGGACCCCGGGGTGAAGACCGATCCGGGCTACGCCGTGTATCGGGAAGGGGTGGCGCGGGGGATGTTCTGTCGGTTGCCGGACGGCCGGCTCTACCGCGGGCTGGTGTGGCCGGGCTGGTGCGTCTTCCCGGACTTCACCGATCCAGAGGTCCGGGCGTGGTGGGGGGAACATTACCGCGCCTTCCTGGAGGCCGGTGTGGCGGGCTTCTGGCACGATATGAACGAGCCCACGGCCTTCGTCGCCTGGGGCGAGCCGACCTTCCCGGACTGCGTGCGCCATGCGATGGAGGGGAGGGAAAGGGATCACCGGGAGGCGCATAACCTCTACGGCCTGTTGATGAACCGCGCGGCCTGGGAGGCGCTGCGGCGGCTGCAGCCGGATCATCGCCCTTTCTTGCTCACCCGCTCGGGATGGGCCGGGATCCAGCGTTACGCCTGGACCTGGACCGGGGACGTGGAGAGCTCGTGGGCAGCGTTGCGCCAGACCCTGGCCACCGTCCTGGGCCTGGGGCTCTCCGGGATCCCCTATAGCGGGCCGGACATCGGGGGGTTCAGCGGGGCGCCCTCGGCGGAGCTGTTCATCCGGTGGTTCCAAGCTGCAGCGTTCATGCCCTTTTTCCGGAACCATGCGGCGAAGGGCACGCCCCGGCGCGAGCCCTGGGTCTTCGGCGAGCCGATCCTCTCCATTGCCCGCGCCTTCCTGCGCCTGCGGGTCCGCCTGTTGCCGTATCTTTACACCCTGGCTTGGGAGGCCGCTCAGACCGGGGCGCCGCTGGTCCGCCCGCTGTTCTGGCTGAACGAGCAAGACCCCGCGCTGTGGGAGATCGAAGATGCGTTTCTCCTGGGATCCGCCCTCCTGGTGGCCCCGGTGCTTGAGGCGGGGGCGCGGGCCCGGGAGGTCCTCCTCCCCACGGGAGAGTGGTATGACTTCTGGAGCGATGCGCAGCGGGCGGGTCCCGCCCGGGTCCTCGCGGAGGCCCCGCTGGATCGGCTCCCGCTCTTCGTCCGGGCGGGGAGCCTCCTGCCGCTAGCGGAGCTGGAGGGAGTGACGCTTCATCTTTACGTGTCGTCGGAGGGAGGAGGGGAGGGGGTGTTCTACGAGGACGCCGGCGACGGCTTCGGACCCTATCGGGTGGATCGATTTGAATGGTGGTGGGAAGGGGAGAGCCTGCGCATCCATCGGATTCGCGAGGGGGAGCTCTCCGAGCCGGAAGGCGGATTCCGGCTTGAGTTTCACGGATTCGCGCCGGCCCGGGCATGGGCGGACGGCCGTCCCGTGCCGGTGGAAGGGTCAACCCTTGTTACCCCTCCGTTTACGGAGCTGATCCTGGAAGGACGTCCGGTTCGATCGCCGGCGTGACGAGGTTTCGAGAGATCTCCCCGATGAGGGGCGCATCAGGAGTTTCCCCCAGCGCTTCGCAGGCCCTCTGGTAACCCTGGAGCATGACGGAGGCCGGCTCCCGGAAGGCGGCGGGCTCCGCGCGGAGGAAAGGGAGCAGGATCCGCAACCCCTCCGCGAAGGCCTCACGAGCTTCCCGCGCGCGCCCCAGGTCCAGAAGGACGCTTCCGTAGGCCCCCAGGCTCATCGCCAGGTCGGGGAGGAAGGTCTGGGGGCGTTGTGGGGCCAGCCGGCGGTAGATCTCCACGGCTTCCCGGGTGGCCTGCAGGGCCTCCTCCCGCCGGCCCAGTTCGGAGAGCCACATGCCCAGATCGTTCAGGCTCCTCGCCAGATGGGGCAAGAAAACCTCCGGGTTCTGTTGGGCCAGCTCCCGATAAGCGTTTTGCCCCTCGCGTTGATGCATCAGGGCCAAGAGGAGGTCCCCAACAATCCCCCCGAGGCTTCCACCAGGGCCTCCATCGCCTCAGGATCGAGAAGGGTCTCCGCGACGCGGCGGCGGATGACTTCCCGCTCCGTCCTCATTTTACCCTACGGACTATGGAGGCGGAGCGATGATGTTCCTGGGTTATCATTGGTGGCGGAACGCGCTCGGCGGGAGCGCGCCGATCCGTATCCCGAGCGAGGAGGCAGCGGAATGCGGTGGGGAGTGCGGGAACAGCGATTACGGGAGGCGCTGGTGGAGATCGGGGCACGGCTTTACGCCCGGGGCCTGGTCTCCGCCAACGACGGGAACCTCTCGGTCCGCGTGGATGCGGAGCGTTTTCTGATCACCCCGCGGGGGCGGAGCAAGGGGCACCTGCGCCCGGAGGACTTGGTGGTGATCGATCCAGAGGGACGGGTGGTGCGGCCGGGCCGGGGCGGGGCGATGCCCTCCTCGGAATGGCCGATGCACCTGGAAGCCTATCGGCAACGCCCCGACATCGGGGCCGTCCTTCACGCCCATCCCCCCTTCACCGTCGCCCTCACCGTGGCCGGGGTGACGTTCCCCTCCGAGATCCTGCCGGAGGTGGTCATGACCGTGGGAAAGGTCCCGACTGCCCGGCTGGCCGTCCCCAGCTCGGAGGACGACGCCCTGGCGATCCGGGAGTGGATCCGGGAGCACGATGCGGTGCTGCTGCCCCATCATGGGGTGGTGACCGTGGGGCGCACGCTGGAGGAGGCCTGGGTGCGGATGGAGCGGATCGAGTATGCGGCGAAGGTGTATCTGCTGAGCCGGGCGCTGGGGGAAGCTCGATCGTTGCCGCCGGAGTTCCTAAAGGCGCTGGCCAGCGCAGGGTGAGAAAGCAGGGGGCGGGCGACATACGACCCGCCCCCTCCCGCTTTCGGGTTCATCCGTTCGCTCAACGGGTCTCGATGCGCGCGGCCCGCTCCTTCAGGGCGGCCTGGGCCGCGGCCAGGCGGGCCACCGGCACCCGGTAGGGCGAGGCGCTCACGTAGTTGAGCCCGATCTCGTGGCAGAACTCGATGGAAGAAGGATCCCCGCCGTGCTCCCCGCAGATGCCGACCTCCAGGTCCGGCCGAGTGCGCCGGCCTTCCTCCACCGCCATCCGCATCAGCCGGCCCACCCCTTTGCGGTCCAGCACCTGGAAGGGGTTCTCGGGGACGATCTTCTCCTCGAGGTAGCGCAGGAGGAACTTGCCCTCGGCGTCATCGCGGCTGATGGCCCAGACGGTCTGGGTGAGGTCGTTGGTGCCGAAGGAGAAGAACTCGGCGACCTGGGCGATCTCGGCCGCCAGCAGGGCCGCCCGCGGGACCTCGATCATGGTCCCGAACTTGTATTCGATCTCCACCCCTTCCCGGGCCATGACCTCCCGGGCCACCTCATCGACGATCTCCCGGACGATCTGGAGCTCCTTCACGTCGGCGCTGAGGGGGATCATGATCTCCGGCTTGGGGGTGATGCCCCGCCGCTTCACGTTGCAGGCGGCCTCGAGGATAGCCCGCACCTGGAGACGGATGATGTCCGGGTAGAGGATGCCGAGGCGGATACCCCGCAGGCCCAGCATGGGGTTCATCTCCCGCAGGGCGTTGACCGCCCGCAGGAGGGCCTCCTTCTCGGCCAGCTCCTCCTCCATCTGCCGGATGGACTTCTCGCCCTTGCGCGGGCGGTAGCCCTTGATCTTGCGGCGCTCCTCGATGCGGGTCCGCAGCTCCACCACTTCGGCCAGGAGCTCCTCGTAGCGCGGCAGGAACTCGTGCATCGGCGGGTCGATGAGCCGGATGATCACCGGCAGCCCGTCCATGGCCTCGAAGAGACCCTCGAAGTCCTTCCGCTGGACGGGCAGGAGGCGATCCAGGGCCTTGCGGTAGGCCTTGACGGCCTTCGAGGTCCGGACGGCGCGTTCGGCCTCTCGCAGGGCCTTCTGGGCCTTCGGATCGTCGGGGCGGGCCTGAGCGGCCTGCTGCGCCGCCCGCAACTGATCCATCAAGCGCTGGGCCTCGGGGGCGTTGAGGATCATCTGGCGAACGTAGGGCAGGCGGTCGGCCTCGAAGAACATGTGCTCGGTGCGGGCCAGGCCGATGCCCTCCGCTCCGAACTCCCGGGCCTTGCGGGCATCCCGCGGGTAATCCGCGTTGGCCCAGACCTGCAGGCGCCGGAACTCATCGGCCCAGGCGAGCAGCTCCGCCAGCTCCCGCTCCTCCGCCAGGTTGGGGTCGATGGTGGGGATCTGGCCGGCGAAGACCTCGCCGGTGGAGCCGTCGATGGAGATGAAGTCGCCCTCGCGGATCACCCGGCCGTTGACGGAGAACTGCTTGCGCTCCAGGTCGATCTGCAGGGCCTCGCAGCCGACCACTGCCGGCTTGCCCAGGCCCCGGGCCACCACCGCCGCGTGGGAGGTCGCCCCGCCGCGCTGGGTGAGGATGCCCCGGGCCGCGATCATCCCATGGACGTCGTCCGGCGTGGTCTCCGGCCGCACCAGGATGACCGGCCGGCCGTCCCGGCCCCAGGCCTCGGCCGTGTCGGCGTCGAAGACAGCATGGCCGGTGGCCGCGCCCGGGGAGGCGTTGAGGCCCCGGGCTAGCAGATCCCCCTTCTCCCGGGCTCGCTCCTTGGCCTTCTCGTCGAAGCGGGGCAGCAGGAGCTGGTTGATCTGCTCAGGCTCGACTCGCATCACCGCCTCTTCTTTAGTGATGAGGCCTTCGTGGACCATGTCCACGGCGATCTTGACGGCGGCCTTGGCGGTGCGCTTGCCGGTGCGGGTCTGGAGCATCCAGAGCCGCCCGCGCTCGATGGTGAACTCCAGGTCCTGGACATCCCGGTAGTGACGCTCCAGGAGCGCCGCCACCTCCAGGAACTGCTGGTAGGTCTCCGGCATCCGCTCCTCGAGGCTGGGATAGCGCAAGCGCCGCTCCTCTTCGGAGATCCCGTGCTCCCGGGCCCACTCCTGCGAGGCCTTCTTCGTGATCTTGAGGGGCGTCCGAATGCCGGCCACCACGTCCTCGCCCTGGGCGTTCGGGAGGTATTCTCCATAGAGCTCCTTCTCACCGGTGGCCGGGTTGCGGGTGAAGGCCACGCCGGTGGCCGAGTCGAAGCCCATGTTGCCGAAGACCATGGTCTGGACATTGCAGGCGGTGCCCAGGTCGTGGGGGATCTTGTAGAAGTTGCGGTAATCGACCGCCCGCTTGCCGAACCAGGAGTCGAACACCGCCCGGATGGCCTGGCGCAGCTGCTCCAGGGGATCCTGAGGGAACTCCTCCTCGAGCTCCTTGCGGTAGAGGGCCTTGAACTCCTCCACAATGTCCCGGAGCATCTCCGCGGTGAGATCGGTATCCTGCTTACCCTTCGTCTTCGCCTTGTAGCGGTCCAGGATGTGTTCGAACCGCTCACCGGGGATGCCCTTGACGATGCGGCCGAACATCTGGATGAGGCGGCGGTAGGCGTCGTAGGCGAAGCGCTCGTCTCCGGTCTGGGCGATCAGGCCTTTCACCGTCTCATCCGTGAGGCCGACGTTGAGGACGGTGTCCATCATCCCGGGCATGGAGAATTTGGCGCCCGAGCGGACGGAGACCAGGAGAGGGTTTTGGGGATCGCCGAAGCGGCGGCCGACTTTCTCCTCAACGCGATGAAGGGCCTCCAGGACCTGCTCCCACAGCCCTTCGGGGAACTGGCGGCCGGCGGCGAAGTACGCGTTGCAGGCCTCCGTGGTGATGGTGAACCCGGGAGGGACCGGAAGGCCCGCCCCGGCCATCTCCGCCAACCCGGCGCCCTTCCCACCCAGCAGATCCCGACGGCGCTCCGCCGGAATCTCGCGGTAGCCTTCCTCGAACAGGTAGACCCACTTCTTCATCCTCCCACCTCCCGTGGAAAAGTGAGGGAGCCGCCGTCAACAGGTTTCAAAAGAAAATGATAGGACAGCCCTCCGATTTCGGCAACTCTCCTTATCCGATTTTCGCTGGTCTCGGGTAGTGAAATTAATCACAAATTTGGGCGCCGCCTCTTCTACAGGAAGCCTCGGACAGGGCCCGGTTCCATCGGGATGCCCTGGAGCGTTGTGAGCTCACCCATTGGGATCTGTGTGGCGAAGGCCGGAAAGAAGGGGCGTTCCTTGGGCGCTGAAACGGAGAGCCGGTGGAGGACGGATGGACGCGGTAAGCGCGCCGCGTCTGCGACAGGCTGCCGAACGCGAGTTCGCCGGGAATCCCCCCGGATGATGGAAAGCCGGTTGCAGGCCCCATCGGTCTGGATCATGATGGGGAAGGGTTCCGATCCGTCCTCCACAACGGGGGAGATGGCATCCGATGATGAAGACCTTGGAGGCCTTCAGCCGGATCTCGGTGCTTTGCGTCTACCTCCTCGCCGCAGCCGCGGTGATCCTTCTCCGCACGCCCATCGATTATCCGGTCTACGCGATGGCCGCGTATGGGTTCTCCCGGGGCGAAGATGTCTATTCCTGGGCGGAAGGGGAATACGCCCGGGCGGCGGAAGCGCTGGGCTTTTCCCGCTACGCACCTCCTTATCGTTACCCACCCCTCGCAGCGCTCCTGGTCCTCCCCGGGCTGTCACTCCCGGACCGGGGGATGGGGATCTGGGTCGCGGCCCAGGCCCTCAGCGCCTTGCTGACGGCGGAGGTCCTCGCCCGGATGGCCCGGGATCCGGCCCGGCGGATCCTGATCCGGCTGGGGGTGGGCCTTCTTCCCCCCTTTTTCGTGAGCCTTTACGCCGGACAGATCAACCCCCTGGTCACCCTGGGGATGATCCTGGCGGTCCGGTGGATCGGCCGGGGCCGGGAAGGGTGGGGCGGGCTTCTGTTGGGGCTCAGCCTCATGCTTAAGCCCCTGGCCCTCGGGCCGGCAGCCCTCTGCCTCTACGAGGGGCGGCGGAGGGCGCTGGCCGGGATGGCCCTGGGGGTGGCGCTCTCCCTGGCGGCGGGCCTTCTGGCGTTCGGCCCACCCGCCATGGGATTTCTCCGCCTCCATCTACCCACATCCGGCGGCGTCTACCCCCCGGCGCAGAACCTGCCCGGGCTGGCCGCCCGCTGGCTCATCCGTCATCCCTACGGATTCTCCCTGGCCGACGATGCCGGGATCGCGCGAGGGGTTGGATGGGGGCTGGCCGGGATGCTGTTGCTGCTCACCGGGATCGCCCTGGGTCGGCCCGGGAAGGCTCATCCCGACTTTGTGCGTCGGGCTGGCCTGGTGGCCATCGCCTTCCTCCTGGCGAACCCGGGGACGTGGTATCATCACGGCACGATCCTGAGCCTGCCCCTCGCGGCGTGGCTCACGCAACCCGGGCACTCCCGGATCGGATGGGGGGTGCTTGGGGCGAGCGTCGGGGCGATCGCCATCTGGGGGGTGGCCTGGCACGCCTTCGTCGGCTGGACGCCGCTGCTGGATCTGGCGACGCTGGGGAGCCTGGGGCTGTGGGCCTTGCTCGCCCGGGAGATCCGACAGGAGAGCCCTCGATGAGGGGAAACCGCCATCCCGGGATCCTCCTCGGGGTCTGGGTTGCGGTGTTGCTTCTTCTTTTCCGCCCGCAGCTGCACGGGATGGACACCGTGGCCTATTACGCCTGGCTGCGGGCGACAGTCATCCGGGGCAGCCTGGACGTGAGCGAGGAGTTCATCCGCTTCGGGTATGGCGGGGAGCGAGGGCTGTCGCCCACCGGATATCGGATCAACGAATGGTCCGTGGGACCCGCGTTGTTGTGGTCCCCCTTCTTCCTGATAGCCCACGGCCTTGTCCATCTGGGGAACGCCCTGGGGATCCCCTGGGAGGCCGACGGATACAGCGCGCCCTATCGGATCCTGACGGCTTTGGGGTCTGCCCTCTACGCCCTCATCGGCCTGGAGCTGCTCCGGCGTCTGGCTCTCCGGATCGCTTCCCCGGCCGCCGCCCTGTGGGGAGTGCTCACCGCATGGCTGGCCTCGCCGCTGGTGTTCTATATGTCTGCCCATCCCTTCATGTCCCACGCGGTGGATTTCTTCATCAACGCCGGGTTCCTCTGGGTATGGACCCGCTGGGAGAAGCCCACGCCCCTGACCCGGCTGGCGCTGGGATGGATCGGCGGGCTGGCGGCTGTGGTGCGCTATCCGAACGCCACCCTGCTGCTGTGGCCGGCCCTAGAGGATCTCCGTTGGGCCCTGCGGGCGCCCCGCGAAGGGGGATCCTCCGCTTGCTCTCCCTGGGGGTTGGGGCCTGGGTCGGGTTCCTCCCCCAGATGATCGGCTGGCGCGTGGTCTTCGGCGCGTGGCTCGTCGGGAATCCCTATGGGATCGCTGGGGCGGGGACGTTCGATCTCCGCGCGCCCCATTGGCTCGAGGTGCTCTTCTCCACCAACCGCGGGCTGTTTCCCTGGACGCCGATCGCCGCGTTCGCCCTCGCCGGCCTGGCCGGGCCACTGCGGCGCGCCCGCCCGGCGTGGGCCCGTCTGCTGCTGGCGCAGACCAGCGCCCAACTTTATATTGTAGGCTCGTGGAGCGTCTGGTCCGGGGCGGCGGCCTTCGGGCCTCGCCTGCTCACCGGTCTGTTCGCCGGGTTCGCCCTTGGGCTGGCGGCCCTCTACGAGGCCGGGTGGAGGCGATGGGGGATGCGGCCGGTCCTCACCCTCAGCCTGGGCGCCATCGCCTGGAACCTGATCCTGCTGGCCCGTTACGGCCTGGAGGATGTGCCGCGCATGGGCCCGGTTCCCCTCTCGACGCTCTGGCTCGGCCAGCTGACGTTCATCGGGCGGGCGCTGGGAGAGCTGGACCGCATCAGGCAGGCGCTCCTCCGCCAGTTTCCTTAAAGAATGCACGTGAAGCCTTTGGGATCATGTAGCAAGGGGAGGCGCTTCATGCGGACGCCGGAATGGGTGAAACAGATTCGTTCGGAGTTCCCGGCCCTGGGGCAGGTCATCGAAGGCCGGATCCCGGTCTTCCTGGACGGCCCAGGGGGCTCTCAGGTCCCGCGCCGGGTGATCGAGGCGATGGCCCGGGCCATGGTGGAAGCGAACGCCAACACCCACGGCGCCTTTCCCACCAGCCGGCGGGTGGATGCGGGGATTATGGAGGCCCGTCGGGCTGCGGCCGACCTGATCGGCGCCTCGCCGGAGGAGATCGTCTTCGGGCCGAACATGACTACCTTGACCTTCCAGATCAGCCGGGCCATCGGCCGCCGGCTCCGGCCGGGGGATGAGATCGTGGTCACCCGCCTGGACCACGACGCCAATGTGGCGCCGTGGCTGGCCCTGGCGGAGCAGGGGGCGGTCATCCGCTGGGTCGACTTCCATGTGGAAGATGGCACCCTGGATCTGGAGGGGCTGGCCCGCGTCCTCTCGGAGCGGACCCGGGTGGTGGCCGTGGGCTATGCCTCCAACGCCCTGGGCACGGTGAACCCCGTGCGCCGGATCGTCGAGATGGCCCATGCGGTCGGCGCCTGGGTCTACGTGGACGCGGTGCACGCCGCCCCGCATCTCTTCATCGATGTGCGGGAGCTGGGATGCGACTTCCTGGTCTGCTCCGCGTATAAATTCTTCGGCCCCCACGTGGGCTTCCTTTACGGGCGCATGGAGCGGCTGCGGGCCCTCCAGCCCTATAAGGTGCGCCCGGCGCCGGATCATCCCCCGGAGGCCTTCGAGACCGGGACGCAAAACCACGAGGGGTTGGCCGGGCTGACCGCGGCGGTGGAGTATTTGGCGGACATCGGGCGGCGCTTCGGAACCCCAACCGATCCCTCCCGGCGCGCGGCGATCCGCGCCGCCATGGAGAAGATCCGGGAGCACGAGCGGGATCTGTGCGCGCGGCTGCTGGAGGGGCTGGAGGAGCTTCCCGGGGTCATGGTTTACGGCATCCGGAGCATGGCGCGCTGGGCGGAGCGGGTGCCCACGGTCTCGTTCCGGATCTCCGGACGCCATCCCCGGGAGGCCGCGGAGGCCCTGGGGCGGGAAGGCATCTATGTCTGGGACGGCAACTTCTACGCGCAAGGGGTCACGGAGCGGCTGGGCCTGGAAGGGCAGGGCGGTCTGGTCCGGGTGGGCGCGCTCCACTACAACACCCTGGAGGAGATCGATCGGCTGCTGGAAGCCTTAAGGCGTCTGGTTCGGGAAAGGATATAGGCCCATCCCAGGATCTCATCCACAGAGAGGATGCCCGTTTCAGCCAGCCGATGGTATTCGTCCACTGTGAACTTGCGAAGAGCGACCTGCACGGTCATCCCGGCCCCCTCTTCTCGTTGCTCTCCTCCCATCTAAATCCGAACTAAATCCGAAACGCCGGGTCCGCCCGGGATCTCACCAGACCCGGCAGATCAGGCCTTTGAGGTATTCGGACTCGGGGAACGAGAGGCGGATGGGATGATCGGGTCCCTGGGAGAGCTTCTCGAGGATCTGGACCTCGCGCCCGGCGTCTTCCGCGGCGGCGAAGACGATCTTCTGGAAGAGCTCCGGGGAGACCAGGCCGGAGCATGAGAAGGTGATCAGGAGCCCACCCGGGCGGATCAGGCGTAAGGCCTGCAGGTTGATGTCTTTATAGCCGCGGGCCGCGCGGTTCAGGTGCGCCTGGGAGTAGGCGAACTTAGGGGGATCGAGGATGACGGCGTCGAACCGCCGGCCGTCAGCGACGAAGCGCCGCAGCACCTGAAAGGCGTCCCCTTCCACGTTCTCGAAGCGGTCCTCCCGGAAGCCGTTGAGGCGCAGGTTCTCCGCTGCCAGGCGCAGGGCCTCCGCTGATGTATCCACGTTCACCACGCGGCGGGCCCCGGCGGCCAGGGCGTAAACGGCGAAGGCCCCGGTGTACGAGAAGGCGTTGAGGGCCTCCTCCGCGCCGCTTAGGTAAGCGGCCGCCCGCCGGCGGTTCTCCCGCTGATCCAGGTAGAAGCCAGTCTTGTGCCCCCGCGCCAGGTCCACGTAGAAGCGATGCCCATGCTCGGTGATGATCAGTCGCTCGGGCGGGGCTTCGCCGGCCAGTAGCCCGCAACGCGGCGGCAGCCCCTCTTTCTCCCGCACGTCCACATCGCTGCGTTCGTAGATTCCCCGCGGTCGGAACATCTCCTGAAGCAGCTCGACAAGGAGGGGCTTCCAGCGTTCGATGCCCAGAGTAAGGGACTGGAGGACCAGGAACTCGTTGTAGCGGTCCACGATCAGGCCGGGCAGCCCGTCGCTCTCGGCGAAGACCAAGCGATAGGCGGTGGTGTGGGCTTGCAGGCCGAGGGCCTCGCGGGCTTGGGCGGCCCGCACCAGGCGCCGGCGCCAGAAGGCCTCCTCCACCGCCTCCTGGGGGTCCCAGGTGAGCAAGCGGGCCAGGATCTGGGAGCGGCGGTTGAGGTAGCCCCGGGCGAGCCATTCGCCCTCGAAGGCGAAGACCTCCACCAGGCCCCCGTCCTCCACCGGGCCCTCCAGACGCCCCATGGCGCCGGAGAAGATCCAGGGGTGATGGCGGCGGACCGGCCGGTCGTGCCCCGGCTTCAGATACAGGCGCGCGGATCCCCGGGGAAGCGCCATGCTTGGCTCCGGGAGGCAGGGTTCAATCCCCTATATTTTCCATCCCTTCAAGGAGTTGTGGCACAAGCAGGCCTGCAGTCCCGCTTCTACAATGGGATGGAAGGCGCGCTACGAGCGATTCGTGGGGCGCCTCGTTCAGGGAGGTTCGGGATGGTCTACGCGCGGTTCTTCCGGGTGTTGGGGTTCGCGCTCCGGCTGCTGGCGCATGGGGTGTGGTGGGAGTTTCTTCTGCGGCGGTTGCGCCCGGCCTGGGTCCGGGAGACGGCGCCGGCGCGCTACCGGCGCTGGGCGGCGGCGTTCGGAGACCTGGCGGTGCAGCTGGGCGGTGCGCTGATCAAGCTGGGTCAGTTCCTGAGCGCCCGGGTGGATCTCCTGCCGGACTTCGTGACCGAGGAGCTGGCCCGGCTCCAGGATGAGGTGCCGGCCGAGCCCTTCGAGCGGATCCGTCCGTTGTTGGAGGCCGAGCTGGGGAAGCCGCCGGAAGCGGCCTTCCGGGCCTTCGAGGCCGTCGCCATCGCGGGGGCCTCCCTGGGTCAGGTCCATCGGGCGTGGCTCCCGGATGGGACGCCGGTGATGGTGAAGGTGCAGCGGCCGGGCATCGAGCGGCTGCTGGCGGCGGACCTCGCCGCGTTGCAGGTGGTGATCCGCGTCCTTTCCCTTTACCCCCCGTTGCGCCGGCGGGTGGATCTGGATCGTCTGCTTGGGGAGTTCAGCCGCACGCTGTGGATGGAGCTGGATTACCTGGCGGAGGCGCGGAACGCGGAGCAGTTCGCCCGCAACTTCGCCGGGGATCCGGGGGTCCGGATCCCACGGCCTTTCTGGTCCCACACCCGTCGGCGCGTCCTGGTGCTGGAGGATGTGACGGCCATCAAGATCACGGATCTGGAGGCCATCGAGGCGGCCGGCATCTCCCGCTCGGAGGTGGCGCGGCGGCTTTATCAGGTCTATTTGAAGCAGGTCTTCGAGGACGGCTTCTTCCACGCCGATCCGCATCCGGGCAATCTCTTCGTGGCGCCGCTGGAGGGGGAGGGATCGGAGGGGAGCGGACGCCCGTTCCGTCTGCACTTTGTGGACTTCGGCATGGTGGGGTGGATCTCCCCGGAGGCTCGCCGGTGGCTGCGGGAGGCGGCCATCGGCCTGGGGACCCGAGATGCGGGGCGGATCGTGCGGGCGATGGACGCGCTGGGGTTTCTGCTGCCGGAGGCGGATCGAACGCTCCTCCTCCGGGCGGTGGAGCGGCTGCTGGATCGGATCTGGGGTCTTTCGATGAGAGCGCTGCGGGAATGGTCGCTTATGGAGGTGGAGACGCTCTTTCTGGAGTTCCGCGAGCTGCTCCTGCGCTTCCCCTTTCAGATCCCCCAGGATTTTCTGTTGCTCGGGCGCACCCTGGGGCTGCTGGCGGGGCTGGTCACCCGGCTGGATCCGGAGTTCAACGTCTTTGAAGAGGCGGAGCCCTTCGCGCGGCGCCTGCTGGAAGAGGAGCCGTGGAGGTGGGTGGAGCAGATCCTTGAGGCGGCGTGGGGGATCCTGCGGACCCCCTGGATCTCCAGCGGTTCCTGGAGCGCTCGCTGCGCGGGGAGCTGCAGTGGCGGGTGACGTTCCCCGAAGCCCGGGAGACCCTGTCTCTGATCGCGGAGGGGTTCCAGCGGCTGATCTGGCAGCTCACCGGGTTCGTCTGGGTGATGCTGGGGTTGTTCGCCGGGTTGAACCATCAACCCGCCCTGGCCGGGGCGCTGTTCGGGATCGGCGGGTTATGGTTGTTGTGGGGGCTGCGCCCATTACGCTGGCGTCGCGGAGGGGGAGGGTAGGGGAAGCTCCTCCCCTCCGGATCCGAGGAAGCGCTTCGGGCGTGCCCCTGGGTTCAGGAGGGGTGGGGGCCTGTCTGGGGTTTCTCCCCCTCTTCCAGCCATGCGTCGATGGCGGTGCGCAGGGCCAGCAGGGTCTCCCGGCGGGCCGCCCGGAGGTGCTGCCAGAACCCCTCCGGGAGCATCGCCTTCATCGCCTCCCGGAGCTCCCGGGAGGCTGCCCGCAGGTGGGTCCGGGCCTCTTCCGACCATCGGGATCGGGTCTCTGCCATAGAGATCCCTCCTTCGCAGTGAGGACTGTGCGCGGGTGCGTTCACTTTCATGATATCACGAATGACGTCCAGCAAGGGCACGGTTCGGATCAGTCTTCGGAAGGCTCGGTGCCCTTGAAGGCCTGGCGGTGGACGGCGCGCAGGCGTCGGGGGGAGACCCGGGCGTAGCGGCGGGTGGTGGTGGGGGAGGCGTGGCCCAGGAGGTCCTGCACCGCGGCCAGATCCCCGGTGGCCTCCAGGACGCGCGTGGCGAAGTAGTGGCGGAACTGATGGGGCGTGAGGGGTTCCTCCAGCCCGGCCTCCCGGGCCAGGGCGGCCAGGGCGCGGCGGACCCCTTCGGGGGTCAGGGGGCGGACGGCGGCGCCGGCCCCTTTGTCATGGCGTGCGAAGAGGGGGAGGTGATCGCGGCCCTTCCCGCGGACTCCCGCGTCGCGGGCCTGCAGGTAGGCCTCGAGGGCGCGGACGGCGGCCTCGTCCAGAAAGGCGAGGCGCTCTTTGCCGCCCTTGCCGTGGCGGATCCAGAGAATGCCCTGGGCGGGGTCGAAATCGCCCCGCCGCAGCGCCACCAGCTCGCCGACCCGGATCCCGCTGCTGCGCAGGACCAGCACCAGGGCCAGGTCCCGGAGGCGGCGGAGCTCGTGGCGGGGGGAGGGGGAGGGGGAGCGAGCGCGGGCGGCCTGGAGCAAGGCCTTCAGGAGCTCCTCGCGGGGCAGGCGGGGCAGGGGAGGGGTGGATCGTCCGCGCTGGGCGTGCAGCTCCCGGATCAGGCGTCGCGCCTCCTCGGCGGGCAGCGTCCACAGTCCCTCATCGAGGAGGAAGTGGACCCAGCTGACCAGTGCGGCCAGGTAAGTCTGGCGGGTGGCTGCCGGCAGCGTTCGGCCTTCCCGGCGGTAGCGGTCTTCCAGGTAGGGGATGAAATCCCGCACGTGGGCGGGGTCCAGCGCCTCGGGCGTCTGGTGTTCAGGATCCAGATCGAGGTCGGCGAGGTATTCCAGGAAGCGCTGGAGGGCGCTTCGGTAAGTCTGGATGGTTCGGGGACGCCGGCCGTAGCGGGCGGCCAGGGCTTCCAGGAAAACCGAAACGGTCCGGCGCAGGCTCGGCCCCTCGGTCATCGGCAGCTCCTTTCTTTCCTTTCGGCTGGCGTTCTCGAAAGAAGCGTCTTCGGATTCATCATTTTACCAGCGAGTGCGACCGAGGGCTGTTCCCTGTCGATCTACTTTCAGGCAGGCGCTTTATGTGGAAGCCGGCGGAGAGGCTTGACGGGAGCTCCCGATTGTGGTATAAGGGCTATAACCCTTGGTCTTAGAGCCTCTATCTCATCCATGGACGTGCGACCTGGTCTGGAGAAGAACCCTGAGCTTCTTCTGAAGCCTCAGGAGGCGGCCCGGCTTTTGGGAGTGACAGAGCGTTGTCTGAGGAGATGGGCTCGGGAGGGTCGGATTCAGGCGGTTCGGACTCCGGGTGGGCATTATCGGTATCCGCTCGATTCGGTGTTGCAAATCATGGGTTCTTCCCCGCAACAGCCTCCTGAGCGCACGGCCGCGCTGTATGCCCGCGCTTCCTGCCACCGCGAGATCGAGCGTCAGCTGGGTGTTTTGCGGAGGGCAGCCGATGCGATGGGTTATGTGGCCCTCTATGAGGACTATGATCTTCGGGGTGGGGATCGGATCGGGGAGGGTTTGCAGCGTTTGATCCTTCTGGGGCGTCGGGGGCTTTTTCGGGCGTTGATGGTGACCTCTTACAGCCGCGTGAGCTGGCTGGGGGTGGTGGATCCTCGCTTCCTTCACCTGGTGTTCATGCTGATGGGCGTGCCGCTTGTGGTGGTGAATCCCACCAGGGAGTTCGGATCCCCGGCGGAGTTGCTGTTGGACTTCATTGAGATCCACGAGCGGATGGCGGAATTTCTTCAGCCGGAAGCTCGGAAGATGAACCGGGAGATCCTCCAGGCGTTGCGGATCCTCCAGCGTCGGTATCGGATCCGGTGGGAGGAGGAGTGAGGGGCCTTGCCGGGCGCCCTCGGGATGATTTGCTTAATGTATCTTAAACCAATCAAAGCCTCGCGGGGGAGCAGGGCGACCCCCGTCGGGCCCTCTCCCCTTCAGGGGTTTGGCCTCCGGCGGGTTTCCGATTGGGTCCGGCTGTTCTGAAGATCGTTCCTCATCTGGATGCGCCGGCCTCTGATCCGTTTCGGTGACCACTTCGGAAGATGCGCGGGGTGCAATGCCCGGAGGCCACCAGCGGGCGATGCGGGCCTTGTGGGGTTCCTCTCCAGCGCCGACGCGGAAGCATCCTGACCGGGTCGATAGGAGGACCAGGCCATCATCTGGGCGGCGCTCCATCCCACAGGCATGGGGAAGGAGCGCTCTTCCCCTCTTCCCTACCCCTCTCCATCTTCTCCGCCGGTCTGCATCCCACGTGGGTTTGCTGTCAGCGTTTCGGCGCCGGAGGCGGCGGGGGGACCTCGACCCGGGCGATGGGATCCGAGAGCGTGATCGGGATAGGGATCAGCAGCCCGCCGACTGGGCGGCTGGCCTCGATCACCAGCCACCGGGGACTCCACTCCGGGCGCACGTGGACGAAACAGCGGCATCGATATCCCTCCCCTACCTCCCCTTTCCTTTCGGGATCGGGGTCCCAGGCCTCCCTTTCCACGAAGGCGTCTGATCCGCGAAAGTGATCGATACCCAGATAGAGCCTGATCCCCAGTGTCGCGGGTCCGCTCCCCGTTAGGAACAGCGGATTGACCGAACCCTCGTCGGCGTGCTTCCTTCGGTATTCCCATTCGAAGGAAAGCCATGGGCATTCGCTGCGGACAGGCTTGCCGGTGTAGGAATCGAAATACTCATAGGTCCATCGGAGATTGCCCACCCGGACGATCCAATCCCCGATCTCCACCGGGGTGTCCGCTGGGATGAATGGGAGCTTCTCCAGGATTTCCGATACCTGGGTCGGCTGAGGTGTTTCGGGGGGAAGGTTTGGGCACGGCTCCATCCAGAAAGCCGGCTCGGGGGTAGGCCGGGCGCAAGCCGCGGCCAGGGCGGCCACCAGAACCAGGCTCATCCAGCAGCTTTTTCCCTTCATTTCATTGAATGCCTCCGGTAGTCATCTTCTTTGGAGTTGATCGTGCTTTATGATGGCGATTTCCGTCCTCTGCGCCTCCTTGACCGCCGACCTCATTCTATCTTTGAGGCTCCCAGATTGCTCCCCTCTGATGGTTTCAATCCCACGCTGGTTCGATTGAGGCCCATGCGGACCTCGAGCATGCCGGTGTTGCTGGTCTCGGTTTCAATCCCACGCTGGTTCGATTGAGGTCGATGGGTTTGTGTGGGGATCGGATTGAACAACATAGTTTCAATCCCACCCTGGTTCGATTGAGGCGTGGCGGAGCGATATGGGGAGGATCACCCATTGACCGTTTCAATCCCACGCTGGTTCGATTGAGGCCATCCGCCTGGCGGTGGACAAGGTCATCTCCTACCTGTTGTTTCAATCCCACGCTGGTTCGATTGAGGCTCGCCTGGGGTCCTGGGGCTATATCGAGATCTACGGTTTCAATCCCACGCTGGTTCGATTGAGGCTGGCCGGATTTCGTTGGCCGGCGAATGGCTCGAACGAGGTTTCAATCCCACGCTGGTTCGATTGAGGCCGATTGGGATCGGGTGCTGGAGGAGGAGGGATTGAATGTTTCAATCCCACGCTGGTTCGATTGAGGCCTGCCTGTGGGCCAACAACATCGATCCCCGCAAGGGTTTCAATCCCACGCTGGTTCGATTGAGGCCACGTTAGCATCCCTCTCGCTGGGGATATCGATATTCGTTTCAATCCCACGCTGGTTCGATTGAGGCAAGCCGCATTTGGGGACTTCCTTATTCCATCGCTGCGAGTTTCAATCCCACGCTGGTTCGATTGAGGCGAATACCGCCTGCGCCTGTCGCGGCTGGCGCAGGCCGGTTTCAATCCCACGCTGGTTCGATTGAGGCCAGACCAGCTCCCGCAGGAGGTCGAGGTCTTCGTCGAAGGCGTTTCAATCCCACGCTGGTTCGATTGAGGCCGAAAATTCCCCATCTCGCCCCATTGGCGAAGACCAGTGTTTCAATCCCACGCTGGTTCGATTGAGGCCTCGACCCGCCCGCTTTTTGCTCAAAGGGCGATTTGGTTTCAATCCCACGCTGGTTCGATTGAGGCAATGAACTCCTCGAAGCCCACAAGGCGTGCGAGGAATGTTTCAATCCCACGCTGGTTCGATTGAGGCCTTTTTATTTGTGAAATCCAGCCTGGGAGGTAAACATGTTTCAATCCCACGCTGGTTCGATTGAGGCCCTGGTGGGGCAGGGCAATGCGCCGCTGGTGGCGCCGGTTTCAATCCCACGCTGGTTCGATTGAGGCCGAACCCAACACAAGCGAGGCAGTCATCGTCGTTTTGGTTTCAATCCCACGCTGGTTCGATTGAGGCGCCCAGCTCGACCAACTGGGACCATTCATACCGCTTCAGTTTCAATCCCACGCTGGTTCGATTGAGGCCCCCTGGCGTGGGCGGCACGGTGACAATTCGATGCGCGTTTCAATCCCACGCTGGTTCGATTGAGGCATTTCGAGGGGGCATAATCCCACGGCAAATCAAAGAAGTTTCAATCCCACGCTGGTTCGATTGAGGCGCGGACAAACGGAGGAGCCATCGCTCAAGGGTCTTCCAGTTTCAATCCCACGCTGGTTCGATTGAGGCGGACGCGGGCCGGAACACACGGTGACGCGAAGTCAGGTTTCAATCCCACGCTGGTTCGATTGAGGCAAGCTCCCGGGCGAAGAAGGCGAGCAGAAGTAATGGAGTTTCAATCCCACGCTGGTTCGATTGAGGCTGCGGGCGACCCGGGCGGTGGAGACCGCCCTGGCCCGTTTCAATCCCACGCTGGTTCGATTGAGGCCGCCGGTATGGAAACAGAAAAGGCCCGCCGAATTTTTGTTTCAATCCCACGCTGGTTCGATTGAGGCCCGCCGACGGCCGCTCCAGCAGCCACCCGGCGAAGGGTTTCAATCCCACGCTGGTTCGATTGAGGCCGCCGCGGGCTGGAGGGCGCGAGCGGCCCAAACGTGTTTCAATCCCACGCTGGTTCGATTGAGGCACCCTGTCTCCTCTGGATCCGAGCCCGGAGGAGGCGTGTTTCAATCCCACGCTGGTTCGATTGAGGCGAGATCCTCGCCCGAGGCCCGCTGGTGTTCGCCTGGGGGTTTCAATCCCACGCTGGTTCGATTGAGGCATCGCCGCCGGCGGCGGCGGTGGCGGCGGCGTGTTCGGTTTCAATCCCACGCTGGTTCGATTGAGGCGAGCCCGGGACGAGCGGCACGCGCGTCTATCTGGGGAGTTTCAATCCCACGCTGGTTCGATTGAGGCTTGGAACAACCCGATCTGGCCGCCCCAAGCTGATCGCGTTTCAATCCCACGCTGGTTCGATTGAGGCCGAGGATGGCGACTCGGGGACTAAAGAGGGCGGCGTGGTTTCAATCCCACGCTGGTTCGATTGAGGCCCGAGAGGACGCGCTTCCGGTGGTCTCCGCGTATCGAGTTTCAATCCCACGCTGGTTCGATTGAGGCTCTCGACCTCCTGCGGGAGCTGGTCCGCAGGCTCTCCCGTTTCAATCCCACGCTGGTTCGATTGAGGCTTGGCTCGGAGATCGGCTCCAGAGCGGCCGGGACGGCGTTTCAATCCCACGCTGGTTCGATTGAGGCTCCCCAGGGCTCCGCTTGTTTCCCCGCCTGGTGGGGCTGTTTCAATCCCACGCTGGTTCGATTGAGGCATTGGTGGTGGCTGGACCAGTCCTCGATCCCCTTTCTGTTTCAATCCCACGCTGGTTCGATTGAGGCCAAGTATATGACTTGCCGACCTCCTTTCCGCTGTTCGAGTTTCAATCCCACGCTGGTTCGATTGAGGCACTGCGACCCGCTCTGGGGAGAGCGGGTCATTCGGGGTGGGTTTCAATCCCACGCTGGTTCGATTGAGGCCCGGCCGCGCCTCAGTCCACTGAGGACCCCGAGGCGGGTTTCAATCCCACGCTGGTTCGATTGAGGCTGCAGGCGCACCATCTCGATGTGCTTGCACGTCCCGAGTTTCAATCCCACGCTGGTTCGATTGAGGCGCCGCGGCCGCCCAGCAGGCGGCCGCCTATGGCGCGGTTTCAATCCCACGCTGGTTCGATTGAGGCGCGCCCTGGCCCCCATCATCGCCAGGTCCCTTGGGGGGGTTTCAATCCCACGCTGGTTCGATTGAGGCGACCTTGGGTGCGGCATTTGCCTGATCATCAATCAATGTTTCAATCCCACGCTGGTTCGATTGAGGCCCGCGCCTTGGGTCCTTCTCGCATCTGCGCCGATGTCGGTTTCAATCCCACGCTGGTTCGATTGAGGCGTTGGACGGCCTCGAGGGCCTCCGAGAAAAGGTGCGGTTTCAATCCCACGCTGGTTCGATTGAGGCGGGGAGTAAGCCCGGCCGGGGAGGCCGGGCTAAATCTGTTTCAATCCCACGCTGGTTCGATTGAGGCCCGCTTTTGCGGCCTTAGGAGATGCTCTCGAGGCCGTAGTTTCAATCCCACGCTGGTTCGATTGAGGCCGATGGCTTTCGAATTGCCCTCCTCTCTTGGAGCAGAGTTTCAATCCCACGCTGGTTCGATTGAGGCAGATCACGAAGTTGATGGCGTCTTGGATGTGTATGAGGTTTCAATCCCACGCTGGTTCGATTGAGGCGTGGAGTTCAAGCCAGATGGGCCGTGGTCCTACAGTGGTTTCAATCCCACGCTGGTTCGATTGAGGCCTGGGGTCCGCATTTACCAGTTTCGATCGCTTCATGTTGTTTCAATCCCACGCTGGTTCGATTGAGGCTTTCGTCGATGGCGCGAACGGCCAGGCCATCCTGAAGGGTTTCAATCCCACGCTGGTTCGATTGAGGCCCGCCTTCCGGGAGCGCCGGCGGCGGCGCTCCCCTTCGGTTTCAATCCCACGCTGGTTCGATTGAGGCGAAGACCGCCATTGTGGCTGACACTCCAGCGATTCTTGTTTCAATCCCACGCTGGTTCGATTGAGGCAAAAAGGGAGGCGAAAAGATGGATGAAATCACTTTTAGTTTCAATCCCACGCTGGTTCGATTGAGGCGTGTTTACGTTGCAGTATAAGAGTAATAAACCGTATGGTTTCAATCCCACGCTGGTTCGATTGAGGCTTTGGATCTCAACCCGGGATTTCAAATGCGCTTAGCCGTTTCAATCCCACGCTGGTTCGATTGAGGCGCCACACCGGTGCTTCGAAGGCCGCAATGCGTCCATCGTTTCAATCCCACGCTGGTTCGATTGAGGCCGCACGGCGAATCCTCCTCCGTCACTCTGGAAAATCTAGTTTCAATCCCACGCTGGTTCGATTGAGGCGGATCGGGACGGCCATATGGCCACGCGGGGTAGCGATGTTTCAATCCCACGCTGGTTCGATTGAGGCCTCCCGGCTTCCAACAACTCTGGGCCTGGCTGCTCTACGGTTTCAATCCCACGCTGGTTCGATTGAGGCGATGACCTCGTCTGAGATGTACTCCGCCTCATCCACAAGTTTCAATCCCACGCTGGTTCGATTGAGGCGGCTATGGCTATCATGGCGACGAAAGCCCTGGCGGCAGTTTCAATCCCACGCTGGTTCGATTGAGGCTGGTTCGTCATGACCCTCGAGGAGGCCGCCCGCCGCCGTTTCAATCCCACGCTGGTTCGATTGAGGCCCTGCGATTTCAGGTGGTGAGAGAGAGAAGAGAGAGAGAGCTACCCTTTCCTGCATCCGGTTCGCCATGAATATAACACAGGACGCGTTGGTTGTCAAGGGGTTCGGGTTCCTCCATGCGCCAGAGGACGAAGGGGGGTCCGCGGAAGCCTTTTCCAGAAAAGGCCTTCTTGTTCCTCTGAAAGGATCGCTTCGGCCACAAATAAATGTATCCTATTCCGGATATAGGGAGAAAAGGTCAATTCCAAGAGTTCATTTTATAAGCCTTCCGCGGACCCCCGGTGGCCGGATTTCCCATGGAGGTCCGCGGAAGGTTTCTGCGCTCAGTGAACGCAAGGTCAGCTCTCAGGTCCTCGGAGCGAGCTGGGAGAAGGATGGGGTGGCGAAGGACAGGCCCCGCTCTCGCAGGCTGGTATACCGGCCCCGCCCAATGATTAAATGGTCCAGCACCCGGATCCCCAGCAGCTGTCCGGCCGCGATCAAATCTCGCGTCAGCGCGACATCCTCCGGGGACGGCTCCGGATCTCCGGAGGGGTGATTGTGGGCCACGATCATGGAGACCGCGTTGCGCCGGATGGCCTCCCGAAACACCTCCGCCGGCCGCACGAGGGTGGTGTTCACGTTCCCTACATAGATTGTCGGGATCGCCACCACCCGCCCCCGGGTGTCCAGCAAGATGGTCCGTAGGGTTTCCTGCTCCAGGTCCGCCATGTCCGCCAGCAACATATAAGCCTCACGCGCGGAGCGAACGAGAGGGCGCTCCTCCGGAGCGGCGGCGGCGACGCGCCGGCCCAGCTCCAGCGCAGCCTGGATCTGGGCGGCCTTCACCAGGCCAACCCCCGGGATCCGGGCCAGCTCATGGGCTGGGATCCGCCCCAGCCCGCTCAATCCCTCGCAGTGCTGCAGGATGCGATGGGCCAGCTGCAGGGCGTTCTCCCCGCGCCGTCCGGTGCGCAGCAGGATCGCCAGCAGTTCCGCCGCGGATAGCGCAGCCGGACCGTGTTGCAGCAGCCGCTCCCGGGGTCGTTCCTCCTCCGGCAGATCCTTGATGGTGAGCCATAGGGCGCCGTTTTCTTCCATCCAGTGCTCCCCCCTCTATAAAAATGATAGCCATGGAGGTGGAGGTCACCAGTGGTGAGATAGGAGCGCAGTGGTGTTCTGGACCTATCTCACTGGCGTTTTCAGGCCGCTTCCGGTCAACATCAGGACCACCACCCGGTCGGTGTCTTGAACCGCACGGGGCCAAGCAGCCATGGCCAGGGCCCCGGTGGGTTCCACGAACAAGCCTTGATGGGCCAGCGCGGTCTGGGCCGCTCGGATCTCCTCCTCGGCCACCGTGAAAATATTTCCTCCGGTGATCCGGGCGGCTTGCAAGATCTCCCGACCTCGAGGCGGCGAGGCGATGCGCACGCCTTCCGCGATGGTTTCCCCTTCCACCACGGGGACCGGATCCTCGGCTCCGGCGGCGAAGGCGCGGGCCAGCGGAGCGCAGGCCTCGGCCTGGACGCCGTAGAGCCGGGGGAGGCGCTCGATGTAGCCGGCAGCCTGGAGGGCCTCGAACCCGAGGAAGAGCCCCAGGAAGAGCATCCCGTGCCCGAGGGGAGCGATCACTGCGTCAGGGCCGCGCCCGAGCTGTTCCCAGATCTCCCACGCCGCCGTGGCCAATCCCATGAGGATGAAGGGGTTGTAAACGTGGCTGGCGTAGATGCCGCCTTCCTTCAGCGTTTCCATTAACGCGGCGGTGGCCTGGGCCCGGGGGCCGGGGACTTCTACCAATCGGGCGCCCATGCGTTGCATCTGGGCCTTCTTGGCCGGTGCAGCGTGGGCCGGGACGAAGAGGGTGGCCCGGATCCCAGCCCGGGCGGCGTAGGCAGCCAGGGAGGCCCCGGCGTTGCCGGAGGAATCATCCATCACTTCGTCCACGCCCTGCGCGAGCAGGGCGCTCAGGCCGGCCGCGGTCCCCCGATCCTTGTAGGACCCGGTGGGCATCAGGTAATCCAGCTTGGCCCACAGCCGGGGATCCGCCCGGTGCAGTGGGATCAAAGGGGTCCACCCTTCCCCCAGGCTGATGGGGCGTAGCGCGGAGGGCCACAGGTCCGCGTAGCGCCAGATCCCGGGCCGATGAGGCTGGATGGCCCGGTGGTCGAAGAGGAGCGGGCGGATGGGCTCCCATGGACCTCCGCATGGGCAGCGCCAGACGGATGGATCATAAGAAGCGGTGCGGTGACAGCGAGCGCATCGGATGTCCATGGGATCCCCCTACCCTTCCAGCACGATGCGGCGGAATCCTTCGGCCAGGATCTCTTTGCCGTCTACCTCGCGGCGCAGTCGTTCCCGCAGGCGCCGCTCCAGCGCGGCGGGATCCGGGATCTGGCTGGCGTGGCAGCGCAGGGCGGCGAGCTTCTGATCGAAGACCTCCGTGATGTCCACCCAGTGGTTGGCGCGTTCGGTGGTGGAGAGATACACCTCTCGCACCCGGTGGGGCTCCAGGCCTTCCCGGAGCAGCTCCGGGAAATACATCGGGTTCCCGGCTGCGGGGAAGATGGCGTCCAGGGTGGCCAGTCCGATGGCCCGGTGATCGTTGTGGTTGATGTAGCGGTCCCCTCGGATGAGGGTCTCCGGGTCCATGGTCACCACGATCTCCGGCCGGTAGCGGCGGATCACCCGCACAATGTCGCGGCGCAGGGAGAGGTTCGGCTCCAGCATGCCGTCCATGTAGTCCAGGAAGAGGACCTCGCGCACGCCGAGGAGGGCGGCGGCCTGTCGTTGCTCGGCCTCCCGGATGGCGGCCAGGCGTTCTGGGGTCATCGTGGGATCCTGACTGCCTTTGTCGCCCCGGGTGGCCAGGCAATAAATCACCTCGTGTCCTTCCTGGGTCCAGCGGGCGATGGTCCCGCCGGCGGCGAATTCGGGATCATCGGGATGTGCCATCACCACCAGGATGCGCATAGGGGTCCCTCCTCCGAAATGAATCTCGGTTTACGGTTTGGCGTGAAGCACGCCCTCGGTGCGCACCGTGTAATCCGGCGGGCACTGATAGATCTCCCGGAAGATGCGCTCGATCTCCTGGGCGATGGCCTCCGGGTCGCCCGGGCTGAAGGGTTTGAAGGGGTTTTGCTCGCGCAGGCGGGGCGGAAGGATCCAGCCCATCCCGCGCAATCGCTCCTGGGCGGCCCGGGGGAGCGGGCGGGCCCGCCGTCGGGGCCCCCAGTCCCCGCTGCAGACTTCCCCGCGGAGGCCCTCGGGCGTTCGCTCGAGCTGCACATAGGCCAGCGGGCGGCCGGGGATCTCGAACACCACCGCGCTGCCCGGCGGGGCCTCCATGAGTGCCCGCAGCTGTTCCCGGAACATTTGGATTCGCGTTTCCGGCGTTGAGGCTTTCATCGCGGGCAGGCATCTCCGATGGGATGGGGAGCCTCACCGAGGCTCCAGGTGGGCGGAGACTCAGGCGGGCTGGAGAGGTGGATCCTCCGCCTGGGTGATGGGTTGGGGCTCTTGGCTCAGCGAGCGCGCCAGGGTGCGGGAGAGGTCCTCCAGCTCTTCCCGATGGAAGCCGATCAGGATCCGCTGGATCTGGCCGCCGGGCGAGATCAGGAAGAGGGTCGGCACGTGGGTGAGCCGGTAGGACCGGGAGGTCTGGAAATCCCGGTCTGCGATGAGGGGGAAGGAGATCTGGAATTTCCGCGCCATCTCCTGAAGGGTTTCAGGGGGATCCTGTCCGATCCCCAGCAGCCGCCAGTGATCGGTGCGGTACGCCTGGTGGAGGCGTTCCAGGGCGGGCAGGATCCGTCGGGAGGCGGCACACGATTCTTTGAAGAAGGCGAGAAGCAGGATGTGGCGAACCCCCTGGGGGTCCTCCAGGTAGGGCTCGCCGTTTCGGGTGGTTCCGAAGATCAGCGGCGCGGGATCTCCGATTTGCAGCGCGGTCATGGTTTCTCCCCTCCTGTTAGGAAATTATGCACCCGGAGGGCGGGATCAGGTCCAGTTTCGGGGCATGGGCAATTTCTTGCCCGGGTTCATGATGCCGTGAGGATCGAACAGCGCTTTAAGGGCCCAGAATTTCTCGAGGATGGCGGGGGGAAAGGCGTGGGGGACGAAATCCAGTTTGAGCGTGCCGATCCCGTGCTCGCCGGAGAGTACGCCACCCAGGGCGAGGGCGGCCTCGAAGATCGCGGCGGCCGCCCGGGCGACGCGGGCCATCTCCTCCGGGTTGCGTCGATCGCACAGGAGGGTGGGATGGAGGTTGCCGTCGCCGATGTGGCCGTAGAGGGCGATGGGGATCCCGGTCTCCTGGGAGATCTCCCGGATGCGGCGGGCCATGGCGGGGATCCGGCTGCGGGGAACGGTGATGTCCTCGCTGAGCTTGTGGGGGGCCAGCCGGGCCAGGGCGGGGGATACGTGGCGGCGGATCTCCCAGAGCTCCTCGGTGTGGAGGGCGTCTCCTGTGTCGAGGGCGGTGCGGAGCAGTTGTCCCCCATGGCTTTGCATCAGCGAGGTCATCCGCTGGAGGTTGGCCTCCACGGCGGCGGGCTCTCCGTCCGCAGCAAGCAGCAGGAGGGCTTCTGCGTGGATGGGGAGCCCGGAGGGGTGGAAGGACTCCACGGCCCGCATGGTGATCTGGTCCATGAATTCCACCATCAAGGGGAGGATCCCGCTGGAGAGGAGGGCGACGGTGGCCTCGCATGCGGCTTCGAGGCGTTCGAAGGCGATGGCCAGGGCGCCGCGGGCGGGTGGCCTGGGGAGGAGGCGCAGGGTGATCTCCGTGATCACACCCAGCGTGCCTTCGGAGCCGATGAAGAGCTGCTTGAGATCGTAGCCGGAGACATCTTTCATCACCCGTCCGCCTAGGCGGAGCACTTCCCCGCCCGGAAGAACAACTTCTAGACCTAGAACGTAATCCCGCGTGACGCCGTATTTCAGGCAGCGGGGCCCCCCGGCGTTGGTGGCTACGTTGCCGCCGATGGTGCACATCTCCAGCGAGGCAGGATCCGGGGGATAAAACAGGCCGTGGGCTTCAGCGGCCTGCTGGAGGGCTCGCGTGATCACCCCGGGCTGGACGACGGCGACGCCGTCGGCGGGGTCAAGGGCCAAGATACGGTTCATCCGGACGAGGTTGAGGCAGATGCCTCCTTGCGGCACCGCTCCGCCGGCCAGCCCCGTTCCCCCACCCCGGGGAACCACGGGGATTCGTAGCTCGTTGGCTATGCGAAGGACGTGGGCGACGTCGGCCGTCGATTCCGCGTGAACCACCACGTCCGGCATCCCCTCCGCCCACGTCGCATCATACCCATACACCAGCCGCCCTACCACATCCGTCTCTACCTGATCCGGCCGCAACCCCTCCCGCAACCGCCTCACCACCCTTTCCCAATCCATCCGCTTCCCCCTCACTCCACCCTCCCGGGCATATGTCTATGCGAAATCGCGGCGTCGGCCGTGTTCTTCATACTTTATCGCCACATCCCCTACAATACAACCCTGACCATCCTCTCCCGGAGGAAACCCATGGGCCACTTCCGCTCGACCGAAGAACTCTACGCCCTCCTCGACGCCCTCTTCCACCGCCTGCGCGCCATCCCCGAAATCCGTCAGGCCCTCACCACCAGCCCCATGATCGTCCGCTTCCGCTTCCACAACCCCACCGGCGAGGTCACCATCGACCTGCGCCAGGATCCCCCCCCAATGGACCTTCGGCCCCAGCGATCTCCCCGCCGACGTGGAGATGATCCAGTCCGCCGACACGGCCCATCGCTTCTGGATGGGCCGCCTGAACGTCCCCCAGGCCATCGCCACCCGCCAGATCATCGCCCGGGGGAATATCCCGAAAGCCCTCCGCCTCCTCCCCGCCCTGCGACCCGCCTTCCAGATCTACCCCCAGGTGCTGCAAGAACTGGGGATGTCCCATCTTCTGGAAGAGCCCTCCCCTGCCCCACGGAGGCGCCTCCCACGACTCCGCCTCTCCGTCCTATGGCGTCGCCCTCCCCACATCCTCCTCCCTCCGCCTCTGCTGTGGCCGATCCCCCTGGTTGATGCCGAAACCGTGGAGCCCACGCCGCCGCCTCCCCGCCCCCATCCCTTACCGGAGGACCCCATCGCCCTTCGCCGCGAGATGCTCCAACGCATGATGCTCATCCGCGCCTTCGAGGAGACCCTGGCCACGGAGTTCGCCCGCGGGACCATCCCCGCGGAAACCATCCATCTCTCCACCGGCCAGGAAGCCGTCGCCGTGGGCGTGGCCTTCGCCCTCCGGCCGACGGACTGGATGACCACCACCCATCGCGGCCACGGTCATATGCTCGCCAAGGGCGCCGACCTCGACGGGATGATGGCGGAGATCTTCGGCAAGGCAGAAGGGCTGTGCAAGGGGAAGGGCGGCTCCATGCACGTCACCGACGCCGGGATCGGCGCCCTGGGCGCCAACGGCATCGTCGGTGCCTCCCTGGTCATCGGGGCCGGCGCCGCCCTGGCGGCGAAGCTGCGCGGCGAGGACCGGGTGGTCGTCGCCTTCTGCGGGGATGGAGCCACGAACCAGGGGATGTTCCACGAAGCCTTAAACTTCGCCGCCATCTTCCAGCTCCCCCTCATCGTGGTCATCGAGAACAACCAGTATGCGGAGTTCACCCCCCTGGCCCGGCACACCCGGGTGACCCGCCTCGCGGATCGCGCCGCCGCCTATGGGATCCCCGGGGTGCACGTGGACGGCAACGACGTTTGGGCCGTGTATGAAGCGACCCGGGAGGCCGCGGCCCGGGCCCGCCGGGGGGAAGGGCCCACCCTGATCGAGGCCCTCACCTACCGCTGGCGCGGCCACAGCGAAGGGGAAGGGGCTGTCTATCGCCCGGCCGCGGAGGTCGAGGCCTGGAAAGCCCGGGATCCCATCCGCCGCTGGCGGGAACGCCTCGAGGCGGAAGGGGTGTTGACCCCATCGGAAGCCCAGGCCATCGAAGCCGAGGCCTGGCGACGGGTTCAGGAGGCGGCGGAGCGGGCCCAACGCGGGACGGAACCCTCTCTCGAGGCCCTCACGGAGGATCTTTACGCCCCGGAGCCCGCGTGGCTTTACGGGCAGGGCCCGAGGATCCTCCGGCCCAGCGGGAGGACCCGGGAATGCTCCACCGCCGAGGCGTTGCGCGAAGCGCTGGCGGAGGAAATGGCCCGGGATCCCCGCGTGTTCCTGCTCGGGGAAGACGTCACCACCGGCGGCTACTTCGGCGTCACCGCCGGGCTGGGCGAGGAGTTCCCCGGTCGGGTGCTGGACACGCCCATCAGCGAGAGCGCCATCGTCGGCGCCGCCGTCGGGGCGGCTATGGCCGGCATGCGCCCGGTGGCCGAGATCGAGTTCGCCGATTTCCTTACCTGCGCCATGGACGGGCTGGTCAACCAGGCCGCCAAGATCCGATATATGTCCGGCGGCCAATACGCCCTCCCCCTGGTGGTTCGCACCCCGGCCGGGGGAGGCATCGGCATGGCCGCCCAGCACTCCCAAAGCCTGGAGCCGCTGCTCACCGGCATCCCGGGATTGATCGTCGTCGCCCCCGGGACCCCGGCGGACGCCAAGGGCTTGCTCAAGGCGGCGATCCGCAGCAACAACCCCGTGGTGTTCTTCGAGAACAAGCTCCTCTACGCCGAAGTGGGACCGGTGCCGGAGGGGGAGTGGATCGTGCCCCTGGGGGTGGCCGAGGTCAAGCGGCCGGGACGCGACGTCACCGTGGTGAGCATCGGGGCCGTCCTCTCCCGCGTCCTGGAGGCCGCGGCGGAGCTGGCCCGCGAGGGGATTGAAGCGGAGGTCGTGGATGTGCGCACGCTCGTCCCCCTGGATCTGCGGACGATTCTGGCCTCCGTGGCGCGGACGCGGCGGCTGGTGGTGGTGGAGGACGCGCCCCTCACCCACGGCTTCGGGGCCGAGGTGGTCGCCCGGGTCAGCGAAGCGGCCTGGGGCCTCCTGCGGGCGGCGCCGCGCCGGGTAGCCGGGCAGGACGTCCCCATCCCTTACAACCGGAAGCTGGAGCGCCTCGCCCTTCCCGACGCCCCGCGCATCGCTGAGGCGGTTCGGGAGATGCTGCGCTGAGGAAAGCCCGGAGCGCCGATGGGAATCCGATCTTGACAGATCCATCCGGGCAGGTTACAGTCTGGATCAGAAACCGCAGGGCGACGTGGGGAGTCCGCGGGCAAGCGGGCTGAGAGGGCGCCCTGCCGGAGGTCATCCGGCCCCGGCGCCGACCCATCGAACCTGATCCGGGTCATACCGGCGGAGGGATCGTCGTCCCCGTTCCCCCCATCTCACCTGGGCTCGTTCCCTCCCCCGGTGACTTCCCCGGATCCGACCCGCCCATGCGAAAGGATCAACCCCACGAGGAGGTGCGGTGTCTCTGGACCTGCGGGTTTATCTGGTCCTGGATCCCGCGCACACCGGTGGGCGCTCCCCGTTAGAGGTCGCCGAGGCCGCCCTGCGGGGAGGCGTCACGGTGGTGCAGCTGCGGTGGAAGGTCGGGCCGCTGCGGGAGATGCTGCGCTGGGGAGCTGCCCTGCGGGAGCTCTGTCGGCGATATCGTGTTCCCTTGTTGATCAACGATCGGGCGGACGTGGCCCTGGCCCTGGAGGCGGATGGCGTGCATGTGGGACAGGAGGATCTCCCGCCGGAGGTGGCGCGGCGTCTGCTGGGCCCCCGGGCCCTCATCGGCGTCTCCGCCCGCACCCCGGAGCAGGCGCAGGCGGCAGAGGCCGCGGGCGCGGATTACCTGGGGACGGGCTCGGTCTTCCCCACCGGCTCGAAGGAGGGCGCCCGGCTCATCGGCCTGGAGGGGCTGCGGACGGTGGCCCGGGCCACCCGGCTCCCCGTGGTGGCCATCGGCGGGGTGAACGCGGAGAACGCCGCGGCGTGCATTCAGGCGGGGGCGGCGGGCGTGGCCGTGATCTCGGCCATCACCCAGGCCCCGGATCCGGAGGCGGCGGCTCGAGCGCTGCGCCGGGCGGTCGACGAAGCCCTCGCCGCCCGGCGCCTGGAGGGATGAACGCGAACCCCAGTCGTTGGACCTCGAGAAGGCATCGTGTCCATCATGCGTGGAACACCTTATCAGGAGGTGGACGATGAAGCCCTTGCCGCGCGCGCTGACCATCGCCGGCTCGGACTCCGGCGGCGGAGCGGGGATCCAGGCGGATCTGAAGACCTTCGGGGCGCTGGGAGTTTATGGCATGAGCGTCCTCACCGCCCTCACCGCCCAGAACACCCGGGGGGTTCAGGCGGTCTTCGAGCTCCCGCCGGACTTCGTGGCCGCCCAGATCGATTCGGTGCTGGGGGACATCGGGGCCGACGCGGTGAAGACGGGGATGCTGGCCAACGCCGCCATCATCGAGGTGGTGGCGGAGAAGATGCGGGAATACCGCGTGGAGCGCTTGGTGGTGGATCCGGTGATGCGGGCCAAGAGCGGGGATCCCCTCCTGCGCCCGGAAGCCCAGGAGGCATTGATCCGCCGGCTGTTCCCGCTGGCCATGGTGGTCACCCCGAACCTTCATGAAGCGCGGGCCCTGGTGGGGCGGGAGCTGCGGAGCCGGGAGGACATGCGGGAGGCGGCGCGGATCATCCACGGAATGGGGCCGCGCTGGGTGGTGGTGAAAGGTGGTCATCTCGAGGGGGATGATCGCAGCGTGGACGTTGTGTTCGACGGGCGGGATTTCTACGAGCTGGACGCCCCGCGGGTGGACACGGTGAACACCCATGGGACGGGGTGCACCTTCGCCTCCGCCATCGCCGCGGGGCTGGCGAAGGGCCTTGCGCCCCTGGAGGCCATCCGTCAGGCCAAGGAATATCTCACCGCCGTGCTTCAGGCCTCGCGGGCCTTCAAGCTGGGCGGGGGCGCCTACGGTCCCATGGATCACTTCGCGCTGGGGAAGGCGGAGGCCCCGGCGCGAGCGGCATCCGGTTGAGGGCCAGGGCTTTCTGGCTTTCTGAACGCAGAAGAGCGGAGGGCGCGGGCTCGACCCCTGATCCGCCTCTTGGGTTGGCCGCACGCTCAGCGGAGCATGCGCTCGGCGGCCAAGCCGAGGAGGCCGACGAGGGCAGTGAGGGCGGAGAGGCGGGCCAGGGTCCGCAGCCCCTGCCCGCGCAGGCCGCCCAGCCAGGCCATGGGGACGTGGAACAGCAAGCTGGCCATCGAGGCCAGCACCACCCCCATCCCGGCCATCTCGATCCCGATCCTTCCCTGCCCGGCCAGGGTGGCCACTGCCGCCGTCGTCGAGGCGCTGCTCACCAGCCCGCCCAGGAAGGCCACCACCAGGAAGCCGCCCGTCCCCAACCATCGCTCCGCCAGCACCACCGCGCCCCGCAGCACCAGATACAGGGCTCCGAACAGCAGGGCTTGTCGCAGCGAAAAGGGGAAGGCGAGCCGGATCTCCGGCGCTGCCGTCCCACGGCCCTGTCGCATCGCCCGGAACACCAGCCACCCGGTCACCGACACCATCCCTCCTACCGCCAGCCACCCGTGCCCCAGCGCCGCCGGCGCGAAGATGGCCAGGATCAACCCGTTTCGGGCCATCATCGCCACGTTCGCCAGCAGCATCCCTTCCAGGGCCACTGCCTCCGCGCCCCCTCCCTGTCCCCCGCACCGCCGCGCCAGCTCCCCCACCGCCGCCGTGCTGTTCACCAGACCTCCGAGCAGCCCGGTGAAATGGATCCCTCGCGCCCCATACAGCCGCAACAGGGCATAGTTCACCAGCCCGATTCCGGAAAGGACCACCACCACCAGCCACGCGCCCCGCAGGTTCACCACCCCCAGGGGATCCCAATTCCCCGGCAGCCCCTCGGGCAGCAAGGGATAGATCACCACGGTCAGCAACCCGAACAGCACGATGGAGCGCAGCTCCTCCAGCGACAACCCCACCGTGAACCGCACCAGCTCCGCCTTCCAGGCCAGCAGCATCGTCACCAGCACCGCCGTCGCCGCCGCCACCAGCCCCTGCCCCTGAGCCACCACCATCCCCAGCAGCAGCGTCACCAGCAGCGCCACCGACGTCGTCATCTCCAGCGTCCGGTCCACCAGCAGGCTCCGGATGTTCAGCAGGCTGACCATGGCGATGGCTCCCCCCAGCAGCAGGAACGCCGCCACCGGATGGATCAGCCATCCGAGGCATCCGGCCAGGGCCACCAGCGCGAAGGTCCGCAGCCCCACGTCTTTGTGGGCCCATTCCCGTTCCAGCCCGATCAACAACCCGATCCCCAGGGCGATCCCCACCGGCTCCAGCCACATTCGATACCCTTCCATCTCCTCCCCTCCGCCTCTTCGCGATCGGCACGAAGGGAAACGGACAGAGCCTCCGGGGGTATGGAACACAGGCTGGGCGGCCCCCCCGGCAACCGCCCAGCCCACAAGACCGTTCAGAGATCAGAGAGCAGACGTTAACCGGGATGCCCCGATCAGGTCAGGTGAGCGCCACCGGTCACGTCCAGCACGGCCCCTGTGATGAAGTCGGCCTCCGGCAGGCACAGGAGCAGCACCGCGTTGGCCACGTCCTGGGGCTCCTCGATGCGGCCCAGCGGGGTCTTGCTGACATACTCCGCTCGCACGGCCTCCGGGTCCATGCCCCGCAGCTTTCCCTCCCAGACGATCTCCCGCTCCTGCATGGAGGTGCGCACGAAGCCCGGGCAGATCAGGTTGACTTTGATATTATACTTGCCGACCTCGACGGCCAGGCTGAGGCCGAATCCGATCACCGCCCATTTGGAGGCCGCGTAGTGGGCCAGCAGGGGGACGGCCCGATGGCCGGCCATGGAGGCGGTGATGATGATCCGTCCGCCGCCCTGGCGGATCATATGGGGGATGGCGGCTTGACAGGTGAAGAACACGCCCTTGGTGTTCACGTTGAAGTTGTAGTCCCATTCCTCCTCGGTGAGGTCTTTGGCCCAGTTCATCGTGGAGACCCCGGCGTTCGGGCAGACGATGTCCAGACGGCCCCACTTGGCCACCACGGCATCCATCACGGCTACGTTGTCGGCTTTGCGGGTCACATCCAGCCGCCACGCTTCGGCCACCCCGCCGGCCCCTCGGATCTCCTCCGCCACCTGGCGGGCCCACTCCTCGTTGATGTCCGTCACCGCCACGTAGGCCCCCTCCCGGGCCAGGGTCCGGGCGATGGCCGCCCCGATCCCTGTCCCAGCTCCCGTCACCACCGCGACCTGTCCATCCAGGCGTCCCATGGTAAACCTCCTCAGATTCGGAATGTCACAGCTTGCTTTTCGAGAGTCTCAGAGAGAAGCCCCGGCAGATTGTCCGAGCGAAACCGCCCGGGGGAAGAGCGGCTTCAGGGTCTCATAGAGCTGGCGGTAGAGGCGATAAGCTTCCTGATAGCGGGTATGGGCTTTCGGATCGGGCTCATTTTGGAGGGCCTGGCCGGCGAAGGCCTCAATCTCCGCCCAGTCGCGGAAGAGGCCCACCGCCATCCCGGCTACGAAGGCGACCCCCAGGGCGGATCCGGGGTGCTCCGGGAAGGAGGTGATGGACATGCCCAGGACGTCGGCGGCGATCTGGCGCCAGAGGCCGCTGCGCACCCCGCCGTCGGTGGCCACCACCCGTCGGATGGTGTAACCGCGGGCGGTCAGGACCTCCACGTGATGCTGGAAGCCGTAGATGACCGCCTCCAGGATCGCCCGGAATAGATGGCCCCGGCCGTGGCTCAGGGTGAGGCCGAAGAAGATCCCCCGGGCCTGCGCGTCGAAGATGGGCGTCTTCTCCCCCAGGAAGTAGGGCAACACGATCAGCCCCTCCGAGGCCGGCGGCACGAGGGCGGCGGCTTGATCGAGCCGCCGATAGCTCTCTCCGGACGCCTCCCAGCCCAGCACTTCCGTGACGAACCACTTGACCAGGGAGCCGGAGGCGGCCATGCAACCGTTGAGGAGATAGCGCCCGGGGATGTCGTGGTAATCGATGTAAAGTTGAGGATGGGTCTCCAGGCGATCCAGACAATACAGGATGTCTCCGGCCCCGCCGAACTTGATCAGGAGGTCCCCGTTCTCCCGCAGGCCCGCGGCCAGGGCGGAGGCCACGTGGTCCGCGCTCCCCGCGATCACAGGGATGCCCGGAGCCAACCCGGTCTCCTCCGCTGCAGCAGGGGTTACTTCTCCCACCACCTCCGTGGGGAAGCGCACCGGCGGGAAGAGCTCCGGATGGAGGCCGCTGGCGCGGAGAAGGCCCTCATCCCACTCCTGCCGGTGGATGTTGAACAGACCGGACTCCACCGCCCAATTGATCTCCAGGGAGCGCTTTCCCGTCAGCCGGTAGACAATGTAATCGTACGATCCCATCACCCAGCGCGTCCGGCGCCACACCTCCGGTTCGTGGCGCTGGACCCACATCAAGCGCGGCCCGACATGCTGCTGGTTGGTGTAGCCGCCGGTGATAGCGAAGAGGCGCTCCTGATCGAGCTCCCGGCGCAGCTGCTCGATCTCCTCCACCGCCCGGGCGTCGTTCTGCTGGATCGAGGGGCGCAGCACCTGCCCCGCCTCGTCCAGGAGCACCAGGGCGGGGACCATTCCGCTGCACCCCACCGCAGCGATCTCCCGAGGGTCCCGCCCGTGGAGCAGCTGGCGGCAGACGGTCTGCACCCCCTGCCACCACTCGACGGGATCCTCCTCGGCCCATCCCGGATACGGCGAGCGCAGGTCATGGGAAGCCATCGCCTCCGCGACCCGCTCCCCTCCTGGACCGATCAGAAGCCCCTTTACCCCGGTCGTTCCGATATCGATCCCTAGCACCCAGCGTCCCATAAAGGCCTCCTTATTGAAGACAGGGCAGAACAAGGCTACATGGCTTAACCTTTGATGGCGCCACCTCCCAGCCCGCGGATCAGGAAACGTTGCACGAAAAACGAAGCCACCAGCACCGGCAGGGCGGCGGAGAGGATGGCCACAGACATCTTCCCGAGCTCCACCCCCCGGAAGGTCCAGTAGCCGGCGATGGCCACCGGGAGGGTTTTCGAATGGCCCCCGGCCAGCATCAGCGCGTAGAACATCTCGTTCCAGGACATGATGAAAGCGAAGAGCCCAGCGGCCCCCAGGCCCGGGCGGGCGGCCGGCAGCACCACCCGCAGGAACGCCTGCCAGCGGGTGCATCCGTCCACCATCGCCTGCTCCTCCAGGTCCCGGGGCACGTCCTCGAAGAAGCCGATGAGAAACCACGTGACCAGAGGGGCGATGAAGGTGAGGTGGGCCGCCGCCACCGCCCACACGGTGTCCAGCAAGCCGGTGTAATAGGCCATCAGGAAGAAGGGGATGATGAAAAGGGCCGGCGGCAGCATCTGGGCGGCCAGGATGAGAAAGCGCAACCACGTCCCTCCGGTGCGGAAGCGGGAGAACGCGTAGGCGGCGGGAGCTCCCACCAGCAGGGAGATCCCCACCGTGAGGACGCCCACCACGATGCTGTTCAGGAAATAGCGGGGGAAGGGAGAGCCGAGCCAGACCTCTGCCCAATTGGCGGCTGTAGGCGCGAAGCCCCACAATGAGGGTCGGTTCAGCTCCACAGGCGGCTTCAGGGAGGCCGCCAGCACCCAGAGGAAGGGAAAAAGGACCAAGAAGGCGCTGAGCCCCAGGAGGCTCAGGCGGAGCCCGATCCCCAGGTGCCGGCGGGTCAGAGCCCGTCGGGCAGGGAGCGCCATCGCCCAGGGACGGGTGACAGTGGTCATGCCCAGGCCTCCTGGCGGCGAAGGATGTAGAAGAGGACCACCACCAGGATCAGGATCACGGCGGCCAGAGTAAAGGCCATGGCCGCCGCCTCGCCCAGACGGAAATAGAGAAAGCCCACCCGGTAGATATGAAACAGGATGGTCTCCGTGCGTTCCCCTGGACCGCCACGGGTGATAGCGTAAACGTATTCGAAGACCCGGAAAGCATCCAACATCCGGATCAGCACCGCGGCCAGGATCACCGGCCGCAACAGGGGGAGGGTGAGATGGCGCAAGATCTGAAAGCCGGAGGCGCCGTCCACCCGGGCCGCCTCGAAGGGCTCCGTAGGGAGCGCCTCCAGCCCCGCCAGCAGGAACAGCGTCATCAGCGGCGTCCACTGCCACACATCGATGAGGATCAGGGAGAACAAAGCCAGGTCCGGGCCGAACCAGTCGATCTCCACGCCGATGGTGCGCATGGCCAGCGGGATGATGCCCAGCTGGGAGTTGAGGAGGAAACGGAACATCAACCCTACTGCGATCGGGGTGATGAACATGGGCATCAATACGATGGCCCGGAAGGCGTTCTGCCCGGGGACCGGCCGGTGCAACAGGAGGGCCAGGGCTAGGCCCAGCAGGAGCTCCAGGGTCACCGCCCCGCCGACGAAGATCAAGGTGTTCGTCATCGCGGTCCAATAGGAGGGGTTGTCCGCCAGCCCCTGATACTGGGCCAGCCCCACCCAGCGCACCTGGTCCAGGGCGGTCAGACGGTAATCGTGGAAGGAGATGTAAGCGGCGAAGACGATCGGGTAGCCCTGGACCAGGACCAGGAGCCCCAGGAGGGGCAGCAGCAACCGGCGCCCCAGGGCGCGATCCCGTTGACCCATGGACCTCCCTTCACTTCCCCAGGATCTTGCGAACCTGCGCGGCGGCGTCCTTGAGGGCCTGTTCCGCGGTCTTCTCCCCGGCCACGGCGGCGTTCAGCTCAGTGCCCACCACCTGGATGATCTCCTCCGCCTTGGGGCCCCGGGCCAGCGGCTCGGCGTCCTCAAGGATCTTCAGGACGGTCTCGTAGTAGGCCTGGCCGAACCCCTTCTGCCAGACCTCAGGATCTTTCATCGCGCTCACCCGCACCGGCGCGCCGCCCAGGATCACCCGTTGCTTCTCCATGCGCTTGGAGGTGAGCCAGGAGATGAAACGCCAGGAGGCGTCTTTGTTCGGCGCGTTGCGGGGGATGGCCCAGTGCCAGGCCCCGAGCACCGCCTTCCCGCCGGGGACCTCGTAGAGGGCGAACTTGCCGGCCAGGTCACCGGCGGGCCCTTGCGGGTTGTTCAGCGTGGGCAGCATCCAGTTGTAGCTCATCATCGTGGCGGCCTCCCCCGCCGCCATCGCCCGAAGGGCCTCGTCGAAGCCCCAGTTCAGGGAGTTGGGCGGCGCCGCTGTCTTATACATCTCGATGTAGAGCTCCAGAGCGCGCACCGCCTCGGGCCGGTCGATGATCACGTTGCCCTGCTCATCCAGCAAGTTGCCGCCTGCGGCATACAGCCAGTTCTTCCACTCCTCGAACACCTTGTAACCGCGCTGGGGCTGCATGGCCGCCCCGTAGATCTTCCCGCCGCTCTGCTCCTTGAAGAACTGGGCGATGCGCACGTAGTCCTCCAGGGTGGTCGGCGGGGCCAAGGGCTTCCCGTATTTCTTCTGATAGGCCTCCTGATAGGCAGGATCGTCGAAGAGATCCTGGCGTACGATCAGGCCCAAAGCGTAGTTGTAGAAGGGGATGCCGTAGACTTTGCCGCCCACCACCCCGATCTCCCGCACCGGGCCCACGAAGTCCTCGAAGTCGTAATCCGGGATGCCCCGGATCCGGTCGTCCAGGGGCTCCAGGAAGTTCCCGGCCACGAACTCATCCATCCAGGGGTTGTCCACGATGATCACGTCGTAGGTCGCCTTAGGGGCCATGAACGAGGCCAGGATCTTATCCCGCATGGCGTCGTAGGGCATCGCGTCGATGACCACCTTGATGCCGGGGTTCTCCTTCTCGAAGTCGGGGAGGAGCTTGCGGACCACATCGGTGTCCGGGACCTCCTCCATGATGATGGTGAGCGTGACGGGGGCCTGGGCAGCCGGGCGGCAGCCCACCAGCCAGGCGCTGAGCAAGGCGACCGCGATGAGCAGGCGTCCGATTCGGCAGCACATCGCTCACCTCCTTATGGGAAGTTCATGAAGCGCGCAGGCGGCGCATGCGTGCGCCTAGGTAGGTCATCAGCACGAAGGAGAGGAAGGAAACGTAGATCAGAAAAGCCGTGATCGCCGAGGCGATGCGCATATCGTTCCGGATCTGCTGGAAGAGGCGCAGGGGGAGGGTCTGGGCCGTGAAACCGGCCACCATTGAGGTGACCTCGAACTCCCCCATGCTGATGGCGAACACCAGGAGGGCTCCGGAGAGGATGCCAGGCATGACGTTCGGGATCAGCACATAACGCATCCGCTGCCAGAAGGTGGCCCCCAGGCTGGCCGCCGCCTCGCTGAGGGTGCGCTCGTCGATGGTCTGAAAAGCGGCCAGGACGATGCGGAACATGAACGGGAAGCCTAAGATCGCGTGCGCGATGATGACCATCCAGATGGTTCCCGTGAGGGCCAGGGGCGGTCGGGTGAAGGCCTGGAGGAGGGCCGTGCCCACCACCAGGGGCGGGAACAGGAGGGGGAGGATCATCGCCCCTTCCCGCAGCCGCTGCCCCCAGCCTGGCCCCGCCCGGTTCAGGGCATATGCCGCCGGCACTGTGATCAGCAGGTTCAGCAGGACAGCCCCGGAGGCCACGGTCAGCGAGACCAGCAAGGCCTCATAGTTGGCCGGACGGGTGAGGATCGCCTCATACCAGCGTAGGGTGAACCCCTGAGGCAGGATGTCCTGCCAGAAGACACTGAAAGAGAAGATAATGGGCATCAGAAGAGGCACCACAATGTACAACACCAGGAAGACAAACAGGATCCAGCGGATCATAGCCCCCTCCGGGCGAGGCGCCGGGCACCCCAGCTCAGCAGGGCCAGCGCTGTACCAGTGATGGCGATCAGCACCATCGCCAGCGCCCCCGCCTGAGGCAGGTTATAAGTCGACTCGGAGGCGTGGGAGTAAATCTGCAAGGAGAGCAGATTCTTCGCCATCCCCACCAGGGCCAGCACCGTCCCGAAGGCCCCCATCATCCCGGCGAACTGGATGCTCATCCCGGCCAGAAAGCCAGGGAGCAGCACCGGGATCACCACGTAGCGCCAGACCTGCCAGGGCCGGGCTCCCAGGTTGCGAGCCGCCTCAATCAAGTTGGGATCCAGGTTCTCAAAAACCGCGGCCATGCTCAGGGTCATCAAGGGGATCTGGAAGAAGGCGTAAACCATCACGATGCCCGGCCAATCATAAAGGTTGAAATAAACTGTGGGCGGGAGGCCAAAGGCGCGCCGGACCAGAAGGTTCAGGACACCGTTGCGGCCGAGCAGAACGATGAAGGCGAAAGCCACCACCAACCCCGAGAGCGTCATCGGCAACGCATAGAGGGAGAGCAACAGATTGCGCCATCGTGCCGGCAACCGAACCGCCAGGGCGGCCACAAAAGTCCCACCAATCCCTCCCACCAGGCTGGCCGCCGCGGCAAACAGCAGGCTGTTCCGAATCGCCATCTGAAACTGCGGCTTGGTGAAAGCATTGATGTAATTTTCAAGCGTGAAGTTCCCGTTTAAATCGAAAAAACTTCGATAGGCCATATTTATAATAGGATAAATTTCAAAAATCCCTACAAATAGCACAAAGGGAAAGATCAACAACATCTCTGTAGAGAGGAAGCGGCTCACCTGGCGTGCCTCTCCGCGGATCCCGCGCAGCGCGGCGGTCATGGCGCTCATGCCGGACATCGCGAATCTCCTCCCTGATAAGGGGAGGGGCCCCAGGCCCCTCCCCTGTGAGCCGGGCTTTATGGGGCTCCGGTGGCCTCCGCCCAGGCCTTCTTCAGATCCTCCGAGATGGCAGCATCCTTGGCGTAATCGATCATGACCACCTTGGCGTAGGCCTCCTTAGGCGGGAACTTCGCTGCCACCTCCGGCGGGAGCTCCACATCCGGCCGGATCGGCGTAACAAAGCCCTGCGCGTAGAGTTTCTGGCCATCGCCGCAGAGGAGGAACTCCATAAACAGACGGGCCGTGTAAGGATGCGGCGCGTTCTTGGCGATGATCACCCCGCCCCCGCTGGCGATGGTCCCGTCCGCCGGGATCACCACCTCGCTGGGCACGCCCAGCTCCTCCTTCCACTTGAGCAAGTTGTAGTCGAAGTTGATCAGGATCCCCACCTCGCCCCGCTGGAACTTGTCCACCGTCACTTTGGGGTCCACCGTAGCCACCAGGCCCATCTTATGCAGACGGCCCAGGAACTCCGCGCCGGCCTTGTAATTGTAAGGATCGCCGCTCACCGCATAGGCCGCCGCCTCTACGGTGTTGACCCCGGTGCCGGTCGCCCGCGGATCCAGATAGGCGATCATGTTCTTGTATTCAGGGTTCTCCAGCTCCTTCCAGCTCCGCGGGACCTTCTTGACCAGGTTCGTGTTCACGATCCAGCCCAGAGTCCCCTTGTAACCGACATACCAGACGGACCCCGTGTTGGGATCCTGGCCCTTCTGACCCTCGGGGAGCTTGTCCCAGCAGGAGACCTTGTAATCCGCGGTGAGGCCTCGCTTGGCCAGCTCGGCCGCGAAGGCCGGCTTAAGGTCAGCGACGTCGTTCTTGCTGGCGTTCTCCTCGGTCATGCGCGCCAGCACTACAGAGCTGCCCATATCGATATCCTGCTGGGTAATACCAAAGCGCTTCTTGAACTCCGCGTAGATGCCGCCGTAATTGGCCCAGATCTCCGGCATCCCGTAGGAGTTGATCACCCCGCCCTCCGCCTTCGCCTTCTCCGCCAGGAAGGCGATGCGCTCCTCATAGCTCATCTGCTCCAGGGTCTTAGTCGGCGTGGGCGGCACCGGCGTGGGAGAGGCCGGAGCCGGCGTCGGAGTGGCCGGGGCAGGGGCCGGGGTCGGCGTGGCCGCCGGGGCACAGGCGGCCAGCAACAGCGCCACCAGAACCATCACAGAAAGCCCTTTATCTCGCATGGGAACCTCCTCTCCGGAATATGAAGCATCAAACGACGTGCGCTTTCAGCAGCTTCCGGACCTGAGCGGGCCAGCTCCGGAAGCGCTCCAGCTCATCCTCCGAGCCTGGCGTGATCTCGATCAGCAAGGTGGCATGCGGACAGCGTTCCTTTACTGCTTGCAACACCTCCGCCACACCCGGGATGGAGAGCTCCGGAAACTCATGGGTGTCGAAGGCGCCGTCGTTCCAGTGCAAATGGAGGTGTCGAACCCATCCATCCAGGGCGCGCAGAAAGGCCACAGGAGGCCGGCCAGCCAAGGCTGCGTGCCCTATGTCCAGCGTGAAACCCACCGGTCCTTCCAGACGGCCCAGGAAGATGGCAACCTCCTCCGGGCTACATAGCAGCTCCCACGGCTTATATAGGTTCTCCACCACCACCTCCACGCCCTGAGGACGGGCAGCCTGGGCGATCTCGGCAATGGAGCGGGTCGCCGCCGCCTGATGTTGCTCCCGCAAACGATTCAGCGCCTCCATCATACGAGCGTGCGCCGGATGACCCGGAGGGGGCACATCATACCAGTTCACATCCCCCGCATGCAGGTTCAGCCGCCGCGCCCCGATCCGTGCGGCGAAGGCCAGATCCTCCAGGGCCACCTCCACCGCCGCCCGCCGCACCCGCGGGTTCGGGCTGGACAGATTGACGCCGAAGAACCGCGCGTGGACCGAGTAGGACCAGCCGTCCCGCTCCCGCCATGCGCGCAGCCGTTCCTCCCAATCCGGATCCGGGACCTCCGGGGCACGGATCTCCATCCAGGAGAACCCCGCCTCCCTCAGGATCGCCGACCACTCCTCGAAGGGGATCCCGGGATCTGGGCCTTTCAAACCAAAGGTCAGCATCAGGAGCGCTCCTGCGGCACCACCTGCGCGGTCTCCGGATGGAAATGAACCCACACCGAAGAACCCACTGGAAAGCGCAACGCCTCATCCGATGGCATATCGACCAGCAACGTCTCGCCGTCGCTGCGCACCGAGAGGCGCCCGATTGGCCCCAGGAAAGTCACCCACTCCACCCGTCCGGGCAGGACGTTGTGGTCCGGAGGGGCTCCTTCCGGCGTGGGGCTCACCTTCAGACGCTCCGGCCGGAGGGCGAGATACGCCACCTGCCCCGCCCGGACGACGGCGTCCGGACGGATCCGGAGAGTCCGTTCCTTCCATCGGAAAACGCCGTCCGACTCCATCCGCCCTTGGAGAAGGTTCATCGTCCCCACGAACGTGGCCACGAAGGGCGTGCGCGGGGCGTTGTAGATCTCGAAGGGTGTGCCGATCTGCTCGATGCGCCCCATGTTCATCACCACCACCCGATCCGAGAGGGCCAGCGCTTCCTCCTGATCATGCGTCACGTAGAGGGTGGTGATCCCCAGGGCCTTCTGGATCCGACGGATCTCCCCGCGCAGCTCCTCCCGGATCTTGGCGTCCAGGGCGGAGAGGGGCTCGTCCAGCAGGAGGACCTTAGGGCGCATGGCCAGGGCGCGGGCCAGGGCCACCCGCTGGCGCTGGCCTCCCGAGAGCTGGTGCGGATAGCGATCCTCCATGCCCTCCAGATGGACCAGGGCGACCATCTCTTTCACCACCCGCTCCTGCTCCTCCCGGGGCCGGCCGCGGATCATCAGGGAGAAGGCGATGTTCTCGGCCACGGTCATATGGGGGAAGAGGGCGTAGGTCTGGAACACCATCCCGATCCCCCGGCGCTCGGGAGGCACATCGTTCAGCACCCGGTCGTCCACGAGGATGCGGCCGGCGTCGGGGCGCTCAAAGCCGGCGATGCAGCGCAAGACCGTCGTCTTGCCACATCCGGAAGGGCCGAGCAGGGAGACCAACTCGCCTTCCGCTACTTCCAGGTTGAAGTCCTGCACCGCCACCACCCGGCCGAACCGTTTGGTCAGGCCCTCCACCACCACCCGCGCCATGTCCCCTACTCCCCTCGGAGCCGGCGCACGATGGCCATAAACGACCGCACCCGCTCCGGATCCACCGGGTTCCAGGTGATGCCATCCACTTTCAAGCTGGAGCCCACGATCACGCCGTCGGCATGCGGCAGCAGGTCGACGATGTTGTCGTGCCGGGCGCCCGTGTTGATGAACACCGGCAGGGAACCTACTACCTCCTTTACCGCCCGCAGGTCCTCCGCTCGGACCGGCATGCTGGTCATCGGGCCGGAGACGCAGATCCCGTCGGGCAGGCTGGAGAAGGCTACGGAGCGGGCCGCCTCCGCCAGGGGCCGGCTCCCCATCGGGGCGGCGAACTCCGCGTTGATGTTAAAGAGAACCCGTACTCCCTCCGCTCCGATGGCGCGCCGGTATCGCAGGGCCTCCCCGGCGGAGGGACTCCAGAGCCCCATATCGCTGGCGTAAACGCCCGTGAAGACCTCTCGGACGAACTGGGCGCCGGTGGCATGGGCCACGGCTAAGGCGGCGATGGGATCCCAAAGGATGTCAATCCCGAAGGGGACCCGAATCTCGGCCCGCAGCTGCCCTACCACCGCGGCCATCGCCGCTACCGTCGCCGGGTCCGCTCGCAAGGTATAAGGCCGATCGTTCTCGTTGCAGAACATCACCGCGTCGACCCCCCCGGCCTGGAGGGCGTGAAGATCCTGCCGCGCCCGCTCCAGGATGCCCTCCATCCCCCGCGCCGCGTCGTAGAGGGGAGAGCCGGGGAGGGCCGGCAGATGCACCATCCCGACCACCGGCTTAGAAACCCCGAAGACCTCCCGCAGCCAGGACATCGAGGGACTCCTGCCCAAGGATTTCCACAAAGCCGTCTGCAAAGCCTTAATGGCGATGGGCCATGCGACCCCGTCGGCCGGCCGCGCGATCCTCCGTGACCGGCACCACCCGCACCTCCACGCCCAGCTCCCGCAACCGGTCGACGACCTGGGGGTCCGCCCCCGCATCCGTGATCACTTGGTGCACCCGCTGGACCGGACAGATGGCGGTGAAGGAGATATGCCCCAGCTTGGTGTGATCCGCGAGGACGATGATCTCGCGGGCTCGCTCCAAGAAGACCTTCTTAACCTCCACATCGTCCAGGCTGAAGTCCGTGCAACCGGCCTCCGGATGCAGGCCGGCCACACCCATGAAGAAGCGGTCGTAATAGAACTGGGCCGCCATCCGCAGCGCCAGGGGCCCCACGATGGAGAGCTCCTTCTTGCGCAGCTGGCCGCCCAGGAGAAAGACGACAACCTCCGTGTTGGCCAGGAGCTGGGCAATGGGGACAGAAGCGGTGAACACCGTAAGGTTCCGTCGGGGGCGCAGGAGCCGGGCCAGCTCGAAGGTGGTGGAGCCCACATCTAAGGCGATCACATCCCCTTCCCGGATGAACTCCAGGGCCGCCCGGGCGATGGCCCGCTTCTCCGGCAGCTGAACCCGAGCCCGGGTCAGATAGGGGATCTCATGGCCGATGCCCGGCGTCCCCAGGGAGGCCCCACCACGGGTCCGGACAATCAGCCCCTCCTCCGCCATGGCCTGGAGATCCCGACGGATGGTCGGCAGCGAAGCCCCCGTCAGCTGGGCCAGCTCCTCAGCCGTCGCAAAGGACCGCTCGCTCAGGATCTGGAGGATCTGCTCCCGACGGGCCGCCCACATGTCCACCTCCGCAGCCCAGTATAATCGATTTCGATTGAAAAGTCAAGTTGAGATCGAAATCGATCACATATCGATCTGAAGAACTCAGACCAGGATCCCCGGGGCATCAAGCGGGGCGGATCGGAGGAAGGGAACCGAGGGAGCTTTCCCCGCGGCTCTCATCCGGAGGCATGCGATGGGGTTTCCTCGAGGGGTTGCCATGGCGCGGTGGGATCATCGAGGGGGCGCCAGCGCGGGCCCTCCCGGGTGTCCTGCACCTCATAGCCCATGGCGCGCAGGCGTTCCCGCAGGGCATCCGCCGTCGCCCAATCCCGACGCCGCCGGGCAGCCTCCCGCTCCCGGATCAGCGCGGCCACCTCCGGCGGCAGCACCGGCCGGGGGAAGCCCGGGGCCCCTGGCGGGGGGACCACTTCGATCGGAGGCGGGAGGCGGACCTCCCCCAACCACTCGATGGGAAACGCGTCACCGGCTCCCACCTCCCGGACCTCCCTTCCGCGTAGGATCGTCACCTGACCCAGTCCCAGCACCTCTACACTCCCCTTCTGGAAATCGAACACGGCCATGGTGTGCTCATCGATCCCCAGGATCACCACCTCGGGCGGGAGGAAGCGGCGCATGGCCTCGAAACGCTCTCGCCCCATAAAGCAGCGGCGGGTGTCCACCTCCTCTCCGCCCTCCCGGTTGTTCCAATGGGAGACGATGGCCAGCTGCAACCCGAAATCCCCGAACAGGTCCAGCCCCCGCACCCAGTGCGGATCGTGGCCGGCCTTGTAGATCTCATAGACCGGCAGGGCCCATGCGCTGACCGCGATGGCCGCCGCACTGGCCAGGCCGAGGGCCGCCCCCTGTCGATGGCGGGCCACGAGATACCGCCAGGCGACGCTTCCCTGCAGCTGCCGGATCGCATACGTGGGGCTCCCCGGACCCATAAAGATGTAATCCGCCTCCAGCAGCGGGGCGACCAGATGCGGATCATCCGGACTGAAGGGGGTCCCCCGCTTGCGAGCCGGGAGGACCAGGACACGGGGACGGAACTCTCCGAGACGCTCCCGGATGAAATCCGCTACCCGTCCGGCCACCCGCGCGGAGTTCAGCTCGAAGCCCGCCGGCGTCTCCAGCACCGCCACCTTCACCGGCGGCTCGAAATCCGCCATGGCGACCGCGTGGCCCCGACGACCACTGGGAGCAATTTCCCCCGACCCGAACAGCACGATCTTCCCCGGCCGCGCGCGGCCTTCCGATCCAGAAGCGGAAACAGACGGAGGACCGGGCCTCATCCCCCCTCCTGACACAACATCCGGGGTTTTGAAGTCAACATACCGCATCCGGAGCGATCACGCTACTTTTGTTCGCCTGTGGAGGGCCTCACGCTCGTGTTACAATAAACGAAGGTAAGGTGGAAAACCCGGGAGGAACAACCGGCGTGGGGGAGAACCCGATCTGGGAGCGCTACCGGGAGAGCTGGCGGGAACGGGAGGCGCGACGGCAGGCCGAGGCCGAGGCGCGCCGGGCCGCCGCCCAGGAGGCCGCCGAGCGGGCCATCCGGGCGGTTGCGCCGCGCTATCCCGGCATCCGGAGGGTTTACCTCTTCGGCTCGGTTCTGCGGCCTGGGGCGTTCCGCCCGGATTCGGACATCGACGTGGGGGTGGAGGGGGACGACGGACACGGGCTGTTCGATTTCTGGCGGGAGCTGGAGGCCGCGGCCCCCGGCTGGGCCTTCGATGTACGCCCGCTAGACCCCGAGGATCCCTTCTCCCATCGCGTGCGGGAGCGAGGACGGCTGATCTATGAGCGAACGCCTTCGGGTGCTTCGATCGGATCTGCAGGCGGAGTGGGCCCATATCCGCCGGATTTACAGCGCCCTTCGGGAGACCCCTGACGATCTCCGGGATCCCAAAGAGGCCATCGTGGCCGGCTATTACCTGCACAACCTCTACAACGCATGCGAGAACATCTTCCGCCGGATCGCGGAGGCCTTCGAGAACGAGATCCCGGACCCCTCCCGCTGGCACGCGCTGCTGCTGGAGCGGATGGGACGGGAGATCGAGGGAATCCGCCCCCGCGTGCTCCGGGAGGAAACCTTACGCCTCCTGGATGAGCTGCGACGGTTCCGGCACGTGTTCCGCACCCTCTATCGCTTCGACCTGGATCCGGAGCGCGTGGCCCGGGCGCGGCAGGACGCCTTCCGCCTGGAGCCGCTGCTGGAGGCGGATCTTCAAGGCTTCCTGGAATTCCTGAGCCGAATGGACGAGGGAGCCTCCTGAGTGATCAGCGGAGACGACCCTCGAAGAACCGGCGATGCCCTCGCAGACGCCCCCATCGGGCCCAGGCCAGGAAGCCCGCCAGGCTGGCCATCGCCGCCCCCGTGCGCACGATACCCGTCTACGGATCGATGGACTCGCATGCCAGGCCCCCGTCCAGGGGCGCGCGCCGCACCACCTCCAGGATCCCCGGGTCGGGATCGGTGAGCAGGCGATTGGCCAGGTCGAAGACCCCCGGGAAGGGGAAATGGGGCGAGCCCGGCCCGCCGACAGGGCCGGGGAAGAAATAGGGGTTCGCCGGCGAGGCCAGCCAGCGCACCGTGTTCCGGTAAACCGGGTCCTCCGGATCGCAGAACCCATAGCAGGCCAGCAGGCGCAGGCTCCCGGGGGGGCTCCTCCCGCAGCTCCCACCGACCGCGGCGATCCCGCGCCCAGGCCCACATCGGCCCTTCCGGTCCCTCCACGATCCCATGCCGGCGGATCGCCTCGGCCAGCCGCTCCGCCTCCCAGCACACCCCCTCCGCATCGGCTCCCCGGCCCCGGAGGAGATCCGCCGCCGCCCGGAAGGCTGCCCAGACCAGGACGTTGTCGTAGATGACCAGGGGATAATCCGTGGGATCATCCGTCGGGAGCAGGAAGGTTTCATACAGCCCGGTCTCCGGATCCCGATGGGCCGCGATCGCCGGCTCACGGAGGAGGCTCACATCCTCTGTCTTATGCAGGAGACCGTTGAGATACTCGTGAAGCACGCCCAGGCGTCACAGGCTCCCATCCCGCCGATCGACGAGCGAGAGAGAGATCCAGAGGTTCCCGGTGGGCAGGAACGGCGGGGGCTCCTTCAGGACAGGGGGGCGGGTGATCAGCGGGGGCGCGCTCATCCCTTCATGCCCTCGATGATCTGGCGTTGTAGCAGGAAGAACACCACCCGCATCAGGAGGGCGGCGATCAGCGCCCCCGCCATTTGTCAGCGAATTGGGTTATGCATCGCAAAATCTCAAATTGTCCAAATCCACATATGAGAAGACCTAAAAATACAGAAAAAGATTCTAAATATCCTTAAAAATGAGAAAAAGAAATCCGTGGGGTTAGATGTTTTGCCCAGATCAGCGCCGTAGCGGGCATGGAGCTCCATCCCTGGAGCAATCCGCCGCGAGGATACGGGGGCGAATAATACTCCACGGGAGTCAACCACCCTTTATCTAGACTATAGGTCCACCAGCGGGTCAACACATACTCCCAGTCCGGATCCTCCCGCTGAAGCAACAGCCACCCGTAGATTCCATCCCAATACGGCCAATCCGCTCCATTGTGATAACAATAAGGGTGTGCGGACTTCCCAAAAATATCTTTTTGATTTCGATAAAGAGGATAAACACACATCGTTCCCCAATCTCCATATGGTTGATCGGGATTATATCTTGTTTGGAGACGGCGGGCGGCATCTAAAACGCGCCGAGCATCTTCTTCCTCGGCCAGTCCATATAACAAGACGATCAATGTATCGATCGAGAAATGATCTTCTAAATAGCCGGGTCGTCGGTAATTCACATAATATCCAGAACTTGAGTTCCACAGGACGGACTTCAAGGCCCGGTGAGCGGCCGCAGCCTTGGTCTTCAAAGCGCTGGCTATGACGACCTCCCCTCGAGCCTGGGCGATCTCGGAGGCCGCACGCAAAGCGGCAATGTAAAGCGCCTGGTCGTACGTCACCCAGATCCCCCGGCGCACATTATCTGCCCAATCGTTCGGAGCATTGGGCTTCTCAATCAAGCCATCTTCATCACTATCTTGAGCAATTAGATACCTTACAGCTGACCAAATAATGGTCCATAAAGAACGTTCTACGCCATCATGCAACGAAGAAATGGGTTCCTTTAAGACCTCCCAATCCTCTGTGGCACGAAGATAATCCCGCACCAAAAGGACAAAGAACGCCGGTGCGTCTAGGTGTTTGGGAAGCCAATCCGGGAGCCCTCCGAACATCGCCTCTTTGAATTTCAAAAGATAGGGAGCGAAAACGCCGCTGGGGCATTCCCCGCTTTCATGCACCCCTCGGGCGATCGAGAGCAGATGCTGGCGCACGAGATCCGGCCGAAAAGCCAGAAGGATCTGTGCCGTCCAATATCCATCTCGGAAATACAATCGCGGCGGGTAGGCATAATCCGGTCCGGCGACGAGGCCGGCAAATCCTTCCGGAAAGATCTTAAACATCGCCATCGCAGTGTTTAAACCCGCCACGAAGAGGGACTTCAGAAGCGGATCTCCCCCTGGATATCCCTGGGAAAGCCAGGCGGCATACCGGATCGCTTCGTCGTAGGCTTTCTCCACCCTCGTGATCGGGTCCTCCCCCAACCCCGCCGCCAACGCCCATCGCAGACGCCGTGTTTCGCCCGGCGAGAGCCGAAACTGCCATTCGATATTTGCTTCCTTTCCACGGACGCTCATCGCATGCGGTGGGACATCCGTGACCCATTGGAGTGGTCGAATCCCTTTCGCTTGGACCGCTCCCCCGGGATGAAGGGTTACATGCCGGGGAGCCGGGGGGAGCAACAGCTTGGCCCATCCCTCCGACCACCAGTGGGGTTGCCTAAGGATCGCCGGAATCCATCGGACCAGGGCCGATTGCGCACGCTGATGCCAGAGAACAGGGAGCGAAAATCGTATCACAATCCTTATCTTCACAAGTTTTTGATGAGATCGAGAGCTTAAAACCAGATTTTGAAACACAAATGGGGAAGAGTCTCCGATAAAGCTATCCAATCGAACTTCAAGACCCTCTTCCTCTCCCCAGAGCTTCCACAACCGGCCGATCCCATGGCCTTCACGAAATTGAAAAGGCCGTCCGTCTACTATTAAACGAAATGACCAAGCACCTCCATAAAAACCTTCGGCGAAAAACGCATGGACGAGATTTCCTTCGCCATCAAAACGAACAAAAAGATGCGGATTTCCCATATCATACAAGCAATAATTTTGTGGGTTTTTGACCAGCAGAGAGCCGTCGTGTTGGGGAATCACGTTCATCGGCAAACCAACCTCCTCATGTTTAGCGGGGGCTGGAAAGCTGATAATGTTCAAGCAACCACCGATGGGCGGGATCAACGGAGACCTCAAGGGCTCGACGTTCCCCCGCCATCGCCCATAAGTAATAGAGGGTATAGCCGGGCGGAGCCACTACAGGATGATATCCGCATGGAATGATCACGATATCATCTGAACGTATAACAAACAAGTGATCAATATTATGATGTGAAGAGTAAATCCATTGCAACGCAAAGCCCGATGGGGGATGGATCTTGTAAAGATAAACTTCCTCGAGGGCTGCTTCCTCTCCCGGACGTTCCTCGTCATGTTTATGTGGAGGATAACTCGACCAATTCCCCCCAAATGTTAAGGTTTCTCCAACCAAAAGATGTCGTGCTGGAAAATCGGGGCCCAGGATCTCTACGATTTGACGACGGAAGCCTTCCCCTCCTACGACGCGAGGGTGAAGGGTCCCCGGCGTAATCAGCCGAGGGGGGAGATCGGGGTCGCCCAGAGCGTGGATCGCTGCCCACTCCGTCTCCTCTTCCGCCTTTAGGCGTACGGACATCCCAGAGGGAAGATAAAGGGCGGTGGCGAGCTCCCGGAAGACATCGGGACGATCCACCTTCACCGAGCCCTCCGGCCACTCTAAATCGCCTTTTCCCCGGAGCAAGACCAGGACCGTCTCCCAATCCGGGAACGTCAACCGGATCTCAGATCCGGGGCTCAGGCGCACTGTCCCGATCCGGAGATGGCGTAACGGTGTCAGCCCAGGCTCGGCGATCCGAGCGTAGCCGAGCGGATAAGGGCCACGAACGTGGAGCATTCCCATCGCCTTGTCTCCGCTTAAATTAGTGATCGAAGACGTTCTTGCATCCGGCGCGCATCCTCTCCAACGTATCGGCTCCCCCAGAAAGCGGCTGTGCTGCCCACCAGAGCGATGAGAGGTGCCAGGATCACCCCGATCCGAAGGTCTCCGATCTGATCCGAAACCCAACCGACCAGAGCCGGCGCAGGCGCGCTTCCCAAAATATGCACAAGAAAGAGATAAAAGCCGAAGACGGCAGCCCGCATGGTGGGCAACGTCACTTGATGCATCAAGGGCCCCATACACGGAAAGTAGAACGTATAAAAATAGAGAGCCAGGGCTGAAAACCACACGAAAGCACGAAAGTCCGGTATGAGGATCGCCCCCATGGCCGGAAGGGAGCCCAGCGCAAAGCCCAACCCAACCGTCCGCAGCCGTCCGCCTGGATTTCGTTTCCACCATCGGTCGGCCAGGAAACCACCGGAGAGCACACCGAGGGAACCGGTGAGGACGGTCAACGCCCCGATCAGCAAACCCGCGTGCCCAGGAGAGAGCCCGTGAACCCGAACCGCAAAACTCGGCAGCCAATATGCTAAAGCTCCCGTTGCGAAGGAAATCAAAATGCCCGTGACGAAGGTCCAGCGGAGAGTGGCAATCCGAAGGAAGGTCCGGATCGTTTCCAGGGGTGGAAGAACGGGCATGGAGGCAGGGGTCGTCTCCGCGTGCAGAGCCTCCAGATCGCTCTGACCCTTTACCGACTCTCGCATCCGTCCGATGAGGACGGCGAGCGGGAAGCCCGGGAGAGCCGCGATCCAGAGGGCGAGCCGCCATCCCAGGGCTTGACCCAGGAGGCCGCCGACCCCGTAGCCCGCTGCGGCCCCCAGCAGCACCCCCAGATCATGAAATCCAACCGCCCGGGAGCGGTAGGCCGGTGGGAATACATCGCTGATCCAGGCCAGGGCGGAAGGACCATATCCAGCCTGTCCGAACCCAAGCCCAGCCCGCCCCAGCAGCAACATCCCATAGGAAAGCGCCGACCCGCTCCAGGCCATCGCCGCACTCCGTATCCCTACGGCCAAGGCGACGACGCGAGACCGCAGCCAGCGATCCGCCAGATAGGCGATTGGGAACGGCGCCAAGGCGTAGACCACCCCGAAGGCCGTGTGCAGCAAGCCCAACTGAAAATCGCTGAGCTCCCACTCCCTTTGGAGAAGAGGAGCCAGAGCCGCGATAATCTGTCGATCCATGAAGTTTAAAAAGTTGGCTAAAAACAACAAAAATAAAGTCAAATAAACAGATTTCATCATTTTAATTGGGCTCTAATACTAATATTGAATAAACATCTAAGACAAAAGCCAGGTAGCTTCCTTCAAAGGGGGCGACGGGCTCGTAGGGGGAGAGCCGCACGCCCCGCCGAGGCGCCTCGAAGTATATCGTAACCTCCTGAGGGGTTTCCGCGTAGTTCACGAGATGGATCTGTTCCTCCGCTCCACGGCGCCACACCTCAATGAGAACCGGATGGGCGGCCGCCACCCGGGGAAAGACGGGGCCTATCGTGCCGATGAGCGTCTCCCTTGCGGAAGCCGAGGGCAATCGAAAATATGGAGACTGCAGAAAGAAATGGACCAGCCCCAGCCGATCGATCCACCGCCGCGTCCATCGAGAGCGGAAATAAGAGCGATAGAGGCGCAACGCGAAGCCCTCCCACAACGCAGCCACCGAGAGGGGAAGCGCCGCGCCAGCCCTGATCCCGCTTCGCCATCCCCGCAGCTCCTGCAGAACCACGCGGCGCCCCGGGAAGCCCATGGCCGGCGAAAGCGGCTCCAAGCTGACCAGCACCGCGGCCTTCGCGGCCTCCTCGGGGGAACGGACCACTCGCCAGGGGATGCCCGCTGCCAGCAGCGTCTGAGCCGCTCCGAAGTAGAGGGGCGCCATCCGAGGCCATTCGATCCAGAGGGCATCCCCTGGGTATAGCAACACCACCGGTGCGGCGTTCTCCCTTCCGAGGAACAGATCCGCATGTTCGGCCAGCCAACGATGATAATCGCCGATGGCCTTTCGCTCCCGGGAGTAAGCCGGAGCCGTCAGGACGGTGAATACCCCTTTGGAGACGAACTCGGTTCCCTTGATCACCGGGATGGCCCCACAGGCAACCGCTTCGGCGATAAATTGCTGGAAACGGCGCGGCGGATACACCTCGTCGAAGCCGATCCCCCGATCATAGGCGATGGTGCTGATCGGAGTGTTCCCAGCGAGCGCCCGGGCCGTTCGCACGGTCACCGCATTGTTCACCAAGCGGACTCCTTCCCAGCGGGGAAGGCCGAAACTCTCAATCATCAGGACGTCCTGGATCCGGGCCAGGCTGGCCAAATCGATGCCATAGATCAAGAAGCTCGGACGCATGACAGCATCGAAATCGTTCGCGCTGATCACCACATCTGGCTTCAGAGAACGGGCTTCCTCCGCCAGGGCCGCAAGGACATGACTCACCGTCTGCGCGCGCCATCGGAGATAGAGACGCACCCCTTCGTCCCGCTGCGGATGTATCCGGCGAGGGATCTCCAGGCCCCAGGCTTGGCGGAAAGCCGCGCGACAACGTGGACAGTAACAACCCGCGGGCCCCAACCACCGGCCATCGAGATAGAGCGGCTGGGCCCCATACCAGGGGTTATCAAAAAAGATCCCATCCGCCCCATAGCGGATCGCCTCGCGAATCCGCTCCCGCAGGTGGGCCTGCCACTCCGGATGAAGCCAGCAAGTCATATAGCGGCCTGTGTAATAGTAAATCAAGCGCCCGGCCGGATCCCGGGCATACCACTCTCGGGAACGATGGCTTCCTGCAAAGACCGCATTGGAAGTTTGAATATAAGCGAAAACCCGAACTCCATGTTTGTGGTAGATCTCCGCTGCTTTTTGGAAAACGATCCAATCCGCTTCCTCGATCTCAGGAGGGAAACCCCAATTATAAGTTAAATAAGCCCAATTGCATCCCATCTCGGAGGCCACCCGATCGGCTCCCTCTTCCGTATAAGCCTCCAGATGAGCCGCCTCGTCCACCGGCGCACCCATGAACTTCAGCCGGTTCATACGGATCGTTCCCGGCCCAGCCCAAAGATAAACAGGACGGTGATTTCCTATAAAAATATGGCTTTTGTGGATCATTGTGCTATTTCATCAATTAAAAGAAATAATTCTGGTGGCTCATGTCCCTCCATGATCGGAGGGGGGCAGGGCCAACCATCCCCACCTCTCGTTGCGCCATCGGCTCAAAAAGTAGGGCAACTGCGCGCTGTTGCCATTGGAAGGGAAGAGCCATGTTGGCTTTCAACCTTTCACAGCACCTGCGGTGAGACCAGCCAATAGATAGCGCTGGAAAAAGATTGCCAGGAGGACCGGTGGGAGGCTGGCCAGAACCCCTGCCGCGCTGATCAACCCATATTCCGTATAATGGCGTCCCACAAACATCGCAATCGCAACAGTGACTGTCCGCTTTGTTTCGGTGGATGTGAAGATCAATGGGATCATAAAAGCGTTCCAGCTTTGCATGAAGGTGTAGACAGCTGCCGCAAACAATCCCGGTATGGCGACCGGGAGGACCACGTGACGGATCACCTGGAGACGGCTCGCGCCGTCCACCAGGGCCGCCTCCTCCAGCTCAACGGGGATGCTCAGAAAATAGCTCCGCAGGATCCAGATGACGAAGGGGAGATGGAAGGCCGTCAACAAAAGGATCACCATCTCCAGGCGGTCCAGCAGGCCGAGGCGGGTGACGACCAGGAACATCGGGATCAGCAGCACAACGACCGGCACCATCTGCACGAGCAGGAAGAGATAGAGCAACCGCTGGCCCAAGGGCATCCGAAGCCGGGCGAACGCATAGCCGGCCGAGGTCCCTAGGGCGAGGCACATCAGCGTCACCCCGCTGGCCACGATCATGCTGTTGCGCAGAGAGAATCGAAAGGCGCGCAGGGTGAAGGCGGTCAGCGTCGTTCCCTGCTCGCCACTCCCCAAAAGGAGCTGATAGTAGTTGGAGAGATCCAGCGGCCACGGGAGCCAGCGGGGCGGCCTCGCCAGCAGGTCCTTTGGGGGCGCGACGCTGCTGAGCACCAGCCATGCGATCGGGGACAGGATGAAGATCACCACCAGGCTCACAAGGGCCGCCTGGGTCATCGCCGCCGTCACCCGGCGGAGAAGTGCTTGCTGGGATCGAACGGAAACCATGAGGACGCTCCTCGGAGCTCAGGAGGTTGCCTCGCCGACGCGAGTGAGCCGACTGTAAATTCCCGTCAGGCCCAGGGCCATCAGGGCGATCAGCCAAGCCAGCGCCGAGGCGTAACCATATTCCAGGCGCTGAAAGGCCGCATCATAGAGATAATACCCGATCACCTGGGTGGCGTTGGCCGGACCCCCTCCGGTCAGCACGTAAACCAGATCGAAAAGCATCAGGGCGTCGATGGTCTTCAGGATCAAGTTGATGAGGGTGATGGGCATCAGCAAGGGAAAGGTGATGTGAACGAACCGCGCCCACGGCCCTGCCCCATCCACCTGGGCCGCCTCATAGAGCTCCTCCGGGATGCTCTGCAGGCCCGCCAGATAGAGAAGCGTCATCATCGGGACCGTGGCCCAGATGTTCGCCAACGCCACCAGCAACAACGCGCGCCGGGGCTCCAGAAGCCACGGAACGTAATCCGGAATGATCCCCACCTGATAAAGCAGCCCGTTGAGGGCCCCGTAGTGGGGATCATAGATCCGAGCCCAGAGCAAACCCTGGACGGTGCCCGGGATGATCCATGGGACGATCAGAAGCCCTCGCACCAAGCCCCGCAGCGGAAAGGGCCGGTTCAGGATGAGGGCGAAGGCCATCGAGATGGGGATGCCCAGGCCGATCCCCAACGCCGCCAGGTAAAGCGAACGGCCCGCCGCGGCCCGAACATCTGGAGAGGTCAACGCCCGGATGTAGTTGGCCGCGCCCACGAACTGCGGCCCGATCCAAGGCGCCCGGACGTTCAGGTCATACAGGCTGATCGCCATGGAATGAAGGAGGGGATAAAACAAAAGGCCCACCACCACGATCCCGCCGGGCATCACCATCAGAAGACCCAGGAGCCGGGGATCGTGGCGGCGGATCCATCGCCTCCGCTTCATGGCGGTTATGGCTTGCTCCGCGCGAACCATCGCTTCGCCCATGGAGGCCTCCGGAAGCAGAGGGCCGGCGCTGCGGGCCCTGCCGCGCGGTCGCGCCGGCCCTCCGACCCCTCACCGGATCACCGGCCGTATTTGGCCTTCAGCTCGCGGGTGTAGGCCGCGACTTCGTCCAGGGCCTGCTGGGGCGTCTTCTGCTTGGTCAGCACCTCATGGACGGCCTTCTGAATCGCGGCGGACCATTCGTGATAATAAGGCAGGGCGGGACGGACGGCCAGGAAAGCCGTTTGCTGCAGCATCACGTCGCCGCCTGCCTCCTTCAGCTTCATGGAGACCTCCGGGTCGTTCAGAACGCTCCTCCACCCGGGCGGGGCGCCCTCCTGGAGGAACATGAACCGCTCCCCCTCAGGCCCAGCGATGCACTTCACGAACTCCCAGGCGGCCTCGGGGTTCTTAGAATAGGCCGAGATGGCCCAGCCCATCGGGCCCGCAACAGAATAAGGGCCGCCCGGACCGGCCGGGGCCAGGGCGATGTCAAACTCCCCGGCCCGCGGCGATTTCTTCGGGTCGTTCATCACCAGCAGGGGGGTCCCCCACAGGAAGACGAACGCCCCCTGACCGGCCATCATGATGTCCCGCCGCTTGCCTCCGCCCCTGAGGGTCAGAGCGGCCGGGTCGATGATCTCATAGGTGTGCATCATGTCGTACATCAGCTGCAGCGCCTGGACCCCGGCGCCCTGATTGAAAACCGGATTCCCCTGAGCATCGAACAGCTCGCCGCCGAGGCTCTTCACCAGCATGACATAGTCCACGGTGATCTGTTCGTAGTTGGCGGCCCAGCTGAACACCATCGGATACCTGACGATCCCTTTGCGCTTCAGGGTCAGGCTCATCTCGATGAGCTCATCCCAGGTGCGGGGCGGGCGATCGTATCCGGCATCCTGCAGCATCTTCTTGTTGTAAACGAAGGACATCCACTCCGCCTTCCAGGGAAGGCCCATCCACTTTCCTTCGTAGACCACCCCCTTCTCCGCGAAGGGCAGGATGTCCGCCCTCATTTCCGGGGTAATGAATTGATCGATGGGGTAAACGTAGCCCGCCGCGGCGTATTGGGGCAGATCGATGATGTCGATGTAGAAGATGTCATAGGTGGGCAGTTTGGCGGACAGGGCGGCGAACAGCTTGGGGCGCACCTGATCGTGGGGGACGACTTCCACGTTCAGCCGAACGCCGGTCCGCTCCTCGCAACGCTTCTGAAGGGCGATCATCGCTTCGGTTTGCCCCTCCGGGTTGTCGATCAATGTCAAGGTGACGCCTGCAAAGCGCGGAGTCGGAGTGGGGACGGGGGTGGGGACAACCTCGACAATGCGGGTGACCTCCACCACCCGCTCCACCGGCGTTGGCGTGGCCGGCGGGGCGCACGCGGCCAGCACAAGCCCTAGGACCACCCATACCATCCATATACGAGTTCGGGTCTTCATGGCAACTCCTTCTGAATGAATTTGGGGGGACTGGAGCGACGGATCATCAGGGGCATCGGCAACACCACCTCAGGGGGCTGAGGCCTCTCTCCACTGATCAGCCGCAACAACATCTCCACCGCATGCACGCCGAGCTCGAATTTAGGAGGCCGGACAGCGGTCAGGGGGACCTCCTGATAGGGAGCGGCCTCGCTCTCGTCCAGGCTCACCAAGGCGATGTCCTCGGGGACGCGCAAGCCCATCTCCCTTAGGATGGCCAACGTCACAAGATCCCGATCGGTTAGCAGGGCATCAGGAGGAGGGTCCGCGTTCAGGATCCGAGACACCTCTTGTGGGGAGGGATCATCTCGGGGCTGGTCCGGGATGCTCACCAGGGAGGGATCCTCCACGAGGCCGGCCTCCTCCAGGGCACGCCGATAGCCCCGCAGGCGCTCCAGGCCGTAGCTGAACTGAAGGGCCTGACCTAGAAAACCGATCCGACGGTAACCTCGCTCGATCAGATGACGGGTCGCCTCATACGCGCTTTGTTCATAATTCTGATAGACAAAATATCCGGTGAAACCGGGGATCCGACGCGCGATGAGAACAGATGGGAACTCTTTAGACCATAACTCCAAAATAAAGTCGTCCGGGATCGAGCTTCCTAACAACAAGACACCGTCTACAACGGAAGATTTTAATATAATACGAATAAAATAACGGTCCATATATCGGGGATTCGTGAACAACATAATGTTATATCCATGCATTTCTGCAGCGTAGCTGATTCCGCGGATATACTCAAGGAAGTAGGGGGCGGAGAAATTGGAGTCGGCCAAGCCGGCCAGGAGCAGCCCGATGCAGTGCGTGCGTCGGGAGGCCAAGCGTCGAGCGGACACATTAGGATGGTAATCCAGCTCCTCCATGGCCCGCAGCACCCGCTCACGAGTCTCCGGGGCGACCGGGCGCGGGCCCCCATTGATCACATAGGAGACCGTGGCCACCGAAACCCCCGCCCGACGAGCCACATCCCGAATCGTGGCCACGCCACACCTCCTCGTCAGGAGCGGATCTTGATCTAACCGTTTAGACTAACCGCTTAGATTATAGAGGAGACGGTGTATTTTGTCAAGAGGGGTCACCGAGGTTCGGACACCAGTTGCGACAGAGCGAGGGTGACCTCTCGACCAGGTAGATTCGGGTCCTGAAGCCCCTGTTGGGATGGAGGCACCGGATGAGCCGGTCCCATGAGCAGAGAGAATAAGGGCATTGCAGCTGCGGGTGGATCCATTGGGCGGTTGGCGGAAGGGCCGCGGAGGGACTTTCGAGATGGGACACCGCCGGAGGGAGAGAAACGGCCTCGGCGTGGGAGAACCCCTATCGGTCCAGACGGAAGCGGAAATGGGAATGCTATTCCGACTTGTTTGTTCTAAACCTTTGGGGTGGCCTAAGGTTCGGATAGTGGGGGAGAGCGAGAGCCGAGAAGGCGGCCGAAGTCCCCCCGACAAGGGCCGGCCATTCCCAGAAAGCTTACATGGGGATCTGCATTCAGAGCGATCCACGAAGCTTCCTCCATAGATCTCATAAGGCCCATCCCCACACAGGTTCGCACGGCCTGATCTCCAAGCGCCAATGATGCAGATCCGCATCTGCCTCCTTTTCCCAACCCCCTGCCAAGGATGTTGGGGCCACGGCCCATATCCAGTGCTACTCTCCAACCTTCCATGCCGAAGCTTCGGGGGACGACCCCCGGATTCCGGCAAATCACGGAAGCTATCCAATCCGCATGCCCTCGTAGGGGGCGTCCAGAGGGGTCTTAGAGGCTCCTGGGCTTGGCCTCGAGGGCGATCTGGACCGCCTGGGCGCGGATGATGAGCTCCGGGCCCAGCATGCCCTGCATCAGGGGGGTGATCAGCGGCATCGTGTAGATCACCGTCACGGTGATGGGATCCCCCTCATAAATCACCGGGGTGGCCGAAGATCCCTGGTTCGGCTCCACGACCACCGCAATCCGGCTGGGATCCACCAGGGAGAAGGGGATCCAGCGGGTTTCGCTCAGGGCTCGGGTGTAGGCCCGATACTGCACGTTGTTCGGATCCGTGCACTGGACGTCCGGGTCCGCGTCCGGCGGGAGCGGATCGTTGGGGTTCCGGCAGTAGGGGTTCACCGCCGCGTAGAGGGCCCCCTCCGCGGCAGCGTCGTGGATGGCCAGCCAGGCCACGAAGGCCCGCCCCAGATCGATCAGCCCCATGGCCAGCAGCAGCAACACCGTCAGGCTGAGCGCCAGCTCCACCAGCCCCTGTCCCCGCCGCATCCCTTCCCTCCTACCGGATCAGTTTCATCCGCGGCCGCCCCAGCGGGCCCAGGCCCTGCTGAGCGATAATGGAAATATTGCTGCCCGAGAGATCGATCCGCCAGGCCAGGATGGCCCCCGCGTCGGTCACGATGTTGCCCGCGCTGGACATACGGACCAGCCCGACGGGCGCGTAGATCAAGCCGTTCCAGTAAATATTGGGGGAACTGACCTGGATCACCGGCGTGGAGGCATCCTTCACGGGACTGAAGAACAGAAGGCTCTTCGCCGTGTAAGCATACAACGGCGAACAGTCAGGGAGGCCATCCCCGTCGATATCCGGACAGTTTTTCATGTCTACGTTAATCCGCCCAGTCGCGGCCACGGTGATGGTGATCGGCGTGGTCCAACCGCTGGGGATCTTCACCGTCACATTTCCGTTCACAAAATAAAGCGCTTCGTTCACCAGGCGGTAAGTGCTGAGGGTGTTCGGGCCACAGAAGCCCTCCGTAGGCGTGTAGGGAGCCGTCGGGTCCAGGGTCACTCCCTGGGCGGAGGAGGGCTGCAGACAGAATTTCCGCCCGGCATCCTGCCAGTAGGTCCCTCCCGGCTGGAACTGGTTGATGGTATACAACGGCTCGAGGATGATCGGCGAGGCTCCTTCACATCCCAGCCCGGCGTCGTTCAGGCCATACGCCTCTCCCCCATATTCGCACACCCCGTTCTCCAGCACCACGTGAGGGGCTTTGCTGGGATCTGCGTTTGTGAGGTTCAGGCCGGCATTCGAGTGAATCCCCCCGTTGATGTAGATGTCGCTCCCGCTCAGGTTCAGGGCGTTTTGATAACAAGGCCCGTTCGTGTTTTCATTCTTGCACAGGGCGGTCAGGGCGTATTCGCCCGAGCTCCAGCCCGGGAAATAGATCGCAGTGGCCTGAGCGCGCACCTCCAGCCAGGCGTGGCCGATCACTGCCGCCAGGAAGGATCGGAAGGGATTCCGAACTACCACCACTACCCCCCGGGCGTTCGAAGGGACCGCGCCAGCCGGGATCGGGATCTGCACGGTATCAGAGATGTAGTAGGAAGCCTGAACGTTTGGGTTCTGCGCATCCCCCGGCTGTCCGCCGGCGTCCGGGATCCCCTGGGCCTCGACGATCTGATGGATCGCCTGCAAGATCGCCGATTCATCGCCAGCGCCGTGCTGGGCCAGCCACAACGCCCGCGTCCCGGCCAGCGCCCCTGCGTCCGCGGCGTTCTGGGCCCGCCGTCGCTGGGCATAAGCCTGGTTGCCATCGACGGCCAGGGCCGCCAGCCCGATCAGGGCCGTCAGCATCAACGCCACCAGCACCAGCGTTTGACCGGAGCGTCCTTGCCCCATGGATCCCCTCCCTCCCTAATTTATGGGCTCGGCAGCTGGCTCGGGCCGAAATACACCCCGTCCGGCGGGAACAGGGTCCGCCCGGCCCGATACCGGATCGTCACCTGAGGCAGCAGGGCCTGGATCATCGGCGTCACCGGCGAGACGGTCACCCGAGCATCGATCACCACCCGGTCCTCCCGCTTCAGCACGAACTTCTTGTCGACCGAAGCGCACTCCACCGCCGGCTGGAATTGTCCGGTGTCGTAGCGGAAGGATTCGAAATACACAAAGTAAGTGCTCTGCGGGACCAGCGCCTGCTTGGGGGTCAGCACCAGCGTGGCCTTCAGGCGATCCAGCAGGGCCTCATAACAAAAGCTGCTCCACTGGGCTTTGGTCATGCTGCTCGTAGGTGCCTGGACGATGGCATACCGCAGGGCCTCCCGCACGCCCCCACCCAGCTCCGCATAGATCAGCAGGATCCGCCCGAAATCCGCGATGGCCATCGCCAGAAACAGCAACAAGGGCAACGCCAGGGCGAACTCCACCAACCCCTGCCCCCTTCGCCGCATCATGCCCTCCGGGATCCTTCCGCGGTTCTTCTCTCATTCACTATACCGCACATCATCCTTATTCGGATACGGTCCTACCGTTTTCATACACTGGTTTATAATTTATAACCGCCTGATGCGGTGTGATTTATTTTTTGCACAACTTGATTAGGGGATCCGCGCGGGAGTCTCGGGCTACGGAGGCGAGACCTCCGGCGTTCCGCTTCTCCGATGTCCCCTGGGGCTTTCCGGTTTTCCGGGTGGGGTAGCCTCCGGCCCCGGGACGTGTGAGGCCACTGTGAGCAGCCGCCTAATACACGCACCGGAGCCGATCGAAGCGGAAGCCCCTGGATCGACCCGTGACGAAAAAACCGGAAAGCCTGATGTGGTCCGCCGTTTCCTCCTTAGGGGATAGAATGGGGAAGACAAGACGCGTCCTCGGAGGGGGATCCCAGATGGCTAAGAAGAAAACCCGGAAGCCGGGGCGCGCAGTGCCCCGCCCGTGGTTGTTCCGCGGGCTGGGGATCGCCTTTCTTCTTCTCCTTGCCGGCAGCCTGCTGTGGTGGATCGGGGCGCAGAGCCGCACATATGCGGCCTTTCAGGAGGCCGCGCGACGCGGCCAGCCCGCGCTGAGCCGGGTGGAGATCTTCCCGGAGGAAGGCCGAGTGCACCTTGCACCCGGCGAGCGGGCTCCCTACCGGACGGATCCTCCGACCTCCGGCCCCCACAGCCCGGAATCGGTCCCCCTGGTTTCTACACCACGGAACAGCCTCCCGAGCGCCTGGTCCACTCCTTAGAACATGGCCTCGTGGTGATCTACTACGACGATCCAGGGCCGGAGGCGCTCCAGACGCTCCGGGCGTGGGCGCGCATGTTCAACGGCCCTTGGGATGGGATCGTGGTCGTCCCCCGGCCCGGGCTCGGGCGGGCGGTGATCCTGACCGCCTGGACCCGCATGCTGCGTTTGGAGTCCTGGGATCCGGAGGCCACTGCGGCCTTCGTCGATGCCTTCCGCGGCCGCGGCCCGGAACGTCCGGTGCGATAAGCGGCTCAGCGAGGCCTCAGGGTGGGGAGGAAGGCGAGGGCCATGGCCGTGGTGGAAGCGAGCATGGCGATGGCCGCCCCCACCCCGCCCCAGCGGGGGATCAGGATCAGGTTCAGGCTCAAGTTCACGGCGGCTCCCAGGGCGAAGACGACCAGAAGCCTTCCCGAGCGCCCTGCGCTGATCCAGACCGTTGATCCCAGGCCGGAAAGGAAGGCCGGGATCCAGGACAGCCCTAGCCACCGCAACATCGGGACGGCCGGAAGATAGCGGGGGCCGAAGGGAAGCCGGATCAGCGGCTCTGCCAGAAGGGCCATCCCGATCGCCATGCTCAGCGGAAGCGCCAGGTAGGCGCCGAGGAGGCGACGGGCCCGATGGGCCGGGGTCTCCTCCCGGGCCAGCCGGGGGAGCAGCGCCACGGCGAGGGCGTTGCTGAGCAACAGACCAGCCTCATAAAAGCGATACGCCAAGCTGTAAAAGCCCGCCTCCACAGACCCCCGCAGGCTCAGGAGCAACAGGCTGTCCGCCCGCGCGTAGAGGGATCCCAGGATCCCGAAGGCCAGCATCTGGAGCCCCTCTTTGAGCGCCTCAGGCATCCACCGTCTCCCGGCGGCCGGCCAGAGCGGCGGCCCCACCCGCCGAGCGGCCATCCAGAGTCCCAAGCTGTCCAGGGCCATCGCCCCCGCGAAGCCGAGCCACAACGCCGTCCATCCCCATCGCGCCGCCAAGGTCATGCCGGTGAGCCCCACCGTGCGGGTGAGGAACACCACCGCGGCCGCGCGGTCCAGCCGACCAACCGCCGCCAAGCGGGCGCCCTGCAGCGGGATGATCAGCATCAGGAACAGCAGCGGGGTCAGTGCCGGCAGTTCCTGCTGGATCGCCGGGGGCGCCACCGCCCCCCACGCCGCCAGCCCGGCCAGCCCCCACAGGCCCGCGATCCAGAGCCCCCGCAGGATCACATACGTCCTCACCCGGGGGGCATCGCCGCGGCTCAGATCCCGAATGATGAGCATCGAGAGGCCGGACTCGCCGCTCTCATGGCCGAAGCGCAACCAGCTCTGAAGGGCGCTGAACCGCCCGAAATCGGCTGGGCCCAGCCAATGCGCCAGCAGGAGGGTCTGAAAGAACCCCAGGAACCGCGACCAGCCGAGGGCCATCCCCCAGAGGGCGGACTGAACAGCCAGCCGCTCCCGCCATCGGGCATATCCGCCTATCCGTCGCAATGTCATTAACTCGATGCGCGCTCGCAGACTCATTTGCCGGATGTCCTCAGAGATCGGCCCCAGGATACCACGAGCCTCGCAGTCGGTCGACCGGCAGTCCCCGATTGTTCCTCTTGAGCAGCTCCCGGTATACTGAGTAACAATCCACGCACATCCTGAGCCGGAGGCCTTCTTCCTCAATGCGAGCACACTTCCTTTCGCATCCCGCGGAAATCCCCTCCGAGCTGCCCTCTGAGGGCTGGCGGGAGATCTCCCTTCCCCATCAGTGGACCCTGGAGGGCATCGAGGCGGAGGTGGGCTGGTATCGACTGGAGCTGCTGGCGGCGACAGGTCCCCGTCGCTGGGCCCGCCTGTATGCGGATTACTTCGGCCGCGCGTGGGCGGATGAACAGTTCCTCGGCGCCCACGAGGGATACTTCGAGCCCTGGCTCCTGGAGCTCCCCCGGGAGCCTCACACCCTCTGGCTCCGCGTGGCGGCCCCGAAGGAGCCTTACGGCACCGTGTGGCCCCGCCTGAAGCGGCAAATCAAGGGGATCTTCGGCCAGCACGACTGCCGCCCCGGCGGGGCCACCGCCCGGGGGCAGGAGCGGGGAACCGGTGGGCTGTGGGGGGGAATCACGATCTTCGAGACCGGGCCGGTGGCGCTGCTCCATCTCACCCATCAAACCTTCCGCCGCCCCCAGGGCTGGCGCCTCCGGATCCAGCTTACCCTGGACGCCCTCGCCGCTGGCCGTGCGGAGCTCACCTTCACCCTCCAGCCGGAGAACTTCGAGGGCTCCTCCTTCACGACCACACGGATGCTGGACCTGGAGGCCGGACGGCAGACGATCTCCCTCATCTGGGATCTCCCGGAACTCCCACGCTGGGAAATCTGGGAGCGGGGCTTTCCCCATCTCTACCGGCTGGAGGCCGCTCTGGGGGATCAACGGGTGACAGCGCCCATCGGCTTCCGAACCCTCGGACAGGAGGGCGCGTGGCTGCTCCTGAACGACCGCCGGGTGTTCCTGCGGGGCACCAACATCATCCCCACCCAGTGGCTGGCCGCCTACACCTCTGAGGACGCTGCACGCGATGTCCACCTGCTGCGAGCCGCGAACCTCAACGCTGTGCGGGTACACGCCCATCTCACCCATCCCGCTTTCTACGAGGCCTGCGATCGGGAGGGGATCCTGGTCTGGCAGGACTTCGCCCTGCAGTGGGGCTATGCCGACGATGAGGCGTTCGCCCAGGAGGCCGTCCGCCAGGCCCAGGCGATGGTGACACACTTCGGGGCGCATCCCTCGATCTTTTTGTGGTGCGCCCACAACGAGCCCACCCACAACCGGTATACCCTGGCGCCCTTGGTGGCGGCGGCCATCCGGGCCGCGGATCCCACCCGACCGGTGAAAGAGGCCTCGGATTTCCGGGAGCACGCGTATCCCGGATGGTATTGGGGCCACATGCGGGACTTCCAGGCGTTGCCCGGCGCGCCGCTGCCCTCGGAGTTCGGGGCGCAGGCACTGCCCCGGGCGGAGCTCCTCCGACGGGTCCTCGGCCCCGACGCCTGGCCGCCGAAATGGGAGACGTGGGTGTATCACAACTTCCAGCCGGAGCAGACCTTCCGCGTGGCAGGGGTGGAGATGGGGGAGCGCCTGGAGGCCTTCGTGGAGAACAGCCAGCGCTATCAGGCCCGCCTCATCGAATTTGCGATCCACACGTATCGGCGGGCCAAAGGACAGATCACCGGCTACTTTCACTTTATGTTCGTCGAGCCGTGGGAAGGGATCACCTGGGCCGTGCTGGATGTGGAACGCGTCCCTAAGCAAGGCTATTTCGCCCTGCAGCAGGCCTCCAGCCCGGTCCTGGTCTCCATCGTCCCGTATGTGGAGCGAGCGGGGGTAGGCCAGCCGCCCCTGCGGGAGGTCTGGGTGATCTCGGACCTGGACCGGCCGCTTTCCCTGCGGGTCTCCCTCCGCCTGGAGGGACCGATGGCCTTCCCCCTGGGGGAGATGACCGTGACCCTGGCGCCCCACGAGGTCCGTCGGGTGTTCGAGGTGATGGAGCTCTTCGAAGCCCCGCTGGACCAGCGGGAGGCCCTGGACACAGCGAGCGCCCTCCTCCGGCAGCTGCCACCCGGACGCTATTCGGTCATCGCGGAGGCCTGGGAGGGGGAGCACCTCTGGTCCCGCCACGTCGTCGAGATGGAATACCTGGAACCCATCGGGCCGCAGGAAGAAGGGTTCTGGTGAACGGATCCTTGCCTCCGGATCCGGAGCGAGGGAAGCGATGGGGAAACGAGGGCGACCGGAGATCTCTTTACGCGGAAAAGGACGGGCGCTGTTCGCCGGCCTCGCTGAGTGGGTGGAGCCGGTGGAGTCATCCCCACCGCCGGAGATGCCGGTCCAGCAGTCTCCCGCCGAACCTTCCGCAGCCCCTCCGGTCTCGGAAGCGCCGCCGGCCTCGGACGTGGAAGCCGGGGCCTCCGGGTCCGGGGAGCGGGATCCCCAGGAAAGCCTTCCCTCCCCAACCCCCGCAGGGGATCGAGACGGAGACGGCTTCCGTTTCCTGGCGATGGAAGCAGCGCGGGCGGCGGCCGTGAGGGCCTCGCCGCTTCCCGAGGCCGCTCCCCCCTCCTGGCGCTGGGAGGCCCCTCCTCCGGCTTCGGAGGGGATTCAGATCGACCCGGAGGGGCCGATGCGGGCGCTGCGCATCCCGGGCCTGCTGGAGCCCGAGGCCGTAGGCCCCATCGCGCCTGCTTTCGAGACATCTATGGAGACCTCTGAAGAAGGAGAGGCATCGATGGGACCTGTGCCCACACCCTCCCCTGAGCGGCTCTCCGCTCCCCGCCCTCGTTCCGTGGACGAAGCCCAACTTCGCCAGCTCCATGGACGGATCGATGAGCTCTACCGGCGCATCGCCGGCGGGGCGATCCCGGACCCGGGCGCCGCGGAGCAAGCGCTCAGCTGGCTGAAACAGGCCCGCGAGGCGCTCCTGAAGCCCGACGGCTACGATGAGGCAGAATACTATTACAGCCTCGCCCTGACCCGATACGCCATCGCCCGCCGGCTCTGGCGCTGGTCATACACCTACGGGCTCTTCGTGTTCCTCTGGGGGCTGGCCTGGCTGGGGGCGTATCTCTATGCGCTCACGGCCGGGCGGGGCTACAGCGCCTGGGTGGTCCCTCCCGGCTATGAGGGGATCTGGGAGCCGATCATGTGGGGCGGCCTGGGCGGGGTCTGCGGGATCTTCTACAGCCTTTACTGGCACGTGGCCATCCGGCGGGACTTCGATCGCCAGTATGTGATGTGGTATCTCGTCCAGCCGATCCTGGGGAGTATGATCGGGATGATCATCTTCATGATCATCACCGTGGGGTTCTTCACCATCCAGGGGACCCCCGCGCCGGCCAATCCGCTTTTCATGTATCTGATCGCCTTCATCGCCGGCTTCCGACAACGCTTCTTCCTGGAGCTCATCGACCGCATCGTTCAGACCTTCACCCCCAACCCGAGGAGCGGGAACTCCTAAGCGAGGAGGGATGGAGGATGCCTCCGCGGCTCGCCTTCGTCTTCCCCGGCCAGGGCTCCCAGTATGTCGGGATGGGCCGGGCGCTGTATGAGCGCTATCCCGAAGCCCGGGCGATCTTCGAGGAAGCCGATCGCCGGCTGGGATACGCCCTCTCCCGGCTCTGCTTCGAGGGGCCGGAGGAGCAGCTAAACGACACGTTCTACACCCAGCCGGCGCTGCTCACCGTCTCCATCGCCGCTTACGAGACATGGCGAACCCGGGGCGGGCTCCCCCCCGATTGGGTGGCCGGCCACAGCCTGGGGGAGTTCTCGGCGCTGGTGGCCGCCGGGGCCCTCGCGTTCCCCGACGCCTTGCGGCTGGTGCAGGAGCGCGGACGATGGATGAAATGGGCCGGCGAGCAGCAACCGGGGGCGATGGCGGCGGTGCTGGGCCTGGAACGGGCGGCCCTGGAGGAGATCTGCGCGGAAGCCCACCGCGAGACCGGCGAGGCTGTGGTGGTCGCCAACGACAACTGCCCGGGGCAGCTGGTGATCTCCGGGGGCCAGCGGGCCATCGCCCGGGCCGGCGAGCTCGCCCGGGCCCGGGGCGCCCGTCGGGTGATCCCCCTGGCCGTCAGCATCGCGGCGCACTCCCCCCTGATGGCCCCCGCCGTGGAACCCTTCCGGTCGGTGCTGGAGACCATCCCCTTCTCGCCGCCCCGCGTCCCGGTGATCGGGAACGTGGAGGCCCGCCCCCTCGATGGCCATCCCGACGCCCTGCGGGCGGAGCTGGCCCGCCAGCTCATCGCCCCCGTCCGCTGGACGGAGAGCGTGCGCTATATGGTGGAGCAAGGGGCGGAGATCTTCATCGAGTTCGGCCCCCGGGATGTGCTGAGCGGCCTGATCCGCCGCATCGCCCCGCATGTGCGCACCCTCCGGGTGGAGGATCCGGAGACGCTGACGCAGGCCCTGCAGGCCCTCGGTTGAATCAGCGCTCCAGGACCCAGGGGTCGATGGCCCGCTCATAGGAGAGGATCTCGTCCTCGCGGAAGAACAGCCCGATCTCAAAGGCGGCGGTCTCCGGCCCGTCGGAGCCGTGGACCAGATTGCGCCCGATGGTGAGGCCGAAGTCCGCCCGGATGGTCCCCGGCTCCGCCTTCGCCGGGTCGGTGGCCCCCATCGTCTTGCGCACCACCTCGATGGCCTGGGGCCCCTCCACCACCATCGCCACCACCGGCCCCGAGGTGATGTAACGGATCAGCCCCTCATAGAACGGCTTGCCCTGATGGACCGCGTAATGCCGCGCGGCCAGCTCAGGGGTGATCCGCATCATCTTCAGCGCCACGATCTTCAATCCGCGGCGTTCCAGACGGGAGATGATCTCCCCGATCAACCCCCGCTGCACCCCATCCGGCTTGATGAGCACCAGCGTCCGCTCCATGAACCGCCTCCATTGCGCAGGGTTTCGAAAGTGGTCTGGCAAACCGTTGATCAGGGCGAAGTCCAACAGGCCTCCAGCACCCCGATTCCCTGAAAGGCCAGCTCGACCCGCCAGAGGCCCTCCCCGGCCCGCTCGGTTGGACACGGCCTCCCGTTCCATCGGATCTCCGGCACATCCCCCTCATCCGGGATCCCCAGCCAGACGAACCCTCGCGCGCGGGCTTCCCGGCGGAGCACCCAGCGCCCCCAGGAGGCTTCCTCCTCCCCCTCCACGACCTCCGCACCCGGCGGGATTCGAAGGGTGGAGCCCACCCACTGCGGACCGGGTCGGATCGGCCGCAGAAGCCAGAGGGCCGCTCCATGCGGCGGCAGGTCCACCGGGAGGTTCCCCCTCAGCCGCTGGGCCCGGCCGGACCAGCGCTCAAAGCCCCAGGCCGACTCCGGCAGGCCGAGGTCGCTCAAAGGCAGCGCCGCCCGCCAGGGCCGATCCTCCGGATTCAGGAGACCCACCCACACCGCCGGAGCGCCGCAAAGGGTTCCCGCCCGGCGCATCACCCGGGGGAACTCCCGTTCGAAAAGATCCCGCACCTCGGGCCGCTCCCCCGTGGGGGGAAGCAACGCCGCCCAGAGCGCTCGCCGCTCCTCCGGAAGCTCCGCCACCGGGTCGCTGACCAGGACCATCCCCCCGCTCAAGGCAACGGCGGTGAGCATCAGGCGGACCTCATCCTCCGTGAGGGAGGTGGCATGGACGCGCAGCAGCAGACAGTCGGGATCGTTCCACCACCATCGGCGATGCATCCAGGAGCGGGTGAGGGTGTTCCGGATGGCGTTCCGCGCCGCCGGAAGGCTGCGCTCGGCCCGAAAGGGACGGCGCAGGCCGAACATGCGGGGCTCCCAGTGGGGCGCCACATCCGGGCCGATTCGCATGCCGTCCACCAGGCCGATGGCGGGGCCTAAGGGACAGCCACATCCGAGCAAGAAAGCGGACTCCCCGGCCGCCTCGCGGATGGCCCGGAGCCCCCGGCGGAGGGCCTGCGCCCGGGTGGCCTTCGGATCATAACGGCGACCGGGGAGCGCTGCCGCATAAAGGAAATCGAGCTTCAGGTAAGGGAAGCCCCAGCGATGGACCACCGTGCGGATCAGATCCCGAAGCCATTCCTCCACGCCGGGATGAGTGGGATCCAGGGCCCGGAGCCAGCGATACCAGTTGAAGCCGGCGGAGACCGGACGGCCCCGCGCATCCCGCAACAGCCAGTCGGGATGCATCCGGACGACCCCCGCCTCTGGCCATGCCAGGAAGGGCGCGAGCCACAGGCCCGGCGTGAAGCCTGCCTCCCGGATCTCCTGGGCCAGCGGGGCCACCCCCTCGGGGAAACGAGGACTGAACCGGGTCCATTCCCCCACCGCCGTCTGGAAGCCATCGTCGATCTGGATCAGCTCCACAGGGAGGACTTCCCGCCATGCCGCCAGCGCCTGCAGGTTCGAACGGATATCGGCATCGCGCACGCGCGTGTAGTAGAAATACCAGGAGCACCAGCCGGAAGGAGCGTGCGGCGGGATCCGGGGCTGCATCGCTCGGGCGACCGCCTCCGCATAGTCCCCGAACGGATCGGGATCGGATACCTCACGGATCTCTACCCAGACCCACTCGGAGGGGATCTCCTCCTCCGGGGCGACAGAGATCCCATCCAGCTCCGCATACACGTGCAGCTGGGGCATCCCGCGCGTGTCCAGCTCGATCTTGACGAACTGATCCGCCGTGGTGATCTGGCCGACGATCAGCGCCCGCTCCCCCACGATCAGGGCGGCGACCAGATCGCTGCGTCGCACACCCGGGGGTCCGGGAGGGGTCGCCACATCGAAGGTCATAGGGGCGCCCAGGGGCCCGAAAAGGGTCCCGGCGTCCCGGCCTTCCACCGGGGTGGTTCCGGCGAAGCTCCATGAGTGAAACCCATTCCGGTAGAATCGCCAGCGGGAAAGCGGCAGAGGAGCCGCCACCGGCCCGGTCAGCACCGCCGCCCGGCGCAGGGCGATGGAGGAAGCCGCGCGCCGGCGCAGGAGCAGTCGGACAGCCGTCGCCGCCCTGTAGCGGCGCAAGAGACGGATCGCCTCCCAACCGGGCGCCTGGAAGACCTGTCGGAGCTCCTCGCCGGATCCGTGGAGATCGGAGAAGGGGAAGCGCTGTTCCTCCACCAGACGCCAGGCGGTCGACGGCCAGGTCTGACCGTCGACCGCCTCGAGGGCGATCCCCGCGGTCCACCGCAGGCCGGAGGGGTCCAGGAAGGTGAACATCAACGAATAGGCCTCCGGGGACGGGGATTCAGATTATGGGATCAGCAGGATCTTCCCCACCGTCTGGCGGGAGGCCAAGCGGCGGTGGGCCTCCGCCGCCTGCTCCAGCGGGAAGGTGGAGTCGATGAAGACCTTCAGTTGGCCGGTGGCCACCAGATGGAGCACCTCCCCGGCCCGCCAGAGCAGCTCCTCGCGGGTCAGCAGGTAGTGCCACATCGAGGGGCGGGTGAGGAACAGGGAGCCTTTCTGGTTCAGGATCTGAGGATCGATGGGAGGAACCGGCCCGCTGGATTGACCGAAGAGCACCATGTAGCCGCGGGGACGCAGGCAGTTCAGGCTCTTCTCGAAGGTGTCCTTCCCCACGGAGTCGTAGACCACATCGACGCCGCGGCCGTCGGTGAGGCGCTTGACCTCCGCTTCAAAGTCCTGCTCGGTGTAGAGGATCACCGCGTCCGCCCCCAGGTCGCGGACGACCTCGGCCTTGGCAGGGGAGGAGACCGTGGCGATCACCCGGGCGCCCCGGCGCTTCGCCATCTGCACCAGCAGCGTCCCGACGCCCCCAGCGGCCGCGTGGATGAGACAGGTCTCGCCGGGCTTCAGGGGATACGTGCTGACGCTGAGATACTGCGCAGTGATGCCCTGGAGGAGGACCGCCGCCGCTTGCGGGAAATCGATGGCGGGGGGTAGCTTCACCAGACGATCCGCGGGCACCACATTGTATTCCGCGTAGGAGCCGGAGACCCCGGCATATGCCACCCGATCTCCTTCCCGGAACTCCGTCACCCCAGGGCCGACGGCGACCACCTCGCCCGCCCCCTCCTGCCCGGGGATGAAGGGGAGCGAGATCCGGTAAAGGCCGGTCCGATGATAAGTGTCGATGAAGTTCACCCCGATGGCTCGGAGGCGGACCAGGACCTGGCCGGGGCCGGGGGTGGGGATAGGGATCTCATCCACCTGAAGGACTTCGGGGCCGCCGAACTGATGGATCCGAACCGCGCGCATCGTCTCCTGCCTCCGCGTGAGGATGAACCGCCTCGGTGGGCGCCTTTGCAGGCCCGCCGGGGAAAGCACGCTCCGAACGGCCTTTGAGCACACCGGCCACGGGAGCGGATGGGAATCGAACCCACCCCGGGCCGCGCCGCGGCCCGACACCGGTTTTGAAGACCGGGGGCCTCACCAGAGGCCAACCGCCCCCAGAGAGGGATTATAGCGATTTTCCGCTTCCATAGAGAGAGGGGCGAAACAAGATCGGGGCAGGGTTCTCCTGCCCCGATCGGTGCCCTGGGCCGGAATACCGATGAACGGCGACGGCTTATTGCGGCTTGGCCGGCGGCACGTTGGTCTTGATCGTGCCGTCCTGCAGCCCCTTCTCGATCTCCGCCAGCTTCTGGCGGACCTCCTGGGGGACCTGGCTCTCCAGGTCGTGGAAGGGCGCCAGGCGCACTGGGCCGATCACGTTGCCGCCCTGCCACTTCCCCTCATAGGCGGCCTTGATCAGGTTGAAGGTCCCCTCGGTGAGGTCCTTCATGGCGCTGGTGAGCAGGACGCTGCGGGCCTCCGGCACCGTGTAATACTGATCAACGTCCACGCCGATGGCCAGGCACTTCTTGGTCTCCGCGCAGGCGATGAGGGCCCCGTTGCCCGTCTTGCCGCCCGCCCCGAAGATCACATCCACGCCCTTGTCCACCAGGGAGAGGGCGGTGGACTTGCCCCACTCGGGGTCGGTGAAGGTCTTATCCAGCCCCACGTCGTTGTGGTAGACCACCAGGACCTCGACGTCGGGGCGGACGTATTTGGCGCCGGCGCGGTAGCCCTCGCCGAATCGCCACACCGGCGGGACGGCGTCGGTGCCCAGGACGGCGCCGATCTTGCCGGTCTTGCTCATCAGGGCAGCCAGGGCGCCGGCCATGAAGCCCGCCTTGTCCTCCTCAAAGATCAGCCCAGCGACGTTGGGGATGGTGCTCTCCTGGAACTGATCGACGCCGATGAACTTAACGTTGGGATACTTCTGAGCCGCCTCGCGGGTGGCCTCCCCGAGGGCGAAGCCCACGGTGACGATGACGTCATAGCCGGCGTCCGCGAACTGGGCGATGTTCTTCATGTAATCGTTGGGATCCTGGGTCTCGATGTATTTGGCCTCCACGCCCAGCTCCTTGACCGCCTTCTGCACACCCTCCCAGGTGCCCTGGTTGAAGGACTTGTCGTCGATCTTGCCCACATCGGTCACCAGGCCCACCCGGAAGGGCTTCTTCGCAGGCTCCGCGGCCTGGGTAGGCGCGGCAGGCTGGGTGGGGGCAGGCGTCGCGGGTTGAGCACACGCCGCCAGCAGCAGGGTGAAAACCAGGGCGGTCAGGGCCCAGATTCGGATCCGTTTCGGCATTGTGACCTCCTCTCCTCCGTGACTTTCGGGACGAACGGCCAGGGCACACCCCGGATTATAACGGGCCTCTCCCGGTCCGACAAGGCCCCGCTCCGCATCCCATACCTTGGCCTTTCGGCCTCAGGAATGGCCTCCGGCCCGAAAGGCGGGGCCGGGATCCACCGGGCGTGAGCGAGTCGCCGGACGCCGTCGCCCGACAGCGAAGCCATCTCTCCATCCCCTCTCCGAACGCTTCGCCCCTTTTCGATCGCCCATATGATCCCAAAGTCCCCAAGCTTGTGATTTTCCGCACTAAAGGTTGTGACAGAAGACACAACCCCGGAGCGGGATCTCCGGTTATCCTGTTAACCGGATAACCGGAGAGGAGTGGGGGATGCAGCGGCCGACCCGGCAGGAGATTTATCAGCTTCACGCGGAGATCTGCGCGGGCCTGGCGGATCCCACCCGGATCCTAATCCTTTACGAGCTGGCGGAAGGCCCGCAAACGGGCACGGCCTTAGCCCGGACCCTGGGGCTTCCCCAGTCCACTGTCGCCCGCCATCTCCGGGTCCTGGCCTCGAAGGGGCTGGTGATCGCCACCCGCCGGGGCGGCGTCGTGGAATACGCCCTGGCGGATCACCGGGTGATCCAAGCCCTGGATCTGATGCGGGCGGTCATGCTGGATCGCATCCACCTCTACCAGCACATCGCTCAGTCCTGAAAGGAGGCCCCGATGGCTCTGGAGCAGATCGCGGAAGTTCCGGCCGCGGAGGCAGAGCGCGCTGTCCAGAACCGCCTCTCGATGGTGGTTTTCAGTGGCGATATGGATCGCCTGATGGCAGCCTTCATCATCGCCACCGGCGCTGCGGCCTCCGGCATGAACGTGACGATGTTCTTCACCTTCTGGGGGCTGCAGGCCATCAAGAAGCCCAGCCCCACCGGGCGCAGCCTCTTCGGGCGCATGCTCGGCGTCTTCCTCCGGGACATCCAGGGGGTCGGCCCCAGCAAGATGAACTTCGGCGGCCTGGGCCGCTGGATGTTCAAGAAGATGATGAAGGCCCACAACGTGACCCCGCTGCCCGAGCTGCGTCGCCTCGCGGCGGAGCTGGGCGTCCGCATGCTGGCCTGCCAGATGAGCATGGAGGTCATGGAGATCCGACGCGAGGATCTCATCGATGAGGTCCAGGACGTGGTGGGCGTGGCCACCTTCCTGGAGGAAGCGTCCCGCTCGAAGATCACCCTGTTCATCTGATCCGATCTGCCAAGGAGGTGCCCGATGGAGCTCAAGCCGGATCTCACCCTGGATCTCAAAGGGCTGCTGTGCCCCATGCCGGTGGTCAAGATCAACCAGGCGATCAAGAACGTCCCCGTCGGCGGCCTCATCGAGGCCTACGCCACCGATCCGGGGGTCATGGCCGACATCCCGGCGTGGTGCCGGAGCACCGGTAACGAGCTGGTCACGATTGAGAAGCAGGACAAGGTGATCCGCTTTGTGGTGCGGAGGTTGAAATGAGCACGGCAGCGCTGTGGGGCGGGATCGTCCTCATCGCCCTGGCCCTGTGCGGGGTGGGCCTGGGATGGCGACTCCGGCGGCTGCTGGCCCATCCCTCCCGTCCGGATCGGGCGCCCCCGCGCGGCGCCGCGTGGCGGGGCGTTCTCTACGCGTTCACCTGGGGCATGATGCCGTGGGCGAAGGAGAGCACCCGCCGCCACTTCCTCCCCTATGTGCGGGGAGTGCTCTTCCACATCGGTATCTTCGCCACCTTCGCCTCCCTGATCGTCAGCCCATGGCGTCATGCCCTCCCCTCGACGCTGGCCCATGTGGGCCTGGGGCTCACCCTGATGGGCACCCTGGGAGGGTTGATCGGCGTCCTGATGCGGATCCTCGATGAACGGCTCCGGGCCCTGAGCCATCCCGACGACTATGCGGCGGTGGTCCTGGTGACGGCATGGCAGGCCGCGGGGACGGCCTTCTGGGCCGATCCGCGGGCGCTCCCCTTCTTCTACGGACTCTCCGCCCTGACCCTGGTCGCGATCCCGCTCACAAAGATCCGGCACTGCCTGTATTTCTTCTTCTCGCGCTTCTTCTTCGGGCGGTTCTACGGCCGACGGGCCGTGCTGGGTTAGGAGGCGGGGAGATCCGATGCGAAACCACCTCTTTCCCATCGATGGGAGGAACCAGATGAGCGAGCTCGTGCAGCAGGCAATGGCCGCTTTTGAGAAATCCCTGGACCGGCGGTTGCTGGCGGCCCTGGAGGTCTGCGCGCGGTGTGGGATCTGTGCGGAATCCTGTCACGTGTTCGCCGCCGAGCCGGACTTCCGCAATACCCCTGCCGCCAAGGCGGAGGCGGTCCGCCGGTTTTACCGGCGCCATCATGATCCCATCGGCCGTCTCTTCCCCTGGTGGGTGGGGGCGAAAGACCTCACCGAGGCAGACCTGGATGAGCTGGCGGAGCTCGCCTTCGGCTCCTGCACCCTCTGCCGTCGATGCACGATGAACTGCCCGATGGGGGTGGACACCGCCCTGATCATGCGGTCCGCCCGGGCGATGCTGACCGCCGCCGGGAAAGCCCCCGAGATGCTGGTGCAGCTGGCCGACGCCGCCATCGCCCGGGAGGAGAACCTGGAACTCTTCCGGGAATTCTACATCGACCAGATCCGGGAGCTGGAGCGGGAGCTTCAAGAGCAGACTGGGGACCCCGCCGCTCGCATCCCGGTGGAGAAGGAGGGAGCGGAGATCCTCTACGTGGCCCTCTCCGGCGCCCACACCATCCTGCCCGCGGCCATCCTCTTCCACGCGGTGGGGGCTGACTGGACCTTGAGCATGTTCGAGGCGGCCAATTACGGCTACTTCCTGGCCGACCTGCAGCGGGCGAAGGCCATCGCCCGGCGGATCGTGGAGGAGGCCCGACGCCTGAAGGTGAAGGAGATCGTCCTGGCAGAGTGCGGGCACGCTTACACAGTCCTGCGCTGGGAAGCCCCGAACTGGTTCGAGGACTTCCCCTTCCGCGTGCGCAGCATCATCGAGGTCGCCGCGGAGTGGATCGAGCAGGGCCGCCTGCCCCTGGACCCCTCGGCGAACCCGGAGCCGGTCACCTACCACGACTCCTGCAACCTGGGCCGCAACGGAGGGCTCCTGGAGGAGCCACGGCGGATCCTGCGGGCGGTGGTTCAGGACTTCCGGGAGATGAACCCGAACCGGGCGGAGAACTTCTGCTGCGGCGGCGGGGCGGGTCTGGTCGCCGTTCCGGAATGGTATGAGAAGCGCATGCGGGCCGGGCGCCGCAAGGTCGAGCAGATCCGGGAAACCGGGGCCCGCATCGTCGTCGCCTCGTGCGACAACTGCCGCCTGCAGCTCGGGGATCTGAACGATTACTATCAGCTGGGCGTCCGGGTCAGCGGGCTGATGGACCTCGTGGTCCACGCCTACCTGGCCGCCCGCCGGGGTTCCCCCACACGGCCCGCCCCGATCCCCACTCCGGCTCAAGTCTCCGTTTCATAATCGGCAGACACATGCCGGGCGGAGGCCCCAGATCCCTCCGCCCGGCTAATGCCCCGGCTATTCACGATGCAAACCCGTCCTGATCTTCTCAAAGAGCTCCCACCTATCTTTATATTCAACCAAATCTATCGGATATATTGCATAATGAGTTGATTGGGGAGTGCGTGGCCTGATTCCACCAAGCCTCCTGGCAACATCATCGCTGTATTTCATGTATATTATATCTCTCAGTTCTTCCCAAGTTAATATAAAAAACATATCTTCTCAGTAAACCTCGCCACGTCGAACCAGAACACAAATTAAATTAGGATATGGTGGATCTTTTGGCGATTTTAAGATCTGACGATTCCCATCAAATTGGACATCAACAAAATTCCGAACATCGAATTGCCAGGAAGAATTTTGTTTTATTGTTTTAACTTGAACAGGGATAAAAGATCCGTCTTCGTCCATCGCCATAATGTCTATATGCGGAAGATTTCCGGCAAACGGTGTAGCACTGAATCCACGACGACAAAGCTCGGCGGTAACCAGATACTCACCGAACCGATGAATCGCATACTGTCCCCATGATTTAGATTTAATTTTGGGCATTTTTGCCTCCAATTTGTTAAGTTATTACGAATCCACTTTGTGCAATCGCAGGATGACTCCTCCCATGATGATGCCCACCCAGAGGGCGATCAGGCCCTCAGCGGCCCCGATCCCCCAGTAGGACATGGCGGCGACCCCCGTCCCGTTCACCAGCGCGTGGAGGAGGACGGCTGCCGCCCAACCCGCCCGGCGCGCTCGACGGACGCCATCCCAGATCACGAAAGCGAGCCCGACGTGCAGCAGGATAGCCATCCCGCGCTCCAGGACCCCCACCCATACCCAGCCGGGCGGCGTGGCCCAGTAGGCGGCGACGGTCGCCTCCATCCCCAGAGGGATGGGGATCAAGCCCTCTCGCATCAGGAGCATCCCCATCAGGGTCGCCCACCCGACCAGACCGAGAGCCAACGCTTCCGTCCCGCCATGGGCCAATCCCAACACCACCGCATCGGCCGGCCCCAGGATCTGTCCATGTCGGGCCTGACGGCGTTGGGCCCAGCGCATCCCCCACCAGCGGGCGGTCTCCTCGAACAGGCCTGCGGACAGGCTGAGGACGACCACGTTGAACACGAAAGGATCCCGGGGTGGCGGAAGCACGCTCTGCCGGAAAAGGGCGGTCAGCCCGGCCAAAAGTGGCAGTCGCACCGCCTGGGCCCCCAAGAAGGTCAACGCCCCCACCCCCAGCCAGGCCGCCGGTCGGCCCCAGCGCCCTTTTGCCCAGAGGGCCAGGGCCGGTCCTCCGAAGGCCATGACCAGCCATCCCAGCATCCGCAGGACATCTCCCATGATCCCTCGCATCCCGGTTTGTCAAATCTACGGTTTTACTTTAAAAATATTTTGAACCCGATGAGGGCAAACTCCCCGGAAGCGGGCGATCCGCTTCGTCAACCCGGAGGGGGAGACGCCGCGGAGCCGCTGGAAAGGAGGCGCGGCGATGTCGTATCGGGTCCTGATTGTGGACGATCATCCCCTGTTCCGCAAAGGCGTCCGGGACACCCTGGCCCTGGAACCGGGCTTTCAGGTGGTCGGGGAAGCGGCGGACGGCCAGGCCGCTCTGGAGATGATCTTGCGTCTGGCCCCTCACCTGGTGCTGATGGACGTGCATCTCCCGATCCGGAACGGCCTGGACGTGATCCGGCAGGCCCGTGCCCATCGATTCGAAGGCGCCATCCTGGTCCTCACCGCCTATGACAGCGAGGAGCAAATGCGATATGCCGTTCGCATCGGCGCCAACGGGTATTGCTCCAAAGACACCCCTCCTGAGCAACTCCTTCAGAACATCCGTCACGTGCTCTCCGGCCGCTACGTCCTGGGATCCCGGGTGCTGACCGCCCCCGAGGTTCGACAGATCATCGGCGAAGCGGAGGCGGAAGAGGACCTCAGCCTCTCCCCTCGGGAGCGGGAGATCCTGCAATATGTCGCCCTGGGCTACAGCAACAAGGCCATCGCCGAGCGGCTGGGGATCAGCCAGCAGACGGTGAAGAACCACATGACGTCCATTTTGCGTAAACTGGATCTGAGCGATCGCACCCAGGCCGCCATCCTGGCCGTGCGCCGCGGATGGGTCCGCCTGCCTGAAGAGCCCATCTCTCCGGAGGAGAAATCGTGAGCGAGCCGACATCCCCGCTCCAGGATCTGCTGGCCTACTGCCGCGAGGAGCAGGAAGCCGCGCGACGGCAGCTCGCAGAGGTGCAGGCGCTCATCCGACAGACTTCCGCGGACGTGGAGCGGCTGGCCCAGCGCAGCCTCCAGCTGACGAATCAGATCAAGCAGATGGAAAGCCGCGCGGGGAGCACCCCGCCTGAGGAGATCATTGAAAGCTACCAGTCCGCCATGGACATTCAAAAGCGTCTGTGGCTGATGCGGGGCCAGCTGGAGAAGTTCCAGAGCCTGGAAGCCCACCTCCGTCGGTATGTGGAGGCTCTCGACCGCATCCTCTCAACCCTCGCCGCGCTGGAAGCGGAGAGCGCCTCCGCCCGCCCGAGCGTGGAGCCGACCCTGATCGTGCGGCTCTTCGAGGCCCAGGAGCAGGAGCGCCAGCGTCTGGTCCGCCAGCTGCACGATGGCCCTGCCCAGGCCCTGACCAACCTGGTGTTGCAGGCCGAGATCTGCGAGCGGCTCTTCCAGCGGGATCCGGAGCGCGCCCGGGCCGAGCTGGCCGCTTTGAAGAACACCGTCGCCGAGACCTTCCAGCGGATGCGGGAGTTCCTCTTCGATATCCGCCCCATGAGCCTTGACGATCTGGGGGTGGTCCCCACCGTGCGACGCTATGTGGAGACCCTGAAAGAGAAAGTGAAGTTCTCCCTCCAGCTCCAGATCAGCGGCGAGGAGCGTCGGCTGGCAGCCCATCAGGAGGCCGCGCTCTTCCGGATCGTCCAGGAGCTGCTCACCAACGTTCGCCTGCATGCCCAGGCCTCCCAGGCCACGGTGCGGCTGGCCTTCACCCCGCAGGGGGTGCGCCTGGAGGTGGAGGACAACGGGGTGGGGTTCGACGTGGAGGAGGCCATGGCCCAGGCGCCTCAGCGCAAGACCATCGGCTTGACCTCCATCCGCCAGTGGGTGGAAATGCTGGGCGGGCAGCTCTCCATCACCAGCACCCCCGGCCGGGGGACGCGGGTGGCCGTGTTCCTCCCGAACCCGTGAGGGGCGCACCTTACGAGTCGAATGGATTCGACCCGCTGAGGCCTCCGGCCGACGGTCAGCCTGCATGCCGAATGAATTCGGCCTCCAGAGGCTCCGCCCAACGGTCGGCCTGCGCCGACCGAAAAGGGGGGGGCGCAAAGAGGCCCGAGGCGCTACAAGCGAAAGCGCCCTCCGATCCGGCGGGCGAGCCGGAGGCTTGCGGTGCGGAACATCCGGGAGCGGAAGAGGGCTCCGCTGAGCCCGGCCCCCAGCAGCGCCCCCGCGACCACATCCAGAGGATAATGCACCCCGCCATAAACCCGGGCCAGGCTGATCCCGGCCGCCAGCCCCATCGCCACCCACCCGACCCGACGATTCCCCGTCTTCAAGGAGACTGCGATGGCCCAGGCCACCATCGCCGCATTGCTGGGGAACGAGGAATCCGAGGGATGATAGAAAAGCAGATGCACCTCATGGTCCGTGAAGGGGCGAGGACGGAAATACACCGCGTTCATCGCCTCTAAGAGGGCGCCGCTGAGGGGAACGGCGAGGACGGCCCGCAGAACGGCCGCCTGCTGCACCGGATCGCCACTCCACCACATCCACCAGGCCAGCATGGCCAGAGCCGTGGGCACCGCATAGTCGTTGATCAGCAAGCGGGCCAGCCCGTCCAACCAGGGAACCCGGCCGGCATAGGCGTTCAACGCGAAGAAGAGCGGCACATCCCAGCGCCAGAGGATCAGCAACAGCGCAAGGAGCCCGCCCCACCGAAGCGGCCGAAGCCCAGCACTCCTCCCCTCAGCCCCCGGCTCCGGCCCCTCGCCCCGTGAAGGATCCGGATCAGAGATCCCCCCACCGGAGGCGCGTCGGGAGCCGGTCAGGGCCTGCAGCGCCCGGAAGGTTCCCCATGCCCCCAGCATGGCCAGCCCGCTCATCGCCGCCAACTCCGTGCCCGCCGGCCCTGGCGTCCAGATCTCCGGAACGCCGGCGAAGAAGCCGATCCCGCTGGTTAGCAGGAGGAGAACCCCTACGCCCTGGAGTTCCCACGAGGCGCGGCCTCGGCCCCGGCGGAGAAGGAGGACCCCCAGGGCGGCCGCCCATGACGCCCCCAGGTAACCCGCCACCAGATACCAAGCCAGATACGACCGCACGCTCCTCCCCCTCAGGGAACCGGTTGAGCCGGATTATAATGGTATTCTGCGAACGATTCGTGTGGTATCTCTCAATGGCAGACAGACGATCCCACCGAGAGGCGATCCCATGCATTTGGACGCCGCGCTCCACTACGACCGGCTGACGGAGGTCCCGGACCTGGCTCGCGCTGCGGAGGCCATGGGCTTCGACGGGATCTGGACCCATGAGACCCGCCACGATCCGTTCCTGCCGCTGGCCTTGGCCGCGGAACACACCCGGCGCATCCATCTGGGGACTGGCGTGGCCATCGCCTTCGCCCGCAGCCCGACGGTCATTGCCTATACAGCCTGGGATCTGGCGGCCATGGCGCCCGGCCGGATCTTCCTCGGGCTGGGCACCCAAGTGAAAGCACACATCGAGCGCCGCTTCGGGATGACCTGGGATCCCCCTGTCCCCAAGCTTCGGGAGACCGTGGAGGCGATCCGGGCAGTGTGGGCGTGCTGGCAGAACGGGGAACGGTTGAACTACCGGGGCCGCTTCTTCAAGCTCACCCTGATGTCCCCTTTCTTCAACCCCGGCCCCATCCCGGATCCGCGGATCCCCATCCTCCTGGCGGGGGTGAACCCGCCGCTGGCCCGCCTGGCCGGCGAGGTGGGCGACGGCTTCTTCGTCCATCCCTTCCATACCCCTCGCTACCTCCGGGAGGTCCTGATCCCGGCCATTGAGGCCGGCGCACGCAAAGCCGGCCGGCGGCCCGAAGAGATCCTCCGGGTGGGCAGCGTCTTCGTCATCACCGGCCGGGATGAGGCGGAGATGCAGCAAGCCCGGGAGCTCGTCCGCGCCCAGGTCGCCTTCTACGGCTCCACGCCCTCCTACCGCCGGGTCTGGGCCCTCCACGGCTGGGAAGCCATCGGGGAGCAACTCTCCGCCCTGGCCGCTCGAGGGCGCTGGGAGGAGATGCCGGCGCAGGTCCCCGATGAGGTCCTGGAGGCGTTCGCCCTGACCGCCCCGCCCGAAGGGGTCTGGGAACGCCTGAAAGCCACTTACGAAGGCCTGCTGGATCGGGTGATCCTGTATCAACCCTTCCGGCTGCAGGATCGGGCGCTATGGGAGAGGATCCTGAGCGGGCGACGGTAAGCCCGGAGATCTCTGCGGACGTCTCTCCTCGCACCTCCCTGCTGCTTCGGCTGCTGGAGGAGCGAAGCCCGGCGGCCCGGGTGCTGCGGGCGCGCCCGCCTGTCGACCGGCCGGTGGAAGAGACCGTCCGCTTTCCCTTCCTGGCTATCGTCGGCCAGACCGAGATGAAGCTGGCGCTGGTCCTGGCCCTGATCAACCCGGCCATCGGAGGGGTGCTGCTGATGGGCGCCCGGGGCACCGGGAAGACCACGGCGGTGCGGGGCTTGCTGGATCTCCTCCCGCCGGTGGAGCGCTCCCTCTGCCCTTACGGCTGCGAGCCGGAGGCCGCCTATACCCTGGGCTTTCATATGATCTGCAAGGATTGCGCCCGCAAGCTGGGCTTAGGAGAGCCCATCACCGCGCCGGATCGCATGCGGCTGGTCGAGCTCCCTCTGAATGCCCGCCTGGAGGACGTGATCGGGGGGCTGGATGAACAGGCGGCGATGGAGGGGAAGGTGCGGATCCGGCGCGGCCTCCTGGCCCAGGCGGATCAGAACGTGCTCTACGTGGACGAGGTGAACCTTCTGGATCCGGAGATCGCCAACGCCATCCTGGATGCCGCCGCCCTGGGCCGATACACGGTCCGACGGGGACCCCTGGCGGCCACCTACCGCGCCCGCCTGATCCTCATCGCCTCGATGAACCCGGAGGAGGGGCCGTTGCGCCCTCAGATCCACGATCGCTTCGGACTGCGAGTGGTGGTCCGTGGCTTGACGGACCCGCGGGAGCGGCTGGAGGTGTATCGCCGGGTGCGCCTGTTCCGGACGAATCCCTACGCCCTGGTGGCCCAGTGGGCTCAGGAGACCGCGGCGGCCGCGGCGGAGATCGCGGAAGCCCGCCAGCGACTGCCCCGGGTGGCCATCCCGCCAGAGCTGGAGCAGGAAGCCATGGGCTGGATCCACCGGCTGGGCATCGAATCCAGTCGCGCGGAGGTCGCCTTGTTGGAGGCCGCCCGGGCCTACGCCGCCGCCGACGGCCGGGAAACGGTCACCCGGGAGGACCTGCAGGCGGTGGCGCCGATGGCCCTCCGCCAACGTCGCAGCGCTTTCATCGCCGCCTTCATCGCCCAGCAGGAAAAGGAAGACGAAGAGATCCGGGCGGTGATCCAGGATCGCGCGCGCCCGCCCCGACGGCGCCGTCGAGCATGAGCGTGGACGCCATGCGGATCGAGACGTTCGTCGTCGAAACCGCCGATCGCCTCGATCGGGTCATCGCCGCGCGCTGTCCGGAGCTCTCCCGCTCGGCGGCCCAGCGCCTGATCGAGGCCGGCCATGTGCAGGTGAACGGGACGCCCATCCAGCGGCCCGCCCACCGCGTCCGCCCTGGCGATCGGATCATCGTGCACATCCCGCCCCCGGAGCCGATGGATCTCACCCCGGAGCCCATCCCGCTGGACATCCTCTATGAGGATGCCGACGTCCTAGTGATCCACAAACCGGCCGGGATGGTCGTGCATCCCGGGGCAGGGCATGCCTCCGGCACCCTGATCCACGCCGTCCTGGCTCATTGTCCGGATCTGAAGGGGGTCGGAGGGGTGCTGCGGCCGGGCCTGGTGCACCGCCTGGACAAGGAGACCTCCGGGGTGCTGCTCATCGCCAAGCATGAGCCGGCCTATCGCTTCCTGCAGGCGCAGTTCAAAGCCCGCACCGTGCGGAAAGTTTACGACGCCCTGGTGATCGGGCATCCGCCCCCGGAGGGGCTCATCGAGGCGCCCATCGCCCGCGATCCCCGCCACCGCCAGCGCATGGCCGTGGTCCCCACCGGGCGGCCGGCCCGCACCCGCTATCGAGTGGTCCGAACCTACGAGGGGCGCTGGGGGCGCTACGCCCTCCTGGAGGTCTATCCGGAGACCGGGCGGACCCATCAGATCCGCGTGCACCTGGCCTATGTAGGCTACCCGGTGGTAGGGGATCCGGTCTACGGGCGGCGGACCGCCCTCCCCTGCCCGCGCCTGTTCCTGCACGCCCGCTCCATCACGGTGCGCCTCCCCTCCCGGCCGGAGCCGGTGACCTTCGAAGCTCCCCTGCCTGCGGATCTGACCGGGGTCCTGGAGCTCCTGGAGAACGCTCAGGCTTCCGCAGAGGAGTCGGGAGGGAGGAGTGCCCTTCCCGCTCACTCATCGAAAACCACCACGCTCTCCTCGTAAACCCGGATCTCCCGCGCGGCCAGCTTGCGCCGGAACCAGTCGGCCAGCCACGCGTTCTTCTCCTCCAGCGAGAGGGGGGCGGCCATGATCTCGAGGGGGATGAACACGCGCAGGGCCCGGTAGGGGATGATGTGGCGGGTGATGCCGGCGGGGAGCCGGGCCCCGTTGCGGGCCAGCTCGATGATCTCGGCCGGCTCGTAACGAGGGAAGACCACCACGGCGATCACCTGATCATAGTAAGGCAGGATCTGCTCCAGCTGATCCGTGGCAGTCCGATAGAACCGAAAGCGGGATTTATAGGCGTCCACCAGGAGGTTAAGCAGCGCTGTCCGGCGGTAGAGATCCCCCTCCGCCCGCACCAGATAGATCTCCCCGCGCGGGCAGCTGAGATAGGCCAGGGCCTGGCGGCGGGCCAGCTCCGCGCGGGCGTGCAGACGCTCCGAGGGCTCCAGCGTGATCCCTCCGATCCCCCGGACCGCATCGAAGAACGCCTTAGGATCCTCTCCGCTTACCACATGGGTCCACGCCTCCACCACGAGGCGGGGATCCTCGTAATCCACGACCTGGACCACCAGATGGGGGAGCCCCAGGCGACGGGCGGCCTCTACCCGGTTGGCGCCGTCCAGCACCACGTAGCGGGGCTCGCCCGGGATGGGGGCCACCACCGGAGGGTTCTTCAGAACGCCCTCCGTGCGGAGGCGCTGGACCAGCGGCTCGGTCCGCACCTGATCCGCCTGTTCGTGGGGGATCAGATCGGCCACCGACACGAACCGCAACACCGGCATCCGCTCGGCCCCATGCAGGGCTCCCATCTTCCTTTTTTTCAACTATGGAACGCTCTCGAACGAAAAGGAGGTTGGGGCAGGACGGTTCCGCCCATCCCCCAACCCCCTGAGGTCTCCCCGACGCCCGGTTAATTTGTGGACATCGACTCCAGCGGCGGGACGGGGCGTCCGCGAGCCCGGGCCTCCTCCAGCGCCCGCTTCAGGGCGTAAGCCATCACGGTGAGCTCCTCCTCTCCCTCTACGGGTTCGGGCGGCGGAGCCGGGCGGGAGGGCACCGTCTTGCGCACCGGCACCCCCGGCTCCACCTCCTTCACCGGGAGCAGCCCGCGCAAGCTCAGCCGGATCTGCTTCTTCTCCGGATCCACCAGGATGATGCGGGCCTCGATCTCCTGGCCCTCCTGAAGGACCTCCGCGGGGTCTTTCAGGTTGCGGACCCCGAACTCGCTGATGTGGATCAGGGCATCCCGCTCCGCGCCGATGTCCACGAAGGCCCCGAACTTCTCCACCCGGGTCACCTTCCCCCGGATCAGCTCCCCCACTTTCAGGTCCTCCCACCTCACCGAGGGCGGCGGGATCATCGTCAGGCGCAGGCGGCGCTCGCGACGGCTGGCGCTCACCACCCACACCCGGACCTCATCGCCGGGATGGAACAGCCCGGTCGGATCCACCCGCCCCTCCTTTCGGATCTGGGAGGCGGGGACGAAGCCCTCCACCGGCGCGTCGATGTCCACGAACAACCCATCGGGTTCCACCCGGGTGACCCGCCCGGTGAACTCCCGCCCGGGCCGGAGTTGCCCCCAGCCGTAAGACGCCGGGCGGATCAACGTCAAGCTGAGCAGGCCTTTCTTCCGGTTCACCTGCTTCACCCAGGCGATCACCCGATCTCCGGGCTTCAACACATCGGAAACCCGTAAAATCGGTTGAGGGGCCAGCTGGGAGATATGGATAAAGCCAGGGATCTCGGAGCCGATATCGACGAAAGCGCCGGCGGGGGTTACAGCGGTGACGAGGCCTTCCACTTGCATTTTCGGACGCAGAGATCGAAGGGGAACTCGGACGGAGCCTTCGGTCTCCTCCTGCTGCTCCACGATCACAGGGCTCGTCTCCATGGCCGCTCGCTCCCTCCTTACCAGGATGAGCCGGAATCAGTTCTTGCTTTCACAATTCTACGTCGAAGCCCCCTCCTGTGCAAACTCGCGCTCCGGAAGGATGGGTCCATGCGGCCGAGCCGGACAAAATTGGGACCCACCCCTCCGGAACCTCGGGGGAAGATGCTTTCGTCCTGTTCACCCCCTGTTCCCAGGCCCATGCAATCCATTGCAGGGACCATCGCCCCGGGGGGCGCTCTGCCTCGGCCCGGCCGGCGGGCTGATGATACAATGGTGAGGAGAGATCCGGTCGATCGAGCGGCCCGATGATCGGGATCAGCTGCGGCAGGCTGACGGATCTTCCGGCCCTGCGGGAGTTTGCGGAAGCGCATGGCCTGGGCCTGGAGCTCCAGGAGTTCGCCCTCCCGGAGGTCCTGGATGGCGAGTGGAGGGACCTGCTCCGGCGTTACCGCCAGGCCCTGAGCGGGTTCACCGGACCGATCTCCCTCCACGGCCCCTTCGTGGATCTCTTCAGCGGCAGCGTGGACCCCCGCATCGCCGCCGTCACGATGGAGCGCTACCGCCACTCCCTGGCCATCGCCGCGGAGCTGGGGGCCTGGCTGGTGAACTTCCACCTCAACTACAACCCGTTGGTGGACGAGCCTTCTTACCGTCCGCGCTGGCTGGAGCGGCAGGTTGCCTTCTGGACCGAGCTGGCCTTCGAGGCCCAGGAGGCCGGCATCCGCATCGCGCTGGAGAACATGTGGGAGCCCGATCCCTTCCTGCAAGTCGAAGTCATCCAGCAGGTGAACCATTTCGGCGTCGGAGCCTGCCTGGACATCGGCCACGCTTATCTCTATTCGCGGGTGCCGATCCAGGCCTGGATCAACGTGCTGGAGCCGGTGCTGATCTACGCTCACCTTCACAACACCAGCGGATCCCAGGACCGGCACCTTCCGCTGACCCAGGGGGTCATCCCGGTGGAGCCGGTGCTCAGCCGGCTGGCCCGCTGTCTGAACCGCCCGATGCTGATCCTGGAGATGCCCGGCCTAGCGGAGATCCGGGAGAGCCTGCCGCTCCTTCAACGGATCCTGCAGCGGGTGACGTCGCTGGGATGATCGCGCGCGGGACTCTTCTGGCGGCTTTCGCCCATCCCGACGATGAGTCCTTCGGGCCGGCAGGGACGCTGGCCCTTTACGCGTCCCGGGGGTATGCGGTGCATTTGATCTGCGCTACCCGAGGGGAGGCAGGCACCCCGGACCCCCGCATCGGCCCGGTGGAGGACCTGGGCGCGCTGCGGGAGGAGGAGCTGCGCTGCGCCGCCCGGATCCTGGGCCTCCAGGGCCTGCACCTGCTCGGCTACCGGGATTCCGGCATGCCCGGATCTCCTGATGCGGAGCACCCGCAGGCCTTCATCCGCGCCCCCCTGGAGGAGGTCGTCGGCCGACTGGTTGCCCTCATCCGGGAGCTCCGCCCGGATGTGGTGGTGACCTTCGATCCTTACGGCGGCTATGGGCACCCGGACCATATCCACATGCATCGGGCGATGGTGGAGGCATTCCATCGGGCGGGCGATCCGACGGCTTTCCCGGAGCACTTCGCGCGTGGACTTCGACCGCATCGCCCGGCCCGCCTGTATTACACCACCTTCCACCTGGGCCCGCTTCGGTTGCTGCTTACCCTCCTGCGGCTCCTGGGTTATGATCCGCAACGCTTCGGGCGCAACCGGGACATCGATTTAGAGGCCGCCCTCCGGGCGGCCCTCCCGGTGACCACGCGGATCGACATCCGCGCGGTGCTGGATCGCAAGGAGCAGGCCATGGCCTGCCACCGCAGCCAGGGCGGGGGATGGATGCGGTCCTTCCGCCTTCCCCGGTTCCTCCGGCGTCGCCTGTGGGGGTTTGAAACCTTCCATCGGGCCATCCCCCCTTTCCGACCGGGGGAGCCGATTGAGCGAGAGCTGTTCCCGGAGCAGGCGTCATCTTCCCCAGCCTTGTTCACGCGATCGCGCCCCCGATGAACACGGGGGGCGGCGAACGCCTGTGGAGCTTGTCCCGGCTTCCCACGCCTTCAAGATCGACGCGGAACAGGAGCATCCTGGGATGCAACCATCCGGCGGAGAGACGAAGGTTCTCTGGGTGGTGTTTGAAGGGGCCGGCCCGGACGCCCACCTGCTTCGGGTCCTCCAGCGTCACGGGTTTAGAGCCGAGACGCTGGCGGTTGAAGATCTGCTCGCCGCCCTCCGGGCGCGGCGCTCGGCGGATTCATGGCCGTGGGCCCCGCCGGATCTCATCCTCCTGGACCGACCGAGCCCCTCCTATGGAATGGAACTCTATCAGCGTCTGCGACGGCGGATGAAGGCGCCGGTTCTGCTGATCGTGGAGCGCGAGACCGCCCCGCTGTGGGGCCGTCAGGACGATGGGATCCTGATCGCGCCGTTCTCCTCCCGGCGCCTGCTTCACCGGGTTCGGGCGATGCTGATGGAACACCCCATGGAGAATGAGGGGATCATCGAGGTCGGGCCCTTCCGGCTGAACACCGTGCGCCGGGTGTTGCAGCGCGGGGACGCGATTTACTGTCTGACCCCCAAGCAGTGCCGCTTGCTCGCCATCCTCATGCGACGGGTCGGCCAGGTGGTTCCGCGCCGGGATCTGATGCGCTGGGTCTGGGGGACCGAAAGCCCATCCAGCAGCCGGACCCTGGATGTGCACATCCGATGGCTCCGCCGCATCCTCGAAGAAGACCCGGCCCACCCTCGCTATCTGGAGACCGTCCGCCAGCTAGGTTACCGGTTCCGGGTGCCCTAAGGGGCATCCGAAGGAAGGGCCTGGGGGATCGCGAGATAGAACGTGCTCCCATGGCCCAGCCGGCTCTCCACCCAGACCCGTCCGCCGTGCCATTCGGCGATCGATTTCACCAGGGCCAGCCCCAGGCCGCTTCCTTTCACGTGGGCCGTCTCCTGCCGACGCGCCCGGTAGAACTTCTCGAAGATGCGCGCCTGATCCCCCGGGGCGATGCCGATCCCCGTGTCCCGCACCCAGATCACCGCCTCCCCGCCGGCTTCGGCGAGCCCGATGGTGATCGTCCCCCCCTCCGGCGTATACTTGATGGCGTTGTCCACCAGGTTCGCGATCGCCCGTCGCAGCCACGCCGGATCTCCATGGACGACCCCGGGGGCCTTCACCTCCATAGTCATGCGGAGCCCCCGCGCCATCGCCTGGGGTTGGAATTCATGGAACACGTCCCGGATCAGATCTCCCAGGCGGCAGATCCCGCGCTGGCCGATCCCCTCCTCGATCCGCCGCAGGTCCATCAGGTCCTCGATCATGCGGGTCATCTGATCGATGCCGCCCATGATCTTCTCCACATACTCCTGCTGGCGGGAGGTCAGCGGGCCGGCCATGCCGAGCATGGTGACGAAGCCCCGCATATACGTGAGGGGCGAACGCAGATCATGGGAGATAGCGGCGATCAGGTCGGACTTCAGGCGATCCAGCGCCTTGAACGGCGTGATGTCCCGGAGGAACAGAAGCCGCCCGATCTCCCGTCCGTCCCGCAGCCGCAGGTCATAGCGGCCCGCCCACAGCACGCGGCCGTCCGCCCGGTGAAGCTCCCGGCTCCGCACCTGGCCGGGCGGGACCCCCTCCTGGAGCAGGGCGAGCAGCTCGGCGTCCCGGAGCAACGCCGCGAGCGGCTGGCCCAGGGCCCTGGAGGCATGCGTCCCCAGGAAGCGCTCGGCGGCCGGGTTGAGATCGAGCAGGTTCCCCCGCGCGTCCACCAGCATTAAGGGATCCGGGCTGCACTCCAGGACGGCCCGGAGTCGCTCCCGCTCGGCCGTGATGGCCTCATACAGACGGGCCCGGGCGATGAACACCGCCGCCTGGCTCAGGATCAGACGGATCAGCTGTCGCTCCGAGGAACCGGCCCGATGGGAGGAAGGAAACGCCAACCACGCTGCCCCCACTCGCTCCTCGCCGAGATGGATGGGGAAAACTCCCAGGACGCGAGGGGCGCGCTCCGACCGGAGAGCAGGAGCGAGATCGTCCGGGCGGACCCCAGGGCCGATCCACACGGGCTCGGTGTGTGCATCCACCTGCTCCCAGCATGCATGATCCAGAGGCTCCGGCGGCACCTCCCCGGCGGCGGTGAACACCCGCAGGGAGCCACCCGGGCCGGGGAGCAGGAGCCGGACGAGGTTCGCCGCAGTGGCGCGCTCCAGGGCGCGGGCCACCTCCGGAAGGCCCCGGGCCAGGTCCTCCACCTCCATCAGCCGCCTGTTGAGCTCCAGAAGCAAAGAGAGATCGGCCATGCGAGCCCGCAGGCCGTGCCGGGCGCGCTCCATCGCTTCCGCCAGCTGCCCGATCTCATCCGGCCCGTCGCTCAGGATGGGAGCCTCCAGATCTCCGCCGGCCATGCGCCCGGCCGCCCTCGCCAGCCGCTCCAGCCGCCGGGCGAGAAGGCGGCTCACGATGCCGAAAAGGAGCGCGCCGATGAGGGAGAACCCCAGCAGGATCCCCCCGGCGGGAAGCGCCCGCTCCGCCGCCCGCCGGATGAGGGCGGCCCGGGGATACCGGATCACCGCCCACCAATCGGTGCCCGGAAGCCGCCGGAGGAGCACCTCCTCCACAGTCCCGGAGGGAGAAATGATGGGCTGCACCAGCGTCCCAGCAGGGAGCGCCGCGGGGAGCGGGAACAGATCCAGAAGGGCCTCCGCCTCGGGATGCATGAGAATCCGCCCCTCCCGATCCACCACGAACCCCTGGCCGGCCGGCGCGATTTCCGAGAGCGAGGCCAAGACCTCCCGGAGGGCCGGATGCTGGGCCACCCGCACGCGGCCGATCAGGAAGCCGCGCGCAGGCTCCCCCGCCAGCGGGGCCACGAACGAGAGGCCGGCCTGCCCGTCCGGCAGGCGATGCACTTCCGTGTGCACCACCGATCGGGCAAGACGGGCCTGGGCCATGGCCGCCCGCTCCGGCACCAAAAGCCCTCGCAACCGCTCCTCGGCCGGATACGCCGCCTGCACCTCTCCTGTCTCATCCACCCACAACACCGCCTGATAGATCGGCCCCGTCTGGACGAAGCGCTGGAGGGTCAATGCTACCGTGACAGGCATCGCATCCGGAGGAATGCCCAGGGCCGCCAGATCCATCAGCAGGGTGTCGCCCGTGTGGAGGAAATACATCAACTGTTCCGTGGCCCGCCGGACCCCGCGGTCCAGCGCCCGGGTTCGCTCTTCATAGGCCTGCCGAATCGCCAGGGCGACCACCCCTCCGAAGAGGGCGAGGATCAGGACGCTCATCCAGAGGCCGAAGAAGACGAGAAAGCGAGTCTGGATGCGATGGGTGTAAACCGGCCAGTGCGGAGGCTGGCGGGTTCGGAAGCGCTCCGGCCACCGTGCATGCAACACCTGAGCGATACCTCCGCAGATCAGCGCGCTGACCCCGGAGGGAAGAGCCACCGTGGCCGTAAGGGTCCAGATTCCATCCAGGGCCTCGGGCCAGGAGGGATAGAACGCTCCCCATGAGATCGCCTGGAAGAGCCCCCATCCCGCCCAGCCGATCCCGGCCGCGACCAGCGGCTGCCGGAGGATGCGGAAGGGGCGCCCCACATCGTTCTGGAACAGCAACGCGCTGATGAGGGCGGCATCCAGAGCCACGATCCACGGGAGGTGCAGGAAACGTCCGTCCTGTAGGAACCCTGCCGCGGCCCCGGCCAGCAAACCGATTAGCCCCACCGCGCCGGGGCCCAGCTGTCCTCCCCAGATGAGGTAAGGAAGCCAGAGGAAAAGGGGGAACCCCACCCGGAAGGGGAGGCCGGAGAAGCGCTCCCATGAGAGCACCGGCGTCAGCGCGGTGAGAAAGGCCAACAGCGCGAACCCCGCCAGTGAGGAGGGGTCCACCCGGCGCAGCCCGCGCAGATCCTGCGCTCTCCGCCCCCACAGCGCGAAGAGGACCAGGAAGCCGATGGCCGTCCATCCCCATCCCCATGCGGATCCTGGCCCCACGAGGTTCCCAGGGAGGACCCCGAAGCTCATCCGCATCGCGCTGTCTCCTACCTGCGGCCTGGCAGCTTCACCTTCGCTATGTTACTCCATAAATCAGATCCCCGGCGAATCCCTCCGCATCCCGAAGCGCGTCCTTCGACAGCCATCCCTTCGCTCCGTATAATCAAACCAGAGGAGGCGACCATGGATCCCCGGATCGTGTTCCAGGCCCTCCAACCCTACCGCCATCGGGGGCCCCTCGTGGTGGCCATCGAGCCGGACCCCATCCCGGAGCGCCTGGGCTGGTGGGAGGAAGCCGCCGGGCCCCTCGCCCAGGTCGGGGCGGCCCTCTTCGTGTGGACTCCCGCCGGGGGCCCGACCGGGCTGGCGGCGCTGGCCCCGGAGGGCCCCGCCATATGGATCCTGGACGCCTATCTGGAACCCCGGGCGCGTCTGAGCGCATGGACTCTGGAGGCCCCGCTGCTTCAGCGGGTGATCACATGGATCGAGGGGATCCAGCACGAATGCCCGGAGTGAGGGGCCCCAGAGTGGCCCGGGGGGCCGGAGATCGCAACGGAATGATCCGGAGGCAAGGAGGGGATCTCATGCGGATCGTTGTGGGAAGCGATGAGCGCACCCATCTGACGGATGTGGTCCTGGAGGAGCTGCGCCGCCGTGGGTTTGAGGTGGAGCCGGTGGGCCCGCTGGCCGGCGAGAAGCGCTCCTGGTCGGAGGTGGCCCGCATCGTGGCGGAGAAGGTGGCCCGGGGCGAGGCCGACGAGGGCATCCTGTTCTGCTGGACCGGCACCGGCGTGAGCATCGCCGCCAACAAGGTGCCCGGGATCCGCGCGGCGCTGTGCGACGACGCCGAGACCGCGCGGGGGGCACGCCTCTGGAACAACGCCAACATCCTGTGCATGAGCCTCCGGCGGGCCTCCGAAGCCGTCGCCAAAGAGATCCTGGAGGCCTGGTTCAGCACCCGCTATATCCCCAACCCGGAGGACGACGCCTGTCTGGCCCAGGTCGCGGAGATCGAGCGGACCTATCTCCGGGAGCCGGCCCCGGCCTCCGGCCGCCCTTGAGCGCCCCGCGCACGAAGGAGCCCCAATGGACATCGAGACCCGATGGCGATGGCTGACCCAGGCCGCGCGCTGGGAGCCCGCCGAGGAGACCGGCCCGAGCGGGCGGACGCCGGAACCTGTGATGGATTGCATCTACGAGGCCCGGGCCTCCGGGCGCCCGGTCCGCCTGCTGAAGATCCTGCTGACCTCCGCGTGCGAGCGGGATTGCTTCTATTGCCCCTTCCGCGCCGGCCGCTCCTTCCGCCGCGCCACCTTCCGGCCCGACGAGCTCGCCCGCCTCTTCGCGGAGATGCACCGGCGCGGGTTGGTGGACGGCCTGTTCCTGAGCTCGGGGATCATCGGCGGAGGTGTTCGCACACAGGATCGTCTGCTGGCCACGGTGGAGCTGCTCCGCCGGCGCTATGGCTACCGGGGTTACATTCACCTGAAGCTGATGCCGGGGGCCGAGCCGGATCAGATCCGGGAGGCCATGCGATGGGCGGACCGGGTCTCCATCAACCTGGAGGCGCCCAACCCCGAGCGACTGGCCCGCCTGGCCCCTCACAAGGCCTTCGCCGCCGAGCTGGAGGCGGCGCTGACGACCGCCGGGCGGATCCGCCGGGAGGAGATACCGGCCGGAACCTGGTCCGGACGCTGGCCTTCGCTGACTACTCAGTTCGTGGTGGGCGCCGCTGGGGAGAGCGATCGGGAGCTGCTGGAGACCGTGGCCCGGCTGCATCGGGAGATCGGCCTGGCCCGGGCCTACTTCTCCCCCTTCCATCCTGTGCCAGACACCCCGCTCGAGGGTCTTCCGCCCGCTCCACCGCAACGGGCCCAGCGCCTCTATCAGGCGGAATGGCTCCTGCGGATGTATGGGTTCCGGCTGGAGGAACTGCCCTTCGATGAGCAGGGGAACCTGCCTCTGGACGAAGACCCTAAGCTGGCGTGGGCCCGGCGGGCCCTCCGGGAACGTCCGGTGGAGATCCTGCGGGCCTCATATGAGGAGCTGATCCGCGTGCCGGGGATCGGGCCGAAGGCCGCACGGGCCATCCTCCGCGCCCGACGGGAAGGCCACCTGAGCCAGCCGGAGCACTTGAGCGCCCTGGGCGTCTCCCTCCGTCGGGCCGCGCCGTTCCTCCTCCTCCACGGACGCCGGCTGCCGCATCCCCTTCCACTCCCTCTCCCCTGAAAGCCGCCCCGTCCCTCACGGGTCCGAACAATCCCGCATCCGGCCGCAGTTGGGACAACGCAGCTTGCAGTGGATCTCCACCATCGGGGAGCCGCAGATCTCACACCGATCGTCCTTCAGGGACAAAGGGATCCCCTCTGGATCTTCGCAGGCGGCCGCGAAAACTTCATCGGAAGCCACAGGCCCCTCCCTCGCGCTGAACAAAAAAGGCCGCCACGACGGCGGCCCTGCTCCCCGGGGAGGACTCGAACCTCCAACCCGCCGGTTAACAGCCGGCTGCTCTGCCTGTTGAGCTACCGGGGAAGGTCACTAAAATTATAAAAAGCCTCCGCCGGACCGTCAAGGATGAGTGGGCCGGCGGATATCCAGCAACGGGAATGAGAGGTGGAAGGCCGCTTCCGCAGTCCCTGTTGCATCCTCACGGCGGAGCACCCGGGATGCCCCTTTTGCTGCGCGAGGAAGAGGTGCAGGCCCTGCTGTCCGTCGGTGACGCCATCGAGGCCCTGGAGCGGACGTTCCGGGCCCAGGCGGAAGGCCGCGCCGTCAACCTGCCCCGCCAGCGAGTCCGCTGGCCCGGCGGAACGCTCCACGTGATGGCGGCGGGCGATCTCGAGTCCGGCTACGTGGGCCTTAAGGCCTACACGGCGGTGGGTGGGCAGACGCGCTTCGTGGTGCTGCTCTTCCACGCGGAGAGCGGCGAGCTGCTCGCGATCATCGAGGCCGACCGCCTGGGCCGTCTGCGCACTGGGGCGGCCACCGGCCTGGCCACCCGCTCCCTCGCCCGCCCCGACGCCCGCGTGGTGGGGATGATCGGGGCCGGCCGCCAGGCCGCCACGCAGCTGATGGCCGTCTGCGCCGTCCGATCGATCGCCGAGGCCCGGGTCTACAGTCCCACGCCCGAGCGCCGCGCCGCCTTCGCCCATCGCATGCGCGAAACCCTGGGGATCCCGGTGCAGGCCGTGGAGCGCCCGGAGGCGGCCGTCGAGGGCGCGGACATCCTCATCACCATCACCTCCGCTCGGGAGCCGGTGCTCCGGGGAGCCTGGCTGCGCCCCGGGGTCCACCTCAACGCCGCCGGATCCAACGCCCTCCTCCGCCGCGAGCTGGATGAGGAGGCCATCGCCCGGGCGGATCTCATCGTCATCGACTCCAGAGCGCAGGGGCAGATCGAGGCGGGGGACTTCCTGGAACCCCTGGAGCGGGGGCGTCTGCAGTGGGAGCGGGTTTACGAGTTGAGGGACGTGGTCGCCGGTCGGGTGAGTCGTGCGCATCCGGAGCAGATCACCCTGTTCAAATCCCTGGGCGTCGCCCTGGAGGACATCGCCGTCGCCGCCGTGGCCTATGAGCGCGCCCGCGCCCAGGGAGCCGGGGAGCGCATCCGGTTCCTGGAGGACCTCCTGCCCGATTGAGAAGGAGCGCGGAACGCCATGCCCGAGCTTCCCGAAGTTGAGACGCTGGTGCGCGAGCTGGAGCCTCGCGTGACCGGCCGCCGCATCGAGAGGGTGATCCTGCGCTGGCCGCGCAGCGTGGCCACCCCCTCCCCACATGCTTTCGCGCAGCGGATCCGTGGACAAACCATTCGGTCCCTGCGCCGGCGGGGCAAATTCCTCTGGTTCGCCCTGGATCAGGGGGCGTTGCTGATCCACCTCAAGATGACCGGCCGTCTCTTCCTGCTCTCCCGCCCGGAGCCGGACGCCCACGCGCGGGCCGATTTCATCCTAGATGACGGGCGGATCCTCCGGTTCAGCGACGTCCGCAAGTTCGGGCGTCTTTACTGGGTTCAAGACCCGGAGGTCATCCTTAGCGCTCTGGGGCCGGAGCCCCTGGATCCCGACTTCGGGCCCGAGGATCTCGCCCGGCGGCTATCCGGGCGGCGCGGCCGTCTCAAGGCCCTGCTCCTGGATCAGCGGGTGATCGCCGGGGTCGGCAACATCTATGCCGACGAAGCCCTCTGGCGGGCCCGCCTGCACCCCATGCGGCCGGCCTCCTCCCTAAGCCCCGCGGAGATCCGACGCCTGTGGGCGAGCCTCCGGGCCGCCCTCCGCGCCGGGCTGCGCCACCACGGGACCACCATCCAGTGGTATCGCCGGCCGGACGGGAAGGCCGGGGCCCATCAGCGCTATCTGCGGGTTTACGGCCGGGCCGGACAACCCTGCCCGCGCTGCCAGACTCCCATCGCCCGGCTCCTCCTGCAGGGCCGGAGCACCTATTGCTGTCCCGTCTGCCAGCCTCCTCCTGCTTAACCGGCCATCCGGCCTCCTGCGCGCTGCGTATCTCTATCACGGAGAGCGAGGGCGTTGCGGCATGCCTCGGCTCTCCGCATCCCATGCGCAGGAGGTGCGAGATGTCTCGGGATCGAAGGATCCTCATCCTGACGATCGGCCTGGCGCTGGCCGCCTGCGCCGCGCCTGCGGCTTCCCCCACGCCCACGGCCCCAGCCCCTCCGACCCCCACGACGGCGCCCCCACCCTCGCCGAGCCCGGCCGCTCAGGGGACCCAGGTCACCATTCGGAACTTCGCCTTCCAGCCGGCGGAGCTGGAGGTCGAGGTAGGCACGACCGTCGAGTGGGTCAACGGGGAGGATAGCATTCCGCACACCGTCACCAGCGGGACGCCGGGATATCCGGCGGGGGCCTTCGACTCCGGCTGCCTCCGCCCGGGGGACTCCTTCCGCTTCACCTTCCAGCAGCCGGGGACCTATGAATACTTCTGCAGCATCCACACCCGCATGCGCAGCCGCATCATCGTGAAGCCGAAGCTGGGCTCGGAGGCGGCGCCTTCTGATCCGTCCGCCTATCCCTCCCCGACCCCCGCTCCATCGAATTACGGCTATGACTACTGAAGGCTGAAGGTGAAGGATGAAAAGGGGAGGCCCCTCCGGCGGCCTCCCCTCATCGCGTCGCTGAAGAAGCGGAGACGCCGGCCGGCCCCGGCCGTGCAGCCCCTCCGGTGAGCCGCAGGGCCTCCCAGACCTCCAGCTTGCGGCTCACCCGGCGGATCACCTCGTCGGTGAACTCGGTGGTGGTGGCCGAGCCGCCCAGATCCGCCGTGGCGATCCCATCGTAGACGCTTTCGAAGACGGCCTCGTAGATCGCCCGGCTGGCCTGCTGGGCGGCCTCCGCCTCGATGAACGAAAGCAGCGCCGCCCCCGCCAGGATCATGGCCATGGGGTTGGCGATGTTCTTGCGGTAGAGGGCGGGGGCCGTGCCGTGGGGCGCCTCGGCCATCACCACCTTCACCCGCAGGTCCTCGTCGAACGAAAGCAACAGGGACTCGCTGCCGGCGATGGAGCCGAACATCTGGAGGATCAGGTCGCTCAGCAGATCCCCATCCCGGTTCAGGCATGGGATGACCAGAGGCTCCGCGGCCCGGGTGAACAGGAGGGCCAGGGTGGCGTCGATCAGCTGGGGCTCATAGCGCACATCCGGATAGCGGCGGGCCGCGGCGTCCAGCTCCTCCTTGAACATCCCCTCGTAGACCCGGCTCACCGTCCACTTCGGCCCGCCGAAGACTTTGGCGCCGATGCGGCGCGCATACCAGAAGGCGAACTCCGCCACCGCCCGGCAGGTCCGGCGGGTGATCCGATCCAGCCGATACGCGGCCTCCTCCGCGCCTTCTCCCTCCCGCCATTCCCGGGCGTTGTAGGCATCCTCGACCGCCATGCGCACGATCGCCACGGGCCCCACCACCCCGCCGATGGGGCGGACCCCCGGGATGCGGCGGCCGACCCGTAGGATCACCTTGCCGTCGATCCGCTCCCGGAGGATGGCGTTGGGGCTGCCCACATCCGTCGGGTCCTCCGGGGTGATGGTCGCGGCCTTCAAGCCTAAGCCGGCCTCCTTCATCGCCTCCGCCGCCTCGATCACCACGCCGTTGCGGGTGCGCCGCCGGTTCTCCAGGCTCAGGTCGAAACGCAGGAACCGTAAAGGGACGCGGATCACCCCCGGATCCAGGACCCGCAGGGCCTCCTCCAGCAGCTCCTGCCCGGTCTGATCCCCTTCCATCACCACGATCGTCCACGGTGCCTCCGCGCGCAATCCCATGCCGGATCCCCTCCCGGAACGCTTAAAACAGGCTGAGCTGTCGAGGTTCCTCCGGGGGCTCTTCCTCCTCCGCTTTCAAGGCCCCGGCCAGGAAGGCCCCCAGCTTGCGGAAATCCTCCTCCACCGTCCGCTTGAGGGCGGGCTGATGCAACGCCGCCGCCGGATGATACATGGGGAAGATCACTCGACTTCCCACACGGATCGGCTTGCCGTGCACCTGGGAGATCTTGGCGTTCGGCAGCCAGTGGGCCAGGGAATACCGGCCCAGGGTGACGATGACCTTCGGGTTGATCAGCTCGACCTGACGGTCCAGGTAGGGGCTGCACGCCTCGATCTCGTCCATATAGGGATCCCGGTTGCCCGGCGGCCGACACTTGATGATGTTGGTGATGTAAACCTCCTCCCGCCTCAGGCCGATGGAGGCCAGCAGCTCGGTCAGGAAGTTCCCCGCGGCTCCCACGAAGGGCCGGCCCTGCCGGTCCTCGTGGAAGCCCGGGGCCTCCCCGACGAACATCACCCGGGCGCTCCGCGGCCCCTCCCCGGGCACCGCCAAGGTGCGTCCGCGGGCCAGGGGGCATTTGGTGCACCCCCGCACCTCCTGATGCAACGCCTCCAGCTCATCCATAGAGGGCTGCCTCCGTCCATAAGTGCCTCGGCGACCCACGCCGGGCGCCGGCGCTGTGGAGCCCATTGAAACACGCCGGGCGGGCGTTGACAAGGTGCGCCGGATCTTTCGGGCGAAGGGCGGGGCTTCCCTTCACCTTCCATCGATTGCGGGGAATCACGGCCCGCATACAATGGGGGCGAAGCCATCTTCCTTCCGGAGCGCTCTCGGATGAACTGGCTGGATCAGCTGCCGCCGCGGACCCGCGCGCTGTATGTGGTGTTCATCAGCATCATCCTGGCCACCCTGCCCTGCTATCTCCTGGGTGGGGTGCTGTTGGCTATGGCCCGGCCGGCCGCTCCCTTCCCGCCCTCTCCCACGCCGTTCCCGACCCTGACGCCGCTGGCGCTCACCCCGGTGGTGCTGCCGACCTTCACCGTGCCCTTCGGCCCCACCGAGACCCGCCTGCCCACGCCCACCCAGTGGCTCCCGCCCACCTTCACCCCTACGCCATCCCGGACGCCCACACCCACGGCCACCTACACAGCGACGCCGACGGACACGCCGACCCCCACCCCTACCGGGACCGCCACCGCCACGCCCACACCGACACTCACCCCCACGGTCACACCGACAGCTACGGCGACCGGGACGCCTACAGACACCCCCACCCCTACGGCGACACCTACGGACACGCCCACGCCCACCCACACCCCTAATCCCAGCCCAAGTCCAATACCCACTCCATAGCCTGCTGAAGCCCATGCGCATCCTGGTGCTCTCGGACGTCCACGCGAACTTAGAGGCGCTGGAGGCGGTGCTGGCGGACGCGGGGTCGTGGGACGCCTTGTGGTTCCTGGGGGATCTGGTGGGCTACGGGCCGGACCCCGTGGCGTGCATCGATCGCCTCCAGGTCCTGGCGGCCGTCGCCCTCGCCGGCAACCACGACTGGGGCGTCCTCGGGCGGATCCCCTTGCGCACATTCAACCCGGCGGCCCGCTGGGTGCTGGAGTGGACCCGGGAGGAGTTGCCGCCGCGCCAGGTCGAATACCTGATGGGTCTCCCGCCCCAGACCGAACGCGAGGGCCTCACCCTGACCCACGGCAGCCCCCGCGCCCCGATCTGGGAATACATCCTGGATCCTTACACCGCCTGGGAGAACCTCCAGGCGCTCCCCACGCGCATCGGGCTGTTCGGCCACACCCACGTGGCCGTCGCCTACCATGTTCCTGATCGCGAGAAGCCCCACCTGCATATCGTGAAGCCCCGCTACGACGAGCCCATCGACCTCACCTCGGGCTGGTGGCTCCTCAACCCAGGCAGCGTCGGCCAGCCCCGGGACGGCGACCCCCGGGCCGCCTACGCCATCCTGGACCTGGAGGCGATGACCTGGACGTTCCGGCGGGTCCCCTACCCCATCGCTGAGACCCAGGCCAAGATGCGCCGCCTGGGGTTCCCTCCCTTCCTAATCGAACGCCTGGCCTATGGCGAATAGGGCTTCCCGAATGCCGGCCGTGCCCATCCTCGCTCCACGGGTCCTCCTGATGGTGTTCGATCCGCCCGGCCCCGGCGGCCTCCCCCTCTCCCAGGCCATGGGCTGGAACCGGGCGGAGGATCTGGTGGAAGGTTACATCGCGGACCTGGAGGCATGCAGCCGGGGAACGGTCCGATATCAGGTGGTGGCGCGCATGGACCTCCCGATCTTCCCACCCAAGATCGATGGCTTCCGCTACACTTTAGAGACCTACCGGGCGGTCTTGGAGGGCCGGCAACCGCCTCACGAGCCGGACACCGCCGATTATCGGGCGATCCTCGCCGCCGGCGATGGGATCGGCCGCGTGGCCCGCGGGGAGATCGACGAGATCTGGCTGTTCGGCGGCCCCTACTTCGGGTTCTACGAGTCCCGCATGGCCGGGCCGGGAGCCTTCTGGTGCAACGCGCCGCCGCTCCCGGGGGCCGAGGCCGCCGGGCGGCGGTTCGTGATCATGGGCTTCTCGTATGAGCGCGGGGTCGGCGAGATGCTGGAGAACTTCGGGCATCGGGCCGAGGCGATCATGGAGCGGGTGTTCGCCGGGATCCCCGAGGAGCGGAACATGTGGCGGCGCTTCACCCGCTACGATCGCATCGCCCCCGGGCAGGCCGAGGTCGGCACCATCCACTTCGCCCCGAACAGCGAGCGGGATTACGATTGGGGGAACCCCCGCCCGGTCTGGAGCTACTGCGACGACTGGCTCCACTTCCCGGACCTGCGGGGTCGGGGGCGATGGGTGGACTGCGCCGAGTGGGGCGGCGGGGACATCCGGGAACATCACCGGTGGTGGCTCCAGCATCTCCCCTGCGCGCCCGGGGAGACGGATGGCATCTCCCATCACTGGTGGCGTTACATCGTGGACCCGAACGCCGTCCCATAGGGGCAGGCTCCGGGTTCGCCCGGGCCGGGGATCCTCGGTAAGATTCTCTACAGAAGGCGGCGGGGGCCCCCTATGTGCGGACGGTACACGATCTTCACGGCGCCGCAGCGGCTGATGGAGCGGTTCCGAGCGGAGTGGCCGGAGGGGCCGTGGCAACCCCGTTACAACGCCGCCCCCACCCAGTCCCTGCCTGTGCTCCTCAACGACGGGACCCGGCGGATCCGTCTGCTGCGCTGGGGGTTGATCCCCCACTGGGCGGAGGACCCGGCCATCGGGAACCGGCTGATCAACGCCCGGGCGGAGACTCTGACCCAGCGCCCCAGCTTCCGGGAGGCCTTCTACCGGCGGCGATGCCTGGTGCTGGCCGACGGCTTCTATGAATGGCAACGCACCCCCCACGGGCGTATCCCCTACTGGATCGGCTTGAAAGACCGGGAGCCCTTCGCCTTCGCCGGGCTGTGGGACCGCTGGGAAGGGCCGGACGGACAGGTCATCGAGAGCTTCACCATCATCACCACAGCCGCTAACGAGCGGGTCGCTCCGATCCACGACCGCATGCCCGTCATCCTCCTCCCGGAGCACGAGGAGGTCTGGCTGGACGAATCCGCCGGGCCCGCCGCCTGGCGGGCGGCCCTGCGCCCCTACCCCGCCGACCGGATGATCGCCTACCCCGTCTCCCCCCGGGTCAACACCCCCCACGTGGATGACCCCATGCTCATCCAGCCCCATCCGACCCCCTGAGAACCATATCGTGATTCATATCACAACAAAGGGATTTTATTCACAAGTTGTGGATTGTTGTGGGCGGATGCTTGACAAACGCTCGGCCTGATCAGTATAATCAGAAGCGCCATTGCCTCTTTGATGGCAACCCCTGATGAGGGATTCGGATGCGGCTTCAGGGATCCTATCGGTTCCCGACGGCGATCGATCGGGTGTGGGGAGCACTGATGAACCCTCAGGTCATCGCCCGTCTGCTGCCGGGCGTGGAGCGGCTGGAGCCGGTGGGAGACAACGTCTATGAGGCGGAGATGCGCCTCGGGATCGGACCCATCAGTGGCCGCTACAAAGCCCGCATCACCCTCTCCGAGATCGATCCTCCGAATCATTATCGCATCCGCATCCAGGCCCAGGGTCCCCAGGGCACGGTGGATGCGAACGGGACCATCGACCTCACCGCCGATGAAGCGGGCACCGTCATGCACTATGAGGGCGAGGCCAAGGTGACCGGGCTGCTGATGAGCCTGGGCGCCCGGCTCCTGGAGCCCACGGCCCAGATGTTGGTGAACCAGGGGCTGAAGAATCTGGAAGCCTTGCTGACCACTGCCTAACCCACCGCTTCAAGCTGGATCCGGCAACCGCGCCGATGGGCTCCGGCCCATCGGAATGTGGGGAAAGGCAGGAACCTTCATCCTGCGGACAGGAGGGGCCCATGAAAGTTCCGGTGACGGTCACGGTGAACGGTCAGGTTTACCAGCGGGAGGTGGAGCCCCGGATGCTCCTGGTTCATTTCCTCCGGGACGTCCTGGGGCTGACCGGGACCCACGTGGGGTGCGACACCAGCCAGTGCGGCGCCTGCGTGGTCCTGATGGACGGCAAGGCGGTGAAGTCATGCACAGTCTTCGCCGTCCAGGCCGATGGATCCCAGATCACCACCATCGAGGGCCTGGCGCGGGATGGCCAGCTCCACCCGCTCCAGGAGGGCTTCTGGGAGATGCACGGCCTCCAGTGCGGCTTCTGCACCCCCGGCATGATCCTCTCCGCCTACGATCTGCTCCAGCGCAACCCCAACCCCACCGATGAGGAGATCCGCCACGCCCTGGAGGGCAACTACTGCCGGTGCACCGGCTATCACAACATCGTCCGGGCCGTGCGCTACGCGGCGGAGAAGCTCCGCGTGCAGGCCTGAGTCCGGTCTTCCTCCCATCCTGGAGATTGCGAAGGAGGGCGGCGATGGCGACGCGCTATTTCGGTGTGGCGATGAAACGGCGAGAGGACCCGCGCTTCATCACCGGGCGCGGCACCTATGTGGACGATCTCACCCTGCCCGGCCTGGTCTATGCGGCGATGGTGCGCAGCCCCCACGCCCACGCCCGGATCCGGGCCATCCACAAGGAAAAGGCCTTACAGCATCCCGGGGTGATCGCCGTGTTCACCGGCAAGGACATGGTGGACAGTGGGGTGAAGTCCCTCCCCTGCGGCTGGCTGCTCCCCGGGATGAAGCTGCCGCCTCACTACCCCATGGCCGTGGACAAAGTCCGCCACGTGGGGGAGATCGTGGCGGTGGTGATCGCCGAGGACCGCTATACGGCGGAGGATGCGGTGCGGCTGGTGGAGGTGGAGTATGAGGTCCTGCCGGCGGTGGCCGACGGCGCCAAGGCCCTCCAGCCCGGCGCCCCCGCCGTCCATGACGAGGCCCCCGACAACATCTGCTTCCGCTGGTCCATCGGCGACAAAGAGAAGACCGAAGAGGCCTTCCGCCGGGCCCATAAGACCGTGAAGCTGGAGCTGGTGAACCAGCGCCTGATCCCCAACGCCATCGAGCCCCGGGCGGCCATGGCCCAGTATAACCCGGCCACTGACGAATACACCCTCTGGGTCACCAGCCAGAACCCCCACGTCCACCGGCTGCTTATGGCCGCCTTCGTCCTGGGCATCCCCGAGCACAAGCTCCGGGTGATCTCCCCGGATGTCGGCGGCGGCTTCGGCAGCAAGATCTTCGTTTACCCGGAGGAGACCATCGTCACCTGGGCGGCCAAGCAAGTGGGCCGGCCGGTGAAGTGGACGGCGCGGCGGATGGAGAGCTTCGTGAGCGACGCCCACGGCCGCGATCACATCACCGAAGCCGAGCTGGCGGTGGATGAGAAGGGGAAGGTCCTGGGGCTGCGGGTGAAGACCATCGCCAACCTGGGGGCGTATCTCTCCACCTTCGCTCCGGCCATCCCCACCTACCTCTACGGCACCCTGCTCTCCGGCCAGTATGAGATCCCCGCCATCTACTGCGAGGTGACAGGGGTCTTCACCCACACCACTCCCGTGGACGCCTACCGGGGGGCCGGGCGGCCCGAGGCCACCTACGTGATAGAGCGGCTGATGGACGTGGCGGCCCGAGAGCTGGGGGAGGACCCCGCGGAGTTCCGGCGCAAGAACTTCATCCCGCCGGACAAGTTCCCTTACCAGACCCCGGTGGCCCTCCAGTATGACAGCGGCAATTACGAAGGCGCCTTGAACAAAGCCCTGGAGATTGTCAATTACAAAGCGCTGCGCCGGCAGCAGGAGGAGCTCCGCCAGCAGGGCCGTTACATCGGCATCGGCTTCTCCTGTTACATTGAGGCCTGCGGCATCGCCCCCTCCCAGGTGGTGGGCTCCCTGGGCGCCCAGGCCGGCCTCTGGGAGAGCGCCCTGGTCCGGGTGCACCCCACGGGCAAAGTAACCGTCTACACCGGCTCCCACACCCACGGCCAGGGCCACGAGACGGCCTTCGCCCAGATCGTGGCCGACGAGCTGGGCATCCCCATCGAGGATGTGGAGATCGTCCACGGAGACACGGGGAGCGTCCCCTTCGGGATGGGCACCTACGGCAGCCGCAGCGCCCCGGTGGGCGGCAGCGCCATCGTCCTGAGCCTCCAGAAGATCAAGGAGAAGGCCCGCAAGATCGCCGCCCACCTGCTGGAGGCCGCCGAGGAGGACGTGGTCTTCGAGGACGGCAAGTTCTACGTGAAGGGCGTGCCCGACCGCTTCAAGACCTTCCAGGAGGTCGCCCTCCAGGCCTATCTCGCCCACAACTACCCGCCGGGCCTGGAGCCCGGGCTGGAGGCCTCCTCGTTCTATGACCCCAAGAACTTCACCTTCCCCTTCGGCACCCACATCTGCGTGGTGGAGGTGGACCCGGAGACCGGGAAGGTGAAGATCCTGCGCTACGTGGCGGTGGACGACGCCGGACGCATCATCAACCCGCTGATCGCCGAAGGACAGGTCCACGGGGGCATCGCCCAGGGCGTCGGCCAGGCCCTGCTGGAGGGCGCCGTTTACGACGAGAACGCCCAGCTGCTCTCCGCCTCTATGTTGGACTACGCCCTCCCGCGGGCCGACGATCTGCCGTCCTTCGAGATCGACCACACCGTGACCCCGTGCCCGCACAACCCGCTGGGGGTGAAGGGCATCGGGGAGACCGGGACCATCGCCGCCACCGCCGCCGTGGTCAACGCGGTGATGGATGCCCTGGCGCCCTTCGGGATCCGCCACATCGACATGCCGCTCACGCCGGAGAAGATCTGGCGGGCCATCCGGGAGGCCCGCCCCGCATAGGCGAAAGGGGGGAGGGGCTTCCACGCCCTTCCCCCTCCCATCCACGGATCCGAACCGGAGAGGAGGGGGCAATGTATCCGGCATCCTTTGAATACTACCGGGCGAGCACCCTGCAGGAGGCCCTGAACCTCCTGAAGCAGCATCCGGAGGCGAAGCTCCTGGCGGGCGGGCACTCTCTGATCCCCCTGATGAAGCTGCGCCTGGCCAGCCCGCCCGCGCTGGTGGACATCCGCCGGGTGGCAGAGCTAAAGGGGATCCGCCGGACCGATGGGACGGTGGTCATCGGGGCGCTGACCACCCACCGGGAGGTGGAGTTCTCCGAGGAGCTGAAGCAGTGGTGCCCGTTGCTGCCGGAGGTGGCCGCCCACATCGGGGATCCGCCGGTGCGCAACATGGGCACCATCGGCGGGAGCCTGGCCCACGCCGACCCGGCCGCGGATTACCCGGCGGCCATGCTGGCCCTGGGGGCGACGATCAAAGCCGTGGGCCCGAACGGGGAGCGAACGATCGCGGCCGATGATTTCTTCGTGGGGATGCTGACCACGGCCCTCCAGCCCGGCGAGATCCTCACCGAGGTCCACGTGCCGGTTCTGGGCAAAGGCACCGGTTGGGCTTACGAAAAGTTCCCTCACCCGGCCTCCCGATACGCGGTGGTCGGGGTCGCCGCAGTGGTCCGGGTGGAAAACGGGGTCTGCCGGGAGGCCCGGATCGGCGTCACCGGCGCCGCCCCCAAGGCCTTCCGGGCCACGAACGTGGAGCAGGCCCTGGCCGGCAAACGGCTGGATGAGGGGACGGTGCGGGCGGCCACGGAGAACATGGTGAGCCCGGAGGGCTTGCTGAGCGATCCCTTCGCCTCGGCCGCCTACCGCGCCCACCTCTGCGCCGTGCTGACCCGCCGCGCCCTGCTCCGGGCGGCGGAACGGGCAGCTGGATGACCGCCGAAGGAGAAGGAGCGCTTCGGGGCGGGCTCTCTGGAGGCCCGCCCCGTGCTTTTTCCCACCCAGAATTCTAAGCAAGCGTGTTAGAATAATCCGTGATCCGTGTTCCCGGATAACTCGTTCCGGAGGCAGAGACCGGTGTTCCTCCGTTCCATCGATGAGGTGATCCGGGCCCTGGAGGCCCATCGCTACATCGCCGAGCGCGGGCTGGCTACGGCCATCTTCCTGGCCCTGCGGCTCAACCGCCCTCTCTTCCTGGAAGGCGAGCCCGGCGTCGGCAAGACGGAAGTGGCCAAGGTCCTGGCCGATCTCCTCGAAACCGAGCTCATCCGCCTCCAGTGCTACGAGGGGCTCGACGTCCACAGCGCGGTCTACGAATGGGACTACGCCCGCCAGATCCTCCAGATCCGCATGCTGGAGGCCTCCGGGGAGCGGGATGAGGCGCGCATCCGCCAGCAGATCTTCAGCCCGGACTTCCTCATCAAACGCCCCCTCCTCCAGGCTCTGGAGGCGAAGAACGGCCGCCCGCCCGTGCTGCTCATCGACGAGCTGGACCGGGCCGACGAGGAATTCGAAGCGTTCCTCCTCGAGCTGCTCTCCGACTGGCAGATCACTATCCCGGAGATCGGGACGGTGCGGGCGGAGCAGCCGCCGGTGGTGGTGATCACCTCCAACCGCACCCGCGAGATCCACGACGCCCTCAAGCGCCGCTGCCTCTATTTCTGGATCGACTACCCCTCCTTCGAGAAGGAGATCCAGATCGTGCGGGCTCGCATCCCGGAGGCCCCGGAGCGCTTGACCCGGCAGATCGTGGCCTTCGTCCAGGAGCTCCGACGGCTGGATCTTTACAAGCTGCCCGGGGTGGCGGAGACCCTGGATTGGACCGCCGCCCTGCTGGCCCTGGATCGGACGGAGCTGGACCCGACGGTGGTCGATGAGACCCTCGGGGTGTTGCTGAAGTATCAGGACGACGTGCTCAAGGTGCGCGGGGAGATCGCCCAAGACCTGCTGGCGAAAGCCCTCCTGCGGGCCGAGATGGCCCCTGGAAGCGCGTGATGGGAATGGGACCCGCCAGCGGAGGCGGAGGGATGGCGGGCTACCTGCTGCATCATATCATCCGGTTCGGGCGCACGCTGCGGGCGGCGGGGGTGCCCATCACCCCCGGTCAGATTGTAGCCTTCATCCGCGCCCTGGAGTGGATCCCCCTGGAGGACCGGGAGCTTTTCTACCATGCCGCCCGCTGCACCCTGGTCTGCCGCCGGGAGGACCTGGAGACCTTCGACCGGGTGTTCGAATGGTTCTGGCGCAACCCCCTGATGGGGGGGCAGCTGCCGCCCGGCCTCCTCTCCACGGCCCCCGGACCGATCCGTCGGCAGGAGAACCGGCCCCGCCCCGCGGAGGTGGGTCATCCCCCGGCCCCGGAGCCGCGATCGGAGAACCCCGAGGCCCCGCCGGTGATCCTCGCGGATCGGGCGATGACCTACAGCCCCATCGAGATCCTGCGCCGCAAACCGTTCGAACGCTTCTCCGAGGAGGAGATCCAGCGGGTCCGCCGCCTCATGGCCCGCCTGCGCTGGCAGATCTCCGAACGGGAGACACGCCGGCTGCGCCCGGGGCCCCGCGGAGAGCACCTGGATCTGCGGCGAACGTTGCGCCGGAGCATGCGGCATTATGGGGAGTGGGTGCGCCTGCTCTGGCGCACCCACAAGCGCAAGCCCCGGCCGCTGGTGGTGTTGTGCGACATCAGCGGCTCCATGGAGCGCTACGCCCGCATGCTCCTCCACTTCCTGCACGCCCTCAGCCACACCCGGCGCCACGTGGAGACCTTCGTCTTCGGCACCCGCCTCACCCGCATCACCCGCTGCCTGCACCACCGGGATCTGGACGAAGCCCTCCGCGAGGTCAGCCGCACGGTGGTGGATTGGTCCGGCGGGACCCGCATCGGCGAGTGCCTGCACGTTTTCAACCGCGACTGGGGCCGGCGGGTGCTGGGCCGCGGAGCGGTGGTGATGATCATCAGCGACGGATGGGACCGTGGGGACGTGGAGCTCCTGGGGCGGGAGATGGAAAGGCTTCAGAAATCGTGCTATCGTTTGATCTGGCTGAACCCCCTGCTCGGGATCCCGGGGTATCAGCCCCTGACCCGGGGGATGCAGGCCGCCCTGCCCTACATCGACGATTTCCTGCCGGTGCACAACCTGGCCAGCCTGGAGCAGCTGGCCGCTCATCTGGAACGGCTCCCCTCCCGTCGCTCCGCCCGCCGCTCCGGGCTCGCCCGGCCTGTCCCCTCCGGAGAACCGGAGTGACCGGCAATAGGAACCGGGGAGGTGACGATGGCCATCCCACGCGAAGCCGAGCGCCTGTGGACCGCGGAGGACCTCCTGGCCCTGGGAGAGGAAGCGCGCTACGAACTCATCGAGGGGAGGCTCGTCCCCATGAGCCCCACCGGGCTCAGCCACGGATACATGGAGGCCCGAATCGTCGCGCTGCTGTGGACATATTTACGAGAGCACCCTATAGGGATTCTGGTCACCGGCAAGGTAGGGTTTGTGCTGCGGCGGGATCCCGACACGGTGCGGGCAGCGGACATCGCCTTCATCCGCGCCGACCGCCTGCCTCCGGAAGGCCTCCCCTCCGGCTTCTTCGAAGGCGCCCCCGACCTGGCGGTGGAGATCCTCTCCCCCTTCGACCGCTACCCCGACCTCCTCCACAAGGTCAGCCAGTGGCTGGAGGCCGGCACCCGCCTGGTCTGGGTCGTCGATCCTGTCCGCCGCACCGTCACCGCCTTCCAGCCCGACGGCACCCTCCGCCTCCTCGACGAATCCGCCGAGCTGGACGGCGGCGACGTCCTCCCCGGCTTCCGGTATCCCGTCCAGGACCTGTTCGAGGGCGCGCTTTGAGCAACCTCCTGCTGGAGGCACCCATGCGAGAGGTGATGGAAGCGATCGAGCGGTGGAAAGGGCGGGGGGAACGGGTCGCCCTGGCGACGGTGGTGAAGGTCATCGGCTCCGCCCCGCGGGACGTGGGGGCCAAGATGGCCGTCTCCTCCGGCGGGGAGATGGCCGGTTCCGTGAGCGGCGGCTGTGTGGAAGGCGCCGTCTTCGAGATCGCCCAGGAGGTGCTCCGCACCGGCCGCCCTCGCCTAGTCCGCTTCGGGATCAGCGACGAAATGGCCTGGGACGTGGGCCTGGCCTGTGGGGGCACCATCGAGGTCTTCATCGAGCCCCTCCCGTGAACGCAAAGGGAGCGAGGCCATGAACTGGTTCGAACGGGTGCGGGAGGCGATCCGCCGGGAGGAGCCCATCGCGGTGGCCACAGTGATCCGGGGTCCGGAGGCCTGGCTGGGCGCCAAATGGATCATAGAGGCCACCGGGGACGGCCTGACGGCCGGGCATCCGGAGCTGGACGCCCGGGTTCAGGAGATCGCACGGCGCTATCTGGCCCTCGGCCACTCCGGAACCGTGCATCTCCCCACGCCGGAGGGCGAAGTGGAGATCTACATCGAGTCCCACGTGCCACCACCGCTCCTCCTCATCGTGGGGGGCACCCACATCGGCATCGCCCTGACCGCCATCGCCAAGATCCTGGGCTGGCGGGTCTACCTGATCGATCCCCGTCGAACCTTCGCCACCCCGGAGCGCTTCCCCCATGTGGATCGGATGATCCACGCCTGGCCGGACGAGGCGCTCCCCGACCTGATCACCCCGCACACCGCCGTGGCGGTCCTCACCCACGACCCCAAACTGGATGATCCGGCGGTGATGGCCGCCCTGCGGAGCCCCGCCTTCTATGTGGGGGCCCTGGGCAGCCGGAAGACCAGCGCCCGCCGGCTGGAGCGCCTCCGCCGCAAAGGGCTGGACGAGGCCACGCTGGCCCGGCTCCACGCCCCCATCGGGCTGGACATCGGCGCGCGAACCCCGGAGGAGATCGCCCTGAGCATCATGGCGGAGATCATCGCCGAGCGGAACCGGCAGATCCCCCGTGTCCGCGCCCCGGAAGCCCAGGAGGAAGCCCAGGAGGCCCCCGCATGAAGTTCGGCCCGGTCCCAGTGGAGCAGGCCGTCGGACGCATCCTGGCCCACAACATCGCGGATGCGCAGGGGAACCGCATCTTCCGCAAAGGTCGGCGCCTGACGCCGGAGGACGTCGCCCGTCTCCGGACAGAGGGATATCGGGAGGTCGTGGTCGCCGAGCTGGAGCCCGGCGACATCGGGGAGGAGGAGGCAGCCCGCCGCATCGCCCGGGCCTGCGAGGGGCCCGGCCTACGCCCGATGCCGGCTGCAGGGGGACGGGTGAACTTCCTTGCAGATGGAGCCGGAGTGTTCCTCGTCGAGCCCGACCGGCTGGCCCAGCTGAACCGTCTCCCCGGGGTCACGCTGGCGACCCTGACGCGAGGGAGCGTGGTGCGGGCCCGCCAGATCGTCGCCAGCCTCAAGATCATCCCCTTCGCCCTGCCGGAGGCGATCGTGATCCAGGCGGAGGCGCTGCTTCAGGACAACCGCCCGCTCCTGGGCGTCTACCCCTTCCAGCCCCGCCGCGTCGCCCTGATCCTCTCCGGCCACCCCGCCGTCTGGCCCCGGCTGATCGCCGATTTTGAAGCGCCCCTCCGGGAACGGGTGGACGCATGCGGCGGGATATGGCTCGGGACCCAGACCGTGCGACACGAGGAAGCCGAGCTGGCCCGGGCGATGGAGGCCGCTCTCCAACAAGGGGCGGATTTCCTGATCCTGGCCGGGGAGACGGCGATCATGGACGAGGAAGACATCGCCCCTCGGGCGATCCGGCGGATCGGCGGGACTGTGGAGGCTTTCGGGGCCCCCGTCGATCCGGGGAACCTCCTCCTCATCGCCTATCGGGGGGAGGTCCCGATCCTGGGAGCGCCGGGCTGCGCCCGAAGCCGGCACCGGAATGTAGTGGACTGGGTGATCCCGCGCCTGATGGCCGGCCTGCGGCTCACCCGTGAGGAGATCGCCACGATGGGACACGGCGGGCTCCTCGAAGATGTAGAGGAGCGCCCGGCCCCTCGCCTCCTCGGAACCTCTTCCTGAGGCGAAGTCCTTCCCCTTGGAAGGCTCCGCTGAAGCCCAGGAAAGCCGGTAAAATCCATCCAGAACCCGCTTCAGGGGCACTGACGCGTGCGCATCCCGCGCCTCGTGCTGATCCTGATCAGCCTGGCGGCGCTGATCTACATCACCGAGCGGCTCTGGCAGCTGTTCCGCCTGTTCGCCGACTTGGCCCGCATGCTGGCCCTGGCGGGGCTGCTGGCCTACATCCTGCACCCGGTGGTCGCCTGGATGGATCGCGGGCTGTTCCCGGAAGCGTGGCTGGAGCGCCTGATTCAGCGGGGAGCGCCTCCCGCGCTGCGCCGCCTCGCCCGCCTTCGAATCCCCTACGCGCTGGGCGCCACGCTGATCCACACCGGCCTGCTGGGCCTGCTCCTGCTGGCCCTTATGTTAGGCATCCCCCTCCTGATCCGCCAGGCCCTGGATCTGGCGGCCCTCCTCCCCCAACGGCTTCAGCACCTGCCCGAGGAGATGGTCCGGATGCAACGGGAGCTGGCCATGCGATTGAACATCCCGCCCGAAGCCCTAGCCCTCCTCCCCTCCCGGGAGGCCTGGCAGGATCTGGCGCGCCAAGGAGCCGGGTGGCTCTTCCCGATCCTGGTGGAGACGGCCCGACAGGTCGGCGGGGGCGTCGTGGAGTTCCTGCTGATCCTGGCCCTGAGCTACTATATAATGCTGGACTGGCGCAATATCTCCCGGCAGATCCTCTCCCTGATCCCACCCCACTATCACGATGAGATGTATGCGACGGCCCGAATCCTGGACCGCACCTTCGGGGGATTCCTGCGAGGGCAGCTCCTGATCGCGCTCCTCAACGGGCTGGTCACCCTCCTGGTGATGCTGGCTTTCCAGGCGCCCTTTTCCGGGCTCATCGCGCTGCTCTCCGCCCCCATCATCCTGATCCCCATCATCGGGGCGCCTATCGCCCTGTGGGGCCCGCCCCTCACCCTCTGGCTTCAGGGCGCGTGGACGGCGGGGCTCTGGATGTGGCTGATCCTGTTCATCTACCAGCAGATCCTTTTCCAATTCCTGATCCCCCGCATGCTAGGAGAGGCCACCGGCCTGCCGCCCCTGCTCACCCTGATCGCCGTCCTGATCGGAGTGCGCCTGTTCGGGTTCTGGGGGTTCGTCTTCGCCATCCCCATCGCCGGGGCCGGCTACAGCTTGGTCTTCCTGTTGCTGCGACCCCGTGAGGACGCCATCAGGGCGAGGGAGCGATCAGCGGGATCACCGTCCACTGATCCCATCGAAGATCGTAAATGAGATCGAAGATCATGCCATCCTCGGTGCGCACGCGAAAGCCGATGGCCTCAGGGGTCCGCCACCGCTGCAGGATCCGGTCGACCTGTTTTTCCGCCCCCTCCCATTCAAACGCCTCCGGGCGCTCCGGATAGGTTGAGCCGGCATAGCATCGCACGCGAGCCATCTTGTCCTCTTTAGGACTTACGTTGTTTCCTGGGTATTCCGGTTGTGGCCTTGGGTTTTAGCCCGAGGCCAGAGGACCGGCCACCGGGGTTGCCCACCGACCCCTGCCTCGAAGGCCCAAGCCCCCGAGGAATTCCACCCCCCTGCGGGCGATGTTCACCGCCGCCGCCGCGTGACGGCTCATCCTCACCCCGCAAGGGCACGTCAGGACGTGTCCCCTTAGCCTTTCACCCACCTTGCCGCATACCGGACACGCCCGGGACGTGTTCTGCGGACCCACAAAAATCACCGGAACCCCGTAAAACCTCGCCTTCTGAACCAGAAGGCGCTGGAAAG
>NZ_FYEK01000002.1 GCF_900187885.1 Thermoflexus hugenholtzii JAD2 | reverse complement strand
GCGTGGCGGGGGGCGGCCGCCCGGGCGCGCCTGCGGGGGATGCTCGCGGGCCTCCTCACCTGGCCCTGGGTCGCCCGCAAACGCCCCCAGGTCTTCGCCCACCGTCGCCGCTCCGATGCGGAGCTGCTCGCCCGACTGCGCCCGGATTGACGTTCCCGCTCCCACAGGGGACAATCCCTCTGAATCCCTGAGCGAGGGATGCCATGCGCAAACTCGGGATCGCGTTGCTCATCCTCCTGAGCCTGGCCTGCAGCGCGGGGGCAGTGGCCCTGACCTGGACAGCTGCCCAACGGATGGCCCAGCCCACACGACCCACCGCGGCACCTTTGCCTCCTTCCTCCACCCGGGTGGAGACCCCTGCGCCTCCTCCCTCCTCCACACGGGTGGAGACCCCCGCGCCTCCTCCCTCCACCGCGGCAGCTCCCCTCACGGCAACCCCGGCGGCCTCCGTCTTCGATACCATCGCCCGGACCGTGGAGGAGATCCGGGGCCTGCGGGCCACCGGGCCCTACACCCGATCCCTGATGACCCCGGCGGAGCTGCGCGCCTACCAGGAGCGGAAGTTCGAAAAGGACTACACGCTGGAGGAGGCCCGCCAGGACACCCTCACCCTGGCCGCCTTCGACCTGCTGCCCCGGGATTTCCCGCTGCGGGATTTCCTGCTGGAGCTCTACACCGAGCAGATCGCCGGCTTCTATGATCCGGACACCAAGCAGTTCTTCGTGATCAGCGAGCAGGGGCAGCCCGGCATCCTGGAGCGGGTGACCTTCGCCCACGAATATACCCATCTCCTCCAGGATCAGCATTTCGACCTCGTGGCCATGGGGTTCACGGACGACGAATCCAAGCGGCCCAAGGATGTGGACGACGACGCGATGCTGGCCCGACGGGCCCTGGTGGAGGGCGATGCCACCCTCACGCAGCTGTTCTATCTGAACCGGCTGCCCGCCGCGGAGCAGCGGGAGTGGCTCCGGGCCGTCCAGCGCCAGCCCAGCGAGGTCTTCGACCGAGCCCCCCGGGTGATCCGCGAGGAGCTGACCTTCCCTTATGAAGCGGGTTTCGCTTTCGTTCAGGCCCTCTACGAGCGCGGAGGGTGGGAGGCTATTGACGCGGCGTTCCGCGATCCGCCCGCTTCCACCGAGCAGATCCTGCATCCGGAGAAGTTCTGGAGCCGCGAGGCCCCGATTCGGGTGACGCTCCCTCCCCTCACCGACACCCTGGGAAGCGGCTGGCAGATGATCGACGAGAACGTCCTGGGGGAGTTCTACCTGCGGGTGGTTCTGGAGGAACGCCTGGATCGCTCCCGGGCGGAGGAGGCGGCAGCCGGCTGGGGCGGGGACCGCTACGCGGTCTACTGGAACGAGGCCGCCGGCCAGGATTTCTTGGTTTTGGAGGTGGTCTGGGACAGCGAGGACGAAGCCCGGGAGTTCGTGGAGGCCTATCGGGATTACGCCACAGCCCGTTACGGGCGCGGCCCGGTTCGGGAAAGCCCCGGACAGGCCCTCTGGGCCGGAACGGACGTGTTGTGGCTGGAGTGGAACGGCACCCGCACCCGGATCCTCCGGGGCCCCACCGAGGAGCTCATCCGTCGCGTCCGGGCGCAGTTTCGCTGAGGGAGCCATGGGATTCTCCGAGCGGCCGACGGACAGCCCGCCGGATCTGTCGATGATCCGGGAAGCTCATCGCATCCTGCGGGCGATCCTCCCGCCCACGCCGGTGCGGACCTTTCCCCACCTGAACCGGCAGCTGGGGGCGGAGGTCTGGTTCAAGCTGGAGGCCTGGCAGCCCACCGGCTCCTTCAAGGTGCGGGGAGCCCTGGCCCGGATGAGCCGGCTCCGACCGGAGGAGCGGGCGTGTGGGGTGGTGACCGCCTCGGCGGGCAACCACGGGCTGGCGGTGGCCTTCGCCGCCCGGCTCCTAAGCGGGATCCCGGTCACCGTCTTCGTCCCGGAGACCGCCGCCCCCAACAAGGTCCGCGCCCTAGAGGCCTTCGGCGTCCGTCTGGAGCGGGCAGGCCGGACCTACGCCGAGGCCCACGCCGCCGCCGTCGCCTTCGCCCAGCATCAAGGAGCCTGTTACCTCCACGCCTATGAGGATCCATGGGTGGTGGCCGGTCAGGGGACCATCGCCCTGGAGCTCATGGAGGCGCTTCCGGACCTTGACGCCGTCTTGGTGCCGGTGGGCGGGGGTGGTTTGATCAGCGGGATCGCCCGGGCTTATCAGGCCCTCGCCCCCCGGACCCGGATCATCGGCGTGCAGACGGAGGCCTCCCCGGCCCTGGCCGCCTCATTGCGGGACGGACGGCTCTACGAGGACGATCCGGCCGGCCCCACCCTGGCGGACGGCCTGGCCGGCGGGGTAGGCGCCTGGGCCTACCAGCTGGCGCTTGAGGGGGCGATCCACGAAGTCTTAGTGGTGCGGGAAGAGACCCTCCTCGAGGCCATCGGGTGGCTGGCGGCCGAGGCCCACCTCATTGTGGAGGGATCCGGCGCCGTCGGCATCGCGGCCCTGTGGGAGACGGGGCCGCGCTGGGCCGGACAGCGGGTGGCGGTCGTCCTCTCCGGGAGCAATCTGGAAGGGGAGATCCTGCTGCGTGGGCTGGCGCGCTACCTCGAGAGGCGGACGGAGGATTCGGCGGATCGATCCCGCGCCCCTGTCGGGGCGTGAAATCCACACATCGAATCCGGAGGGAAGGGAACGATGGGCTCGCTGCGGCATTTCATCTCGCTGGTGGATTGGGCGCCGGAGGAGATCGAGGCGCTGATCCTGGACGCCGCGCGGATGAAGGCGGAGTGGAAAGCGGGGGTCCGCCCCACGCCCCTCGCCGGCAAGACCCTGGGGATGATCTTCCAGAAGCCCTCGCTGCGCACCCGCGTCTCCTTTGAGATGGCCATGCGCCATCTGGGAGGGGACGCCATCTACCTTTCCCCTCAGGAAGTCGGCCTGGGCCAGCGGGAGAGCGTGGCCGACGTGACCCGGGTGCTCAGCCGCTACGTGGACGCCATTATGGCGCGGGTCTTCGCCCACTCTATCCTGGAGGAGATGGCCCGCTACGCCACGGTCCCTGTCATCAATGGCCTCTCCGACGACGAGCATCCGTGTCAGGCCCTGGGGGACATGCTCACGGTTTACGAGAAGAAGGGACGCCTGCGGGGGTTGAAGCTGGCTTTCGTCGGCGACGGCAACAACGTGGCGACCGCCCTGCTTTACATCTGCGCCATGCTGGGGATGGACTTCGCCATCGCCACGCCTCCGGGCTATATGCTGAAGGAGGCCGTCATCGAACGGGGGAGGGCTTTCGCCGCCCGCAGCGGGAGCCGTCTGCTCTTCACCCACGATCCGGCGGAGGCGGTGCGGGAGGCGGACATCATCTACACGGACGTATGGGCCAGCATGGGCCAGGAGGCCGAGGCGGAGGTCCGACGTCAGGTGTTCCCGCCCTATCAGGTCAACGCGTCCCTGGTGGCGAGGGCGCGGCCCGATGTCATCGTGATGCATTGCCTGCCGGCCCATCGGGGCGAGGAGATCACCGATGAGGTGGCCGATGGCCCGCACTCGGTGATCTTCGATCAGGCGGAGAACCGCCTCCACGCCCAGAAAGCCCTGCTGGTCCGGCTGCTCGCCGGTTAGGCCGGGGAAGCGGCCGCCTGTCCCCCGAACCGGGCGTGGAAGGCGGCCTCGAAGGGACGCAGCGTGGCCTCGTCCAGGATCACCACCCGGATCTCCCGGGGGGGCTCGCCGGGGTGGGCGGCGGCGAAGGCGGCGATGGTCTCCCAGAAGATGGGCGCCGCCCGCTCCTTCGGGAACCCGAAGATGCCGGTGCTGATGGCCGGCATGGCGATCCGCTCATAACCTTGGGCCCGAGCCGCCTCGAGGGTGTTGCGGATCGCCTCCGCCAGCTGTTGCTCCTCCCCGCGGGTCCCTCCGGACCACACCGGGCCGACGGTGTGGAGGATGGCGCGCGCCCGCAGCCGCCCGGCCCCGGTGATCGCCACACCCCCCGTGGGGACCGGTCCGTGGCGGCGCACCCACTCGTCGCTCTCCGCCTGGATCTGAGGCCCGCCTTTGCGGACCAACGCCCCGGCGACGCCGCCGCCGTGCTGGAGGTAGGAGTTGGCGGCGTTCACCAGCGCGTCCGCCTCCTCCTCCGTCAGGTCCCCCTGCACCAGGACCACCCGGTGCCCGGAGGGCAGGATGGTCTCCGCGACCGTCCGGTTCCCCTTGCCCATCGCGGCCTTGTCCCGAAGCGTCCGCGGTTCACCGGCATCAGGATGGAAACGGAGGGCTGAACGTCGGGTCCATTCTGCACCATCGCTCTCCCGGCGTCCAGCCCCCACGGGTTGCGTTCACTTCCCGACCGACGTGACCTCCGCCGGGCCGACGGGTTTCCCTTTCCGCAGGACGGCGCGCACGGCATCGGCGAAGCGGTTGAGGGTCTCGTCCACCACCTCCGGCGTGTGGGCGGCCGAGGTGAACCAGGGCTCCCGCGGGTCCACCTCGAACATCACCCCGCGCTCATAGCAGGCCAGGCCGATCTCCGCGTAGAGCTCGATGTCGCTGGACATGGTGTCCCGGTGATCCCGGGGCGTCCCCTCGAAGTTCAGGAGGAAGCTGAACATGTTGGGGTGGCCGGAGACGGCGTGGGGGATGCCGGCCTCGGTCAGGATCTCGCTGATCCCCTTCATCAGCCGCTCGCCGGCCTGGGCCGCCCGCTCCAGGGCGTCCGTGGTCTCCAGGATCTCCAGGGTGGCGTCGGCGGCGGCGGTGCCCACCACGTTCCCGTTGTAGGTTCCGGCATGGGCCACCGCTCCGGGCTCGATGGTCATCATGATCTCCCGCTTGCCGCCGATGGCGGAGATGGGGAATCCGTTGCCCATGGCCTTGGCGTAGGTGACCAGGTCCGCCCGCACCCCGAAGAACTCCTGGGCCCCGCCCCGGGCGATGCGGAAACCGGTCTTCACCTCGTCGAAGATCAGCACGATGCCGTATTCATCGCACAGGCGCCGCAGGAAGGGGAGGAACTCGGGGTGGGGCATGATGGCCGCACTGTTGCCCAGCATCGGCTCCACGATGATGGCCGCGATGTCCCCCCACTTGGCCTTCACCGTCCGCTCCACGGCCTCGAAGTCGTTGAAGGGGAGGGTGATGATCAGGTCGGCGATGACCCGGGGGATGCCGGAGCTGGCGACGACGGGGATGGGGTGACGGCGGCTCCCCATAGGTTGGCGCAAGGCCATGGCCGTGGAGAACAGCAGGTAATCGTGGTGGCCGTGATACTGGCCCTCAAACTTGATCACCTTCTCCCGGCCGGTGTAGGCCCGGGCGATCCGCAGAGCATGCATCGTCGCTTCTGTCCCTGAGTTGGAGAAGCGGACCATGTCCACGCCGGTCATGCGGATGATGCGCTCCGCCGCCCGGATCTCCCATTCGGTGGTGGCCGCGAAGATCACCCCATCCCGGATGGCCTGGCTCACCCGCTCCACCACCGCCGGGTGGCCGTGACCCAGGATCACCGGCCCGTAGCCCAGGCGGTAGTCGATGTAGCGGTTGCCGTCCAGATCGTAGATGTAGGGGCCTTCCCCCCGGCTGACCACGATGGTCTGATCATCCCCCCAGTAACGGAAGTTCGAGGTAACCCCCCAGGGCATCACCTCCTTAGCTCGGAGAAATCGAGCGCGGGTCTTCGGCCATTGACGCATGGGAACCTCCTGATTCTTTCAGGATGAATGAGAAGATCGTCCCCCATGGGTTCACTCTGTTAGGATCTCAATCCCCCGGCGGGCCAGCTCCTCGAAGAAGCGCTCCGGGGGGATGGCCCGTTCGGGGGGGACAACGCCTCGCGCGGAGATCTCACCCCGGGCGATCATCTGGACGCCGATGCTCAGGGGAACGCCGATGTTCCGATAGTAGGCGGCCTCCCCGCCCCACACCTCCTGGGGGGGATGTCGGTTGCGCAGCACCATGGTGTGGGGGCGGCCGTTCCGGCGGCCGCTCACCTCCACCACCAGCCCGTAGGCCCACACCGGGTTCTCCCGGGAGGCGGGGAGGGCGGCGAGCAGGCGGGCCACCAGATCGATGGCGGGGTAGGCGCCCCCATCGAGGGGAACAGGGGTGGAGGAGAGCGCGCCCATCTCGTAGAGGGCGCGCATCGCCCGCATCACGTGGGGCGGGAAGCAGCCCCGCACCGCGGCACGGCGCAGGCCCGGGAAGGAGCGGGGCATCGTCCGGGCCTCATCGTGGGGGACGTAATACACGGTCTGCTCCCCGATCTGCTCATGGAAGCGCACCCGCTTCTCCCCGGAGAAGGGCGGAGCGGGGTGCCACGCCCCGTCCTCCCAGTAGACCATCGCCCGTTCCGGCTCCTCCGGGTTGAACTCCCAGAGGGTGGTGCGGAGGAGGCCCGGCGAGGGCGCCAGGCAGCGGAAGGCGGCGAAGGCGATCTCCACGGATTCCACCTGATCCATGGAACGGGCGGCGTAAGCGGCCATCACGTTGGTGGTGCCGGGGGTGGCGCCCACCCCCGGGATGAACACCATGTTCTTCGAGCGAGCCGCCTCATCCAGCTCGAACTGGGCCTCGTCGAAGGCCAGGTCCACCCCGCTGACCCCGGCCTCCACGCAGGCCCGCGTGACCAACACATCGTAGGCGAAGGGGAGGCCGTTCATCACGACATCGAAGCCCCGGATCAGGCGGACCAATGCTTCCTCATCCCGCACGTCCAGAGGGACCACCCGAAGGCGGGGGTCTCCGATGTCGCGGGCGAGGCGTTCCGCCTTGGCGGGATCGATGTCGGCGATCACGATCTCGCGGAAGATCGAGCCGTGCTGGCAGAGGTCCCGTGTGGCCTCCCGGGCCACGGCCCCTGCTCCACCGAGGGCCAACACGCGCATGGATGCCTCCCAGGCAGGAGAGTGTCTGGATCCGGCAAGCAGGAGAAACCGTGAGAGGCGGAGGGGCAAGGAGTCAGCAATCCGCAGTGGCCCAAACTGTCCAGAAGTGACAGCGTCGCATGTAAGGGGCGCGGAAGGGATGCTTCCGGCCGCCGGAGGGATGATTCGACCTGTGCGTTGCGGGATAGCTCATCGCTCCTGGCCCCTTGCGGATCTGGAGGATCGCAGCCTCGCGCCGCCGACTGCCTTCCGGGACTTACGATAGCCGCGGCAACGCGAGATGGCTTGGCATGATTTTAGCGGGAATCCGGGCCCCAGGCCAGCCGCTTATTCCTCCAAAGCATCGGCCTTCAGCACGGCGATGAAGGGGATGTTCCGGAACTTCTCGTCCAGGTCCAGGCCGTAGCCGAAGACGAAGACGTTGGGGATCTCGAACCCCACGTAATCCAGGGGGACCTGGATCTCGCGCCGTGCTCGCTTGTCCAGCAGCGCGCAGACCCGGAGGGTGGCGGGGTTCCGCGTCCACAACAACCGCAGGATGTGATCGAGGGTCCGCCCGCTGTCCACGATGTCCTCCACGATGAGGACGTGGCGCCCCTCGATGTTGGTCTGGAGGTCCATCAGGATGCGCACCACCCCGGTGGATTGCCGGGCGCCGATCCCGTAGCTGGTGATGGCCATGAAATCGATCTCATGAGGAACGGTGATGTGGCGCATGAGGTCGGTGAGGAACATCACGCCGCCCTTGAGCACACAAACCAGCACCAGATCCTTGCCCGCGTAGTCCCGCGAGATCTGAGCGCCCAGCTCCGCGATACGACGTTGCAGGACATCCGCCGGGATCAGGATGCGGTCGATCAGGTGCTCACATCCCCAGCTCGAGGGGGACTCCACCGGCGTCTCCATCCCTCCCGCCTCCCCCGTCCCGTTCGAGCCTTACGGGGTTTCCGTCGCCTCCCGGGGGACCACATGGCAACGCCGGCAGCGGGCCTCATAGGTCTCGCTGCCACCCACCAGGATCACCGGGTCGTCGTAGCGGGCAGGCCGCCCGTTGATCAGCCGCTGGGTGCGCGTCGCCGGCGCCCCGCACACCACACAGATGGCGTGCAGCTTGTCCACCTGATCCGCCTGAGCCATGAGCAGCGGCATCGGCCCGAAGGGCTCCCCGCGGAAATCCATATCCAGCCCGGCCACGATCACCCGGATCCCCCGCTCCGCCAGGGCCTGAACCACATCGGCGATCTCCCAATCGAAGAACTGCGCCTCATCGATCCCCACCACCGTCGTCCCGGGTTGAAGATGGTCCAGGATCGCCCGGGCATGTGGCACTGGGATGGCCTCGATGTCCAGGCCGTTGTGGGAGCGGACTCTCTCCAATCCGTAGCGGGTGTCGATCAGGGGTTTGAAAACCTGGACCTGCTGGCGGGCGATCTGGGCGCGGCGGAGCCGGCGGATGAGCTCCTCGGTCTTGCCGCTGAACATACACCCGCTGATCACCTCCACCCAGCCCGCGCGGGCCTTCTCCATCCTTTGCCTCCTTGGGATCAGACGGGATGCCGCCTCTGCTCCCGTAGGCGACGGTGTCAGGCCTAAGCCGATAATGAAGTTCAGCTTACCAAAAAGCGATGCGAGCGGGTCTGAAGGACCCGCCCGCACGCTCGTTCAGAATGCTTCCTCTTCTCCCTCGAGGCGCTCGAGGATCTCCTCTGGCTCCTCGACCACCTCGATCACCGCCTGTTTGCGCTTGCGGCGCTGGGCGCGCTCCGCCCGGGCCTTCAGGTAGGCCTCGTCCCGGGCGCTCAGGCGCCGCATGAAGCGGTCCACCTGCCCCTCTTTGTCGACGATCCGCTGCTCCCCGGTGAAGAAGGGATGGCACTTGGAGCACACGTCCGTCCGGATCACCGGCACGGTGGCCCCGGTGGTCCAGGTGTTGCCGCAGGCGCAGATCACCTGGGCGTTGGGATACCAGGTCGGGTGAATGCCCGGCTTCATCCGTCACCTCCGTTCGGGGACGCGCCGTCGGGTCGGACCGGATGGGGATACACGCTCACCCGCTTGCGCCCTCCGCGCCCTATCTCGAACCGCACGTAACCGTCGATGAGCGCGAAGAGGGTGTAATCCCGGCCCATCCCCACGTTCTTGCCGGGATAGATGCGGGTGCCGCACTGGCGGACCAGGATGTTGCCGGCCCGCACGAACTGACCGTCGAACCGCTTGACCCCGCGGCGCTTGGATTCGCTGTCACGGCCGTTGCGGCTGGCACCGCCGCCCTTCTTGTGCGCCATCGTCGCCTCCTTTCACGCCGAGGCCGGAACACCAGCCTCTACCGCGTCGATCTGCAAAAGGGTGTAGGTCTGCCGGTGGCCCTGCTTGCGCCGATAGCGCTTGGCCCCCGGGCGATACTTGAACACAATGATCTTCTCCCCCTTCACGTGGCCCAGCACGGTCGCCCGGACCCGAGCCTGGGGGACGACCGGACGGCCGATCTGCACCCCCTCGCCCTCCCCGACCATGAGAACGCGGTCGATCTCCAGGGATGCGCCCGGAGGGAGGTCGAGCTTTTCCACCTGGATCCGATCGCCGGCCTTCACGCGATACTGATGTCCGCCGATCTCAATGACTGCGAACACGGAGCGCCTCCCGCGTGGTCTGGCAACGGATGAAGAAAGGGCCGCACGGAGCGGCCCTTTCCTGCCGGACTGGCTGCGGGGGGAGGACTCGAACCTCCATACCCGGATCCAGAGTCCGGTGTGTTGCCCCTTACACCACCCCGCAGGGCCGTCCTTCATTTTACACGGAGCCTTCCCCTTCGGTCAAGCGCCGGCGCGCGCAGCAGCCAGGGCCTCCAGGAGCTCCTCGTGAATGCAGCCGTTGGTGGCTACGATGTCTGTCCCCAGGGGAGGCAGCGGATCCCCCGCAGGGGTGGTGACCCGTCCACCTGCCTCCTCGACCAGGAGGGCCCCCGCGGCCAGGTCCCACGGGCTCAGCCGGAACTCCCAGTATCCGTCCAGTCGCCCGGCCGCCACGGCCGCCAGATCCAGGGCGGCGGAGCCGACGCGCAACACCCCATGGCAGCGTTTGAGCAGGGCGACGAACTCCCGAGTGTTGTCGAAGGGGGACTCCTGCCGGTCATAGGGGAATCCGGTCACCAGCAGCGCCGCCTCCAGCCGGGAGGTCCGGCTGACCCGGATGGGCCGTCCGTTCAGGAAGGCCCCCTCTCCTCGCCGGGCGGCGAACAGCTCGTCCCGCATCACGTCGTAAACCACGCCCAGAACCCGCTGCCCTTCATGGAGCAACGCGATGGAAACCGAGAAAACCGGGAACCCGTGGGCGAAGTTCGTGGTCCCATCCAGCGGATCCACCACCCAGAGCCAGGGAGAGCGCTGGAGGATCTCCCCGCTTTCCTCTGATAGCAGCTGATGGTCCGGGAACGCCTCGCGGATGCGGGAGATCAGGACCTGCTCGGCGGCGAGATCCGCTTCGGTCACGAGATCGATCTCCCCTTTGTAATGGATCTCCAGGCCGCGCCGGAAGTGCCAGCGGAGGACCCGGCCGGCCTCCACGGCGGCCTCCACGGCCACTCGATAGGCATGATGAAGGGTGGCAGCGAAGGCGTCCATGTGCGCCTCCTTCCGGGAATGTCCTTCCGTTCAAGGCCCGAGGGAGCCCTCTTCGCGTTCCCTGTGAAGGAGCCCACGAGGATTATAATCAGACTCAGCCCCGCCATCAGGATCTTCGCCGGGGTCGAGGGATGGAAACGGGTTCTGGGAGACCAGTGGTTCAGGCTCCCTGGCATGGGGGCGCTGAGGAAGGGAGGATCGGTTGCAGGCGCGGCTTTGTTCTTTCCCGATACCGAGCATGGGGGTGCTGGCCCTGGGCCTGGTGATGGCCTGGGGGCTGGGATGGGGGATCGCCACCGGGGGGCCGATCCTGGCGCTGGGAGGGCTGATCGGCGCCTTCCTGGTCCTGGGTGTCCTCAGCTCTGTCGACCTGGCTTTCTTCCTGGTTTTCGCGGTGATCTTCCTGCTTCCCTTCGCCACCTTCCCGGTCCGCCTGGGCTTCACCCCCACCTGGCTGGACCTGGCGGTCATGGGCTGGTTGCTGAGCGGGCTGGCCTGGTGGGCCGCTGGGCGGACGGCGGCCCTGGAGGGGACGGCCCTGGCCTTCCCGGTGCTGGCCTTCATGGGGACCACGCTGGTGACCTTCCTGGCAGGGCTGGGCCATGCCTCCCTGACCCAGACGGTGGCCCGGCGGTTCGCCGAGTTCCTGCTCTCCATCGCCTCGTTCTTCTGGGTGGTCACCCTCGTTCGGGATCCGACGCGGCTGGCCCGGCTGGTCCGATGGATCCTCGGGCTGGGATTCCTGGCGGCCCTCGTGGCGGTCGTCCTCTATGCGCTCCCCGACGCCCGGGCGGAGGAATGGCTGCTGCGGCTGCGGTCCCTGGGCTACTACCCGGAGGGCGGCCCGGTCCTGCGCTACATCCTGGATGATCCGCAGCAGCCGGAGCGGGCCATCGGGACGGCGGTGGACCCCAACCTGCTGGGGGCGACGCTGTCCACCCTGATCGCCCTGGCCTTCCCGCAGGCCTTCGCCCGGCATCCGGTGTGGCCCCGGCCGCTCCTCTTGATGTTCCTGGGGATGATGGTGGTGGCGCTGTTGCTGACGTTCTCCCGGGGCTCGTTCATCGGGGCGGCGGCGGCCCTCCTGGCCCTCAGCCTTCTGCGCTACCGCCGTGCGCTCCCGTTCCTGCTGATCCTCCTTGTAGGGGTGCTGTTGCTCCCCGCGACCCGGAGCTACACGCTGCATCTTCTGGCCGGGTTGCGAGGGGAAGACCTGGCCACCCGCATGCGGTTCGGAGAGTATCGGGATGCCCTTACCCTGATCTCCCGCTATCCGCTGTTCGGCGTCGGGTTCGCCGGGGTGCCGGATGTGGATCTCTACATCAAGGTGGCCAGCATCTACCTGCTGGTGGCGGTGCAGATGGGGCTGGTCGGGCTGGGGATTTTCCTGCTGGTCATCGGGGTGCTGTTCATCGCCGCCTGGAGGGCTCGGCGGGGGGTCCGGCGTCGGCCCGAGCTGGAGCCGCTCTGGCTGGGCCTCCACGGGGCGGTGCTCGCCGCGCTGGTCAGCGGGATCTTCGATCATCACTTCGTGAACTTCGATTTCCATCACATGGTGCAGTGGTTCTGGCTGATGATCGGCCTCGCCATGGCCGCCACCCGGATGGTCCAGCAAGAAGCCGGAGGGAGCCCTCCGGGCGAAGGATCCGGAGCATCCTCCGGGGGATAGCGAATGGAAGGGATCCAGGCGCTGATGCGCGGGCTGACGGAGGCCTCCGCCTCCCTGTTCTACCATCTCCTCGTGGGCCTGGCTCTGGAGGGCCTGCTCCTGATGGCCCTCGACCTCCGGCGCCGGTCCGGCAGGGGCGGGCTCGCGGATCGCCTGATGGTGGCCGCTGGCCTGGGCCTGATGGGCCGCCTGATCCTGTTCGGGGCGGCCTTCGGGGAGACGCGGGGGTTGCCTCCGGGGACGCTCCTGCCGCCGCTGGAGCGGGCGGTGGATCTGGCGACGTGGGGATGGCTGGGCTGGGCCATGGCCGGCGCGGGGCCCGGGCTCTGGGCGCCGGCCCTCCATACGGTGCTGGTCCTGGGCGCTTATGGGGCAACGGCGCCGGCTTGGTGGAGCATCGCCCTCCAGGATCCCACGGCCGTCTACGTCACCACCCCTCCGGAGCGGGCATGGACCCTGTGGGCGCTGGGGCTCAACCTGGCCATCGGAGGGCTGCTGCTCTCCCAGCGCCCGCGGAGGTTCCCCACCTCCGGGGCCCTGGGCTTCTCCCTCCTCGCCCTGGGGGCGCTGCTGCAGCTGAACGCCCCGCTCCTGGGAACCCATCTTTCCCCATGGATCCGCCTGGGCGCCCTCGCCGCGTATCCGCTCTGGCTGGCGGGGACCTATCAGCTCGCCTTGGATGGGGCGTGGGGGCGCCCTTCGGCGATGCGGCAGGCCGCATCCGCGTGGCTGGCCTGGACGGCGAGCCTGCTCCAGGCCCTTCAGGATCGGGAGGTCTCGGATCCTTTCCGGGAAGCCCTCCGGATGGCGCGGGAATGGCTCGGCGCGCGCTGGACGGGGATCGGGCTCTTGCAGGAGGACCACCTGGTCTTCATCGCCCGGGAGGGGGAAAACCTGCCCCGCGCCGGCTCGGACCTCGTCCTGACGCTGTCGGAATACCCGCGCTGTCAGGAGGCGATCGATCAACGTCGGGGGGACTTCATGACCCCGGCGGATCAGGCCGGAGAGGCCTTCCTCCGCCTCTGGCAGGCCTTCGGGATGGAGCGCATCGGCTCCCTGCAGGTGGAGCCCCTTGTCGTTTCGGATCAGGTTCTGGGCCTCTGGCTGATCGGCTATCCCCCGGAGGCCGGGAAAAGCTGCCCCCCGGATCCCGGGCTGGCCCGGGAGATGGCCGGAGCGCTGGCCCGGACGTTGTGCCTGTTCCGGGAGCGGGAGCGCCTGACGCGCCTGGAGGCGGCGCTACAGGCCCTGGAGCAGGAGCGCCAGGAGACCATCCGGCAGCTGGAGGCCCGGCTGGAAGAGGAGCGCCGGTCGCTGCAGCGGGAAATCCATCGCTGGGCCACCCGGGCGGCGGAGGCGGAAGAGGAGTGGGAGCGCTGGCGACGCCGGGCGGAGGAGCTGGCCCAGCTGCTGGAGGCTCAGGCCGCCCTGCCGGTGGCGGCCGCCTCGGTTAAGGAAACTCCCTCTGGATCCGGGGAGGAGCGAGATGGGCTGGTCCTGGCCCTCCTCCAGGAGCTGCGCACGCCGCTCACCGCCATCCTGGGCTATACAGATCTGCTCCTAGGGGAGGCAGTGGGGATCCTGGGCGCCACCCAGCGGCAGTTCCTGCTGCGGATCCGGGCCAACATCGAGCGTATGGCGGGGCTGATCCGGGAGACCCTGCAGATCGCCGCCCTGGAGGCCGGATCCTACCGGCTGGAGCCCGGCCCGCTGCGCTTGGAGGAGGTCCGAGACGAGGCCCTCCAGCAGTTGCAGCCGGTGCTCCAGGAGCGGGGCCTCCGGGTGGAGATGGAGTGGCCGGAGGACCTGCCTCCGGTGCGGCTGGACCGGGATGCGGGGCAACAGATCCTCTATCACCTCTTGAACAATGCGGCCCTCTGCAGCCGTCCAGGCACGGCCATCGTCCTGCGGGCCCGCCGCAATCCCAGCATCCCCGACGTGCTCTTCCTGAGCGTGCGGGATACGGGGGGAGGGATCCCGGTGGAGGAGATTCCCCGGGTTTTCGTCCCGCGCTATCGGGCGACGACGCCGCTGATCCCCGGGGTGGGGGATAGCATCGGCCTCTCCATCGCGCGGGCCCTGGTGGAGGCCAGCGGGGGGCGGATCTGGGTGGAAAGCGAGCCGGGGGTGGGAAGCACCTTCACCGTCGTGCTGCCCCTGGCTGTCTCCTGAGGACTGGTGTTAAGGAAAGAAACAATGCGGACGTTGCTGGCGCTGCTCGGGCTGGGGATTCTGATCCTGGGGGCCCTGGGGATGGCGGTGGTGGAGGGCCGGCCGCGCCCGGCGGCCGTTCCCCGGGCCACCCGTCCCGCTGCGCCTTCTCTCCCAGAGGGGAGAACCGCCACCCCGGCCGAGGAGGGGCTGGTGGAGACGGTGGAGACGCCGCCCCCCTCGCCCGCGTTCTTCCCCGTCCCGGCCTCCCCCTCCCCAACGCCGTCCGGGACGCCGGGGGAGGCCCCTATGCCGACCCTCTCCGCAACCCCCACGGGGACCGGGACGCTGAGAGCTCCGTGCCGGCCGCCGGCGGACTGGATCCCCTATCGGGTGCAGCCGGGGGACACGGCCTACCGGCTGGCGACCCTGGCGGGAATCTCCGTCTCGCGCCTCCTGGAGGCCAACTGCCTGCGACATCCGGCCCTCTTCATCGGGCAGCGGGTTTATCTGCCGGTTCGCCTGCCCACCCCGACGCCGAACCCTACGCCCTGCGGGCCGCCTGCGGATTGGGTGCTCTACACCGTGCAACCCGGGGAGACCCTCTACCGGCTGTCCGTGCGCTTCGGGGTTTCCCTCTCCGACCTGATGCAGGCGAACTGCCTGACCACGCTGTCCTTGAGCGCCGGGCAACGCCTCTACGTCCCTCCCTCGCCGACGCCGACCGGGACGCCGGATGTCACCCCTGCGCCCTCTCCCACCCCCACGGCCCCCTGAGGACCTGACCGACTTCCGGGGAAAAGACAGGCGGGCATGCCGGGAGCCGGCATGCCCACCTGAAGGGAGGATGGGAACGCAGGCTCCGGCTACTTCCGGGCCGTCTTCTTGGTGGTCTTCTTGGCCGTCTTCTTGGCTGCGGCCTTCTTCGCGGGTTTCTTGGCTGCGGCCTTCTTCGCAGGCTTCTTGGCCACCGCCTTCTTGGCCGTCTTCTTGGCCGCGGCCTTCTTGGCCGTCTTCTTGGCCACAGGCTTGCGGGCCGGCTTGGCCGGAGCGGGGGCCGGAGGCGGGACCATCTCCTCCGCAGGCGCCTCGGGGGCAGGCGCCGCCGCGCCTTCCATCTCCTGGTAGTAGACCCATTTGCCGACCATCGCTCGCTCCTTTCTGCAAGAATTTGGGACGGAAGCCGATGGATCTGCCCTCACGCCCATTGTAGGAGAGCGATGCAAATTTAGGCAAGACTAAATTCAATTCGAGTGCGATGGACACGCTGACGAAGGACGGATCAGGGCGTCCGCGCCCTTCCGGTGAGTGGAGGAGATCGCGGAACGGGCCCTCCCGGTTTATCATTGGGAGCCACGGGATCGGAGGGCTGCCCCGGCTGGCTCGCTCCCTGACGGCCGGCGGATCTTGGGGGTTCGGAGGTGTTCCGATGGGTCGCTGGCGATGGGTGCTGGGGCTGATGATCGGGGCCCTCGCGCTCTATGGGGCGGTGCGGGGGCTGGATCTCCCCACGCTCTGGGCCACGCTGCGCGCCGGGAACTACGGATGGATGCTCCCGGCCCTGCTCGCCCTGATCCTGAGCGTGGCGGCCCGGACCGCCCGCTGGCGGATCCTGTTGAACGCGCCTCCGGGGGTGTCCTTCCTCCGCCTCTGGAACGTCCTGAACGCCGGCTACCTGGTCACCCACGTTCTCCCCTTCCGGATGGGGGAGCTCGCGCGGGTCCTCCTGCTGGCCCGCTTCCCCCAGACCCCGGCCGGCCTGGTGGCGATGTCCATCGTGGTGGAGCACGCGCTGGATCTGGCGGTGGTGCTGGCCCTGACCGGGGTGGCCCTGGCCCTCCAGCCGGGAGCCCGCGGGCTGGGGCTCCTGAGCCACGCCGGGCCGGTGCTCACCCTGGGCGCGCTGGGAGGGCTCCTCCTCGGGGCCTTCCGGCCCCAGTGGGCCTGGTGGCTCACGGACGCTCTCACCCGGCCGCTTCCTCGGCCGCTTCAGGGCCGGCTGCGCCGGGAGGCGGAGGCGGCCCTGCGGGGACTGGAGGTTCTTCGGACCCCTCGGGCTCTGGCCGCCGCCTTAGGCTGGTCCCTGGTGGCGTGGCTGGCGACGGCCGCTCATCTCTACGCGGTCATGGGGGTTTTCCTGGAGACCCCGGATGGGTGGGTGGCTTTGCTGACGATGAGCGCCCTGACCTTCGGGATGCTGGTGCCCTCCACCCCCGGCTACATCGGGGTGGTGCAGGGGATCACGGTGTGGGTGATGGGGGAATTCGGGATCCCGCAGGCCACGGCCTTCAGCATCTCGGTCGCCTCCCACGGACTGATGTATGGGGTCCTCTCCACCCTCGGGGCCCTCGGCCTGTGGCTGGAGACCGGGCAGGTAGGGCTTGGGTTCCTGCGGCGGACGCAGGTGGAGAAGGCAGACCGCTAAGGAGGGCATGCTCGAAGGCGGCAGGGGCCCGGCCTCTCACGGCCCCTTCCGGTTTAAAGGCTAAAGACTAAAATATCCCGCGGCATGCGCAACTTCGGGCGTGCTCCTGGATTCTCAACGCGCTCAGGAGGCCGGAAATGCCCCCCTCGGCCCTGATCACCGGCGGCGCGGGCTTCATCGGATCGAACTTGGCGGACGCCCTGGCCTCGGACGGCTGGGTGGTCTGGATCTTCGACCTGCTGGCCCGGCCCGGCGTGGAGCGGAACTTGGCCTGGCTCCAGGAACGGCACGGCGGGCGCATCCGCTTCATCCGGGGAGACGTCCGGGACTTCCCGGCGGTGGCGGAGGCGGTGCGGCAGGCGGAGGTCGTCTTCCATCTGGCCGCCCAGGTGGCGGTCACCACCTCCCTGATCGATCCCCGCACGGATTTCGAGATCAACGCCCTGGGCACCCTCAACGTCCTGGAGGCCGCCCGCCAGGCCCGCCATCGCCCCATCGTGCTGTACACCTCCACCAACAAGGTCTACGGGGCCATGGAGGAGGTGCCGGTGGTGGAGGAGGCCACCCGTTACCGATATGCCGATCGCCCCTTCGGGATCGATGAGGGTCAGCCCCTGGACTTCCACTCCCCTTACGGCTGCTCCAAGGGGGCGGCCGATCAGTACGTGCGGGATTACGCCCGCATCTACGGCCTCCCCACCGTGGTGTTCCGCATGTCCTGCATCTACGGCCCCCGGCAGTTCGGAACGGAGGATCAGGGGTGGGTGGCCCACTTCGTGATCTCCGCCATGACCGGGCGGCCGATCACGATCTACGGGGATGGGAAGCAGGTGCGGGACCTCCTCTTCGTCACGGACCTGGTGGCGGCCATGCGGGCGGCGGTGGAGCGGATCGATCGGACGGCGGGGCAGGTTTACAACATCGGAGGTGGTCCCGAGCACACCCTCTCGGTCTGGCATGAGTTCGCCCCCCTGCTCGGGGAGATCCTGGACCGTCCCCTGGATCCTCCCGCCTTTGGGCCCTGGAGGCCGGGGGATCAGAAGGTGTATGTCAGCGACATCCGCAAGGCGATGCGGGACTTGGACTGGCGGCCTCAGGTGGGGGTGCGGGAGGGGCTGACCCGGCTGGCGGAGTGGGTGCGGGAGAACCTTCGATGAAGATCCTGGTCGCGCTCACATATTACCGTCCCCATATCAGCGGTCTGACGATCTATGTGGAGCGGGCGGCCCGAGCCCTGGCGGCCCGGGGTCACGAAGTTCTGGTGTTGACCTCCCAGTATGACCGCCGTCTTCCTCTTGAGGAGGTGCGGGACGGCGTGCGGATCCGGCGGGTGCCGGTGCTGATGCGGGTGAGCAAGGGGGTGATCATGCCCACCATCGGATGGTGGGCGACCCGCCTGGCCCGCTGGGCGGACGTCCTCTGGCTGCATCTGCCCCAGTTCGACGCCGCCGGCATCGCCCTGCGCGGGCGCCTGTTCCGCAAGCCCGTCGTCCTGACCTATCACTGCGACGTGACCCTTCCCCCGGGATGGCTGAACCGGGTGGCCAACCAGGCGGTCCACCTTATGGATCATCTGGCGGCTCGTCTCGCTGATGTCATCGTGAGCTATACGGAGGATTACGCCCGCCATTCCCCCTATCTTTCCCGTTATCTCACCAAGGTGCGGGTGATCCCTCCGCCGGTGGAGATCCCGGTTCCGGATCCGGAGCGGGTGGCGGCCTTCCGGGCCCGCTGGGGGCTGGAGGGCCAGGTGGTCATCGGGATGGCCGCCCGCCTGGCGGCGGAGAAGGGGGTGGAGTATCTCCTGGAAGCCCTCCCCCATATCCTGGCGGTTTATCCGAACGCCCGCGTGCTCTTCGCCGGGCCTTACCGAAACGTCCTGGGGGAGGAGGCCTACGCCCGCCGGCTGGCGCCCCTCTTCGAGCGCTACCGGGACCACTGGACCTTCGTGGGGGTGCTGGAGCCGGAGGAGATGGCAGCCTTCTACGCCAGCTGCGACGTGGTGGTGCTTCCCAGCTGGAACGCCACCGAGTCCTTCGGCTTGGTGCAGGTGGAGGCGATGCTGTGCGGGACCCCGGTGGTGGCCAGCGATCTGCCGGGGGTGCGGGTGCCGACGCAGACGACGGGGATGGGGTTGACCTTCCCCCCGCGGGACAGCCGGGCGCTGGCCCAGGCGATCCTGCGGGTGCTGGCGGAGCGCCCGGCCTTCTGCCGGCCCCGGGAGTGGGTGGCCCAGCACTATAATACGGAGCGAACCGCTGCCGCTTATGAGGCGCTTTTCGAGGAGCTGCGGGCGTCCCGGGATCGGAGGAAGAAAGGAGCTTGAAAATGGCGACCCGCGGACTGTTTGTTCGGAATTTTTCGCTCGATCGAGTGTGTAGATTGTAGATCTGGAGCTCGCACCTACCACGGCATGGCATTTCTGAGCGCCCTTCTGGCTCAGGTGGCACGGGGCGCGCTCCGGCCCGCGGATCTGGCGTGTTATTTCGTGGAACGAAAGGACGGCGTTTCGGTCTTCACGCGTCAGCAGGTGAATGAGCGCGGCCAGATCGAAGGGGGGTTGCGGACGTTTGTGGAGGCGGAGCTGGAGGACCTCCGGGTCTTCCTCGGTGTGCCCGAGGCTTCCGAATGAGAACGACCTGTCAGGAGAAGCCGCGATGTCCTCCCGCCTCATCCTCCTGGACGAGTGGCTGTTCTCTCATCTCCAGGGCGAGGAGGGAAGCGAGCGCCAGCGACAGGCCTATCGGATCCTTGAGGAAATCGAGAGGCGCTGTGATCGGATCGCGTGGCGGCCCGACACGCCCTGGGCGCGTAAAGCCTACAAGCTCATGAAAGATCAACGGCCAGCGGTCCGGGCAGCCAACCGTCTGCTCCAACGCTTGCTGCGGGATCCCCAAAAAGGAGTCATTCCCTCCTCGTCGGCGGGCTCGGCGGCGCGCTCTCCGGAAGCATGGTCCTCCATCTCTGAGGAGGACCGATATTTGCTGGAGATCTATATCGATGCGGGCGCGGAGCTTCTGGTGAGCACGGATCAGAAGTTGCTGGATCAACTCAAGAGATCCTTCCCGGAAGTTCGAGCGCAGGAGCTCGAGGAGTTCGTCCGCTCGTATCTCACCCGCCTGGACAGATCGGGATGGCTCCTGATTTCCTCTGGCTTCATTTGAAGGAGGTGCCTGCCTTCCGGGCGCTGCTGCGGGCGGTGGAGGCCCGATTCTACCAGGGCCTGGAAATGCCGGAGCCGGTCCTGGATCTGGGCTGCGGGGATGGACACTTCGCCTCCGTGGCCTTCCCGGGGAAGGCATGGGTCGGGCTGGACCCCGAATGGGAGCCTCTGAAGGAGGCCGCCGCCCGCCGGGCCTACCGGTGGGTGGTGCAGGCCGATGGCGCCCGCATGCCCTTCCCCTCGTCCTTCTTCGGGACCGTGCTCAGCAACTCGGTCCTGGAGCATATCCCTCCGGTGGAGGCCGTCCTGGCGGAGGTGGCCCGGGTGCTGCGGCCGGGAGGCCTCTTCCTGTTTTGCTCGCCCAGCCATCGCTTCGTCGAGTTCCTCTCGCTCTATCGGCTGCTGCGCCGGCTGCGGCTGCGGCGCGCTGCGGAGGCCTACGGCCGGCTCTTCAACCACATCTCCCGCCATCATCACTGCGATGCTCCGGAGATCTGGGTGGCCCGGCTGGAGCGGGCCGGCCTGCGCCCCCTCCGCTGGTGGTTCTATTTCTCCCCGGGCGCCACGGCCTTGTTGGAGTGGGGCCACCCGTATGGGCTGCCTTCCCTGATCTACAAAAAGCTCCTCGGTCGCTGGATCCTCGCCCCGTGGCGGTGGAGCCTTTGGCCGGTGGAGCGGATCCTGCGGCCGTTCTACGAGGAGCCTCCAGGCCCGGAGGGCGCGTATTTCTTTATGATCGCGCGAAAGGAGGGAGGCGGATAACCCCATGGCCCGGCGGATCGCGAGCGCGCTGGCCTTCTCCCTCGCGGGCCTTCTGGCGGTGTTCGCGCAGGGGCTGCTGGATGCCAGCCCCCGGGAGGCCCCGGACCCGCGGGCGTTTGGGGTTTACGCAGGGGCGCTGGCCCTGTTCCTCTGGGCCCTGCGGCAGGAGCCAGCCTGGCTGGAGGGGGAACGCCCCATCGCCCCATCCGCCAGCCCATCGATCCCCGGACGTCCTCTCTGGGCGGTCTTGAGCCTGGGGTTCAGCGCCCTGGCCTTCCTGGAGTCCGGCGGCAACCGCTTCCGGCTTCTCGGGGTGATCGCCTGGGGGCTGGCGGTGGCCGCATGGCTGGCCGCGTGGTGGGACGCGCCGCTCCCACGATGGCCCCGGGAGGGATGGCGGGTGCGGGGGTGGCATCTGGTGCTCCTGCTCGTCCTGGGGCTCGGGATCAGCTTCCGCTACTGGGATCTCTGGAACCTCCCCCTGGATGTGAACAGCGACCACGCCGAGAAGCTCCTCGACGTGCGGGACGTCCTGAACGGGGAGTATCGGATCTTTTTCCCCCGGAACACCGGGCGGGAGGCCTTCCAGTTTTATCTGGCGGCGGCGACGATCCGGCTCTTCGGGATGCCGCTGCACAAGTTCACCCTCCAGGTGGGGACGGCCTTCATCGGGGTCCTGCTCCTGCCCGCCCTCTATCTGCTCGGCGCGGCCCTGTGGGGGCGGCATGGGGGGCTATGGACGATGTTCCTGGGGGCGGTGGCCTCCTGGGCGGTGATCCCGTCCCGGGTGGGGTTGCGCTACCCCTTCCTGCCCACCTTCGCCGCCTGGTCCCTGGCCTTCCTCATCCGGGGGCTGCGCTCCGGTCGTCGGGCGGACTTCCTGGGGATGGGATTGTTCCTGGGGATCGGCCTGTATGGCTACTCCCCCTTTCGGGGGATGATCGCTGCGCTCCCGGCCGCCTTCCTGCTCGTGTGGGGGATCCGTCGGGGCTGGCGGACCGCCGAAGGGTGGCGCCAGATGCGGGATTTCATCCTCGGCATGCTCACGGCCCTCCCGGTCCTGGCCCCCATGCTCCGCTTCATTGTGGAGTCCCCGGAGATGTTCTTCTATCGCCTGATGACCCGGGTCTCCACCTGGGAGAAGCCCATCGAGGGGAACCCGCTGTGGATCCTGGCCAACAACCTGCGGCGGGCGCTGTTGATGTTCCACTGGACGGGCGACGAGGTATATGTGGCGACGATTCCCCTGCGGCCGATGCTGGATCCCGTAATGGGGGCTCTACTGGTCCTGGGTGGGGTGGCTGCATTCGGGTGGATGATCCGCCGACGGGATCCCGTCCCCCTGGCGGCGCTGGCGGCCGGTTTCGTGATGCTCTTCCCCTCGGCGTATAACCTCTCATTCCCGCGGGAGAATCCCAGCACGGTGCGGGCGGCCGGCGCCCTGCCTTCCGTCCTCACCCTCGCCGCGCTGGTCCCGGCGATGTGGACCGCATGGTGGGGCCGCGCGGGCGCGCGGCGATGGCTGGGGTGGGGGATCGCCGGGCTGCTGGTTCTTACATTGATCCGCCTGAATGCCGTGCGCGTTTTTGAGACATATGCCCAGTCTTACTGCCGCCATGTCCTGAACGCTTCCGACGCCGCGGAGATCCTGCGCGGCTTCTATGCGGGGGGCGGACCGCCTACGAACGCCTTCTATGTGGCTTATCCTTACTGGTTCGATTCCCGGCTGATCGGGATGTGGCTGGGGGATCTGGACTGGCCCTATACGGTCTGGTATGAGGATCTGCCCCATGGGGTGGCCCGGCATCGCCGGGTGCCGGGCCCCAAGCTGTATCTGGTGCATCCGGAGGACGAGGCCACCCGAGCCGTCCTGCAGGCGGCGTATCCCCGGGGGTGGTGGGCGTGGCGGCCGCGCTCCCACTGCGACGGCTTGGGGATCTGGGTTTTCCATGTCCCACCCGATTCATGAACCAAGAGGGGGACGCAGGTAGCGTCCCCCTCATCGGGCTGGATGGGATCGCTCAGGCCGGCCGCCGCTCCAGGATCCGCTCCTCCACCGGCTGGAGGATGACGCCGATCCAGAAGCCCAGCAGCATCAGTTGCGAGAAGAACATCACCAGGTTGATCCCCGAGGTGGAGGGGCTGGTGTGGCCGGCGGCCAGGCCGAAGGCGGCGTTCATGATCATCCCGCCCAGCAGGGCGATGGCCACCAGGATCCCGGCCACCCGGCGCAGGACGCCGTTCAGGCGATGGGCCAGGAAGAGCAGGTAGAGGGCGCCGGCGATCAGGCCCAGGCCAGCCAGCAGCTCGCCCCACTGGACCAAGTTGCCGAACAGCGTCGCATTGGCCGTGGCCGGGCCAGTGAGGAAGGACTTCATCCAGGGATACGGGTTCTTCTCGGCGAAGCGGGCCAGGGTCTGGGGCAGCGCCTTCACAAACCCGCCGCCGGTCTCTAGCTTCTCCAGACCGCCGCGCAGCCACTCATAGCCCAGGACGATCTGGATGAGCAGCAGCCAGATGCGCGCCATGCGCTCCATCGCAGGCCTCCTTATCAAGGATCTTTCCGCTTCTCACTCTAAGCGAAAGGGCGGAGGCCTGGTAGAGGCGGGTGTCCCAATTTTCTGGGGACATCTGTCCCGGGATCCTCGGGATTCAACGGATCTGCAGGAGCCGAGGTCCTGGGCGAAAGCCCTTCCTACCAAAGATCGATTTTTGTAGGAGCGGCTTCCGCCGCGACCTTCGCTCAGCGGCGGGGGAGGGGAAGGGAAGTGAGCCCCAGCAGGAGAAGCGCCCCCAGGAGCCCGGGGAGGACCGCCGTGGTCCCGATCTGACCGAACCCTGGGACCAGGAGACGCCCGGCGGCGTGGCCCAGGACCATCCCCAGACATCCGAGGCTCAGATCCCAGGCCAGACGGCGGGCCCCGCCGCCGGCCAGGGCGTGTCGGATCAGCCCGGCCCCTACGCCAAGGAAGAGGAGCAGAACAGGGGTGGTCCACATCACAGGGTGATCTCCAGCAGGTCCTCCGCGATGTGCCGGAGCCGATCGGCGGGCAGCTCCGACAGGCGCATAGCCAGGCGCAGGTAAGGCAGGTGCACAGGGGCGGTCACGAAGGCCCGCACCTCCGGCGGGAGCGCGCGGAACCCTTCGATCTGATCCAGCAGGATGGCGGCCTGGCCGATGGGGCTCTCGGTGTCCCGCAAGTCAGCCAGGGAAAGCCCCAGATGGGCCGCCAGACGTTCCAGTTCCGTGAGGGGGATCGGGCGCTCCCCGGATTCATAGGCGCGGAGCCGCCGGGGGGTGTATCCCAGGGCGGCGGCCACCTCCCGCAGGCTCTTCCCCGCGGCCTCCCGGGCCTGGCGCAGGATCAGCCCGATGACCCGGTGTCGGAGGGCGATGAACTCCGGAGCTGCCTGCGCCATCTCCTCCTCCGACGATGCGTTCCGCTGATCCGGATCCAGGAGGGCGGAGAGGGGCGTCTGGAAAAACCAGGCCAGGAGCTCCAGTTCGGGCAGGGTGGGGTCCTGTCGCCCGGCCTCGTAGGCCCGATAGCGGGCCGATGAGATCCCCAGCAGGGCAGCGCAGGCCTGGACCGTGCGGCCGGCCCGCTCCCGGGCCTGCCGCAGGGCGATCCCCACGATCTTCCGGCGCAACGCCAGGCGTTCCTGTTCGTCCATCGGCAGGCGATCCTCTGTGAGCTCGTAGGACACTCTCCACCAGTTCCGCTATGAGGCGGCCGTTCCGCTCAACTGTCCACTATTATAATGGGGAAAGGACGCCGGGCTGGGTTGCCCGGCTTCGGAGAAAACGTGGAGAGGGGTGGTCGTGAAGGCACTCGTCTTGCCGCAGGGCCGGACGCTGACCGCGCTGGTGCGTTCCATGCGGCCGCGCCAGTGGATCAAGAATGTGTTCATCTTCGCCCCGCTGGTGTTCGACGAGAAACTGCTCCGCCCGGAGCCGCTGGGGCGCACCGTCGCCGGCTTCCTGATCCTTTGTCTGCTCTCCGGCGCGGTTTACCTCTTTAACGACCTCCAGGATCTGGAAAGAGACCGGCAGCACCCGCGCAAGCGGAACCGCCCCCTGGCCGCCGGGGAGCTGGATCCTCGGGTGGCGTGGGGGACGATCTGGCTCATCCCCCTCGGGCTGGCTTATCCCGCCTTTGCCCTGGATCCTCTGTTCGCCCTCCTCGCCTATGTCTACTGGGGTCTTAACCTGGCCTACTCCCTCTGGCTGAAGCATCAGGTGATCCTGGATGTGCTGGCCCTGGCCAGCGGCTACGTGCTGCGGGTCGCCGCGGGCGTGCCCCTGGTTCAGGTGGAGCGGTTCTCGCCCTGGCTTTACCTGTGCACGCTGCTTCTGGCCCTCTTCATCGGTTTCGCCAAGCGGCGCCAGGAGATCATCCTGCTCGGCGAGAACGCCCGCAACCACCGAGCGATCCTGGAGGAATATACCGTCCGCTTCCTGGACGAGATGATGGGCGTGGTGATGGCCGCCACCATCGTGGCCTATTCCCTTTACACGTTCTCCGCCCCCAACCTTCCTTCCAACCACGCCATGATGTTGACCATCCCCTTCGTGCTGTATGGGATCTTCCGCTATCTTTATCTCATCCACGTCCGAGGGGAGACCGCGCCGCCGGACGAGCTGGTTTTGAAAGACCTCCCCCTTCTGCTCACCGTGATCCTCTGGGGGGTGACGGCGATCCTGATCCTCTACCTGATGTAGCCGAAAGCGAGCCCGGGAAACGCTGAGGTCTCCTCGAATCCCCGGGAGGGACTGCGCAGGAAGGTGATAAAATTGAGAAAGGTGTTTCCCGGAATCGCCTGCGCCCTCCAGAGAGGCCCCGGCTGCGGATGATCGACCCGGCGATGGAGGCGCCCATGGAACACGTGATGCAGGAAGGGACGCCGCGCATTCGTTCCCTGCAGGCCACCCCGATGCCAGACGGGCGCCGGGTGGTGGTGGAGCTGGAGCTGGAGTTCGCGCCCTCCCCTCAACGCCCGGATCTGGAGCTCATCCTTTACAACGCCCGGGGAGAGGAGGTCCACTCCCTGGCGGTCATGGAGGTGATGGAGCTCCGGCCGGCGTATGTGCTGCACCTGCGGCAACCGGATCCCGGGGCGCCTTACCAGGTGGAAGCCCGGCTCCTCGCCGGGGATCGCGTGCTGGATCGCCAGGAAACGACGGTGCGCATCCCGGAGCCGATCACCGTTCAGGACGACGAGACCCTGCGCCGCATCCTCCGGGAGGCGCGCGTGATCGCCGTGGTGGGCCTCTCCGCGGATCCCGAACGGCCCAGCCATCAGGTGGCTTCGTATCTCCAACGCCAGGGCTATCGGATCATCCCCGTGAACCCCACGATCCCGGAGGTCCTGGGGGAGCCCTCCTACCCGGATCTCCTCTCCGTCCCCGAACCGGTGGACGTGGTGGACGTTTTCCGGCCGGCCCGTTACGTCCCGGAGATCGTGGAGCAAGCCATCGCGAAAGGGGCGAAGGTGATCTGGATGCAGCTGGGGGTGATCCATTTCGAGGCCGCCCAGCGCGCCCGGGAGGCAGGCCTGCTGGTGGTGATGGACCGCTGTATGAAGATCGAGCATCAGCGCCTGTTGCGGACGGGAGCGTGAGCCGGTGGCGCGAGGGATCCGGTGGCTTCTTCTCGTGAGCCTGGCCCTGGGGCCGTTGGGCGCGGCTCCGGCCGCTGCACAGGGGGGCGAGGATGAGTTCATCGCCCGCCTGCTGGCTCAGATGCCGCCGGAGGCCAAAGTAGGGCAGCTCTTCCTGATCACCCTCCCCGGCCCGGTGGCCCGCCCGGATCATCCGCTGCGGTCGCTGCTGGAGACGCAGCGCATCGGCGGGGTGATCCTAAGCCCCGAGCAGGGAAACTTCTCCAACGTGGGAGCCACCCCTTCGGAGCTGTTCTCCATCACCGTTTCCCTGCAACAACAGGCCGCCGGGCTCACCCCATTCATCCCGCTGTTCATCGGCCTGCGGCAGCAGGGGGATGGCCCTCCCGGCTCCGCCTGGACCGCCGGGGCGATGCCGCTTCCCTCCCCCCTGGCCCTCGGCGCCACGTGGAATCCGGACCGGGCGCAGGCGGTGGGGCGGGCCCTGGGGGAGGAGCTCCGCGCGGTCGGCATCAATTTGCTCCTGGGCCCTCCCCTGGAAGTGTTGCTGGAGCCCCGGCCGGACCTCGGGGATGCGGGGGTGCAGACCTTCGGGGGGGATCCCCACTGGGTGAGCCGCATGGCCCGGGCATATCTGAGCGGCCTCGCGGAAGGAAGCGAGGGCCGGCTCCTCGTCGTCCCCGGCGCGTTCCCCGGCGAAGGACGCGCCTACGGACGGGAGGAACGGGTGGCGATCCTCACCCGGGAGGATCTGGCCGCCTTTGATCTGGTCCCCTTCATCACGCTGATGCGCACGTCCACCGAATCCGGCCGTCCGCTGCTGCGCGCCGTCCAGGTCTCCACGATGCGGGTGCGAGGCTTCGGGGGAAGCGCTCAGGAATGGACCCGTCCCCTAACGGTGGATGGGGCGGCGCTGGGCGCCCTGCTAACGTTGCCGGAGATCAAGGCCTGGCGGGAAGGCGGGGGTGTCCTGGTCTCTCCTCCCTTGGGGCACCCGGTGATCCGCAATCTGTATGCCGATGAGCGGGGAGAGGTGGATTTCCGGCGCGCGGCGCTGGAGGCCTTCTTAGCCGGGAACGATCTGATCTGGCTGGGGGCGCTCCACCCCGACCCCCAAGAGTCGGCCCGTCAGGCAGCAGCGGTCATCGCCCTCTTCCAGGAGAAATACTCCACGGATCTGGCGTTCCAGAACCTGGTCAATAGCGCTGTGGCTCGCATCCTGCGTCTGAAGTATAGCCTCTATCCGGGCTTCAGCGCCTCCATGGTGTTCCCTACCCCATTGAAACCTCCTCAGACCGTTGTGACCTCCGCCCACCTCCGGGTCGTTCGCCAGGCCTTAGAGGAGGCCCTCGTCCGCCTGCACCCCCGCGAAACCGGTCCGGTGCCCATCCCGCAGCCCGGGGAGACCTTCCTGGTGCTGGTGGACGGACGGACGGCCCGGGCCTGCGCCGCGTGCCCGGAGCAGCGGCTGTTACCCACAGAGGTGCTCACCCAGGCCATGGTGACGGCCAGCGGAGGGACCCTCGACGCCACCCGGATCACGGTGCGCACGTTCGCAGAGGCCCTCGCTTTCCTTTCTCGAGCGCCTGAGGGACCGGACCTGCAGCCGGAGTTCGATCGGGCAACCTGGGTGCTGATCGTCGCCCTGGATGAGCGCCCGGAGGATCCGGCCTCCAGCCTGCCGCATCTCCTGCTCAGCGAGCGGACGGATCTGCTGGCCGGCAAGCAGGTAGTCTTCTGGAGCCTCGGGCCGCTGTATCCGTTGACCGCCCGGGAGGTGAGCCGGCTGAGCCGCTATGAAGCGCTCTGGACGCACGTGCCCCCGGCGATAGAGATCATGGCCCAGGCCCTCTTCGGCGCCTTGAACCCCCGGAGTCGCGCGCCCCTTTCCATCGCGGCCCTCGGCTATAACCTGGCAGATCGCCTGCGGCCGGATCCCAATCAGGTGATCCCCCTGGGGGCAGGCCCACGGGAGGGGACCGTCTCTGGAACCCCGGCCCCCGTGACCGTCCGGGTTGGGGAGACGTTACGCGTCTGGGCCGGACCGATCCGCGACCGGGATGGATACCTGGTTCCGGATGGCACGCCGGTTGCCTTCACCGGCGTTTATTCCGGTCAGGGGAGCATCGGGCCCTTCGTCGTGGGAACCCGGGATGGGTTCGCGGAAGTGGACATCCCGCTGGATCGGGAGGGGATGCTGGAGATCCGGGCGGTGAGCGAGCCGGCGCGGCTCTCTTATCGATTGCAACTCCAGATCGAGCGGAACCGGGTGGGCCGCATCGCCACGGTGGTGCCGCCCACGCCGACACCCTCCCCGGAGCCGACCCGGACGCCGGTCCCCTCGCCCATGCCCACGCCTGCGGCCCCGTCGCGCCCGGGCCGGGGTCTGGGGCCGGGCCTGGCCGGGTGGTCGATCTTCGGATGGAGCGCGCTGGCCATCCTGGGGATCAGCGGCCTATCCTTCCGGCTGGGCCGACGCCGGGATCTGGATCGCGCGTGGCGGGCCGCCCTGCTCGGCTTCATCGCCGGTTGGTCCGCCTACTCCTTGCTGCTCCTCGGATCCACGACGCTGCCCATCCCGGAGCTCCCCAGGATCCTCCCGCTAACGGCCGGAGCGACGGCCCTCTTGATCGGAGGGCTTGCAGCCCTCGTCCCTTGGGGAGAACGCTGAGGATTCCTCGGGTTCGCCAAGAACAGACCCTGTAGAGGAGGTCGCGCCATGGCCTATGAGACGCTGCAGTATGAGGTTCAGGAGGGGATCGCCACCATCACCCTGAACCGACCGGATGTCCTCAACGCCTTCAACGAGCAGATGTTCCGGGAATTACAGGACGTCCTGCGGGCGGTGGAGCGGGACGAGGCGGTCCGCGTGGTGATCGTGACCGGGGCCGGGCGGGGGTTCTGCGCCGGGCAGGACCTGGCGGAGATGCGGGCGCGCTACGAGCGGCCGGAAGAGGCGATGTCCATCGGCGAGCACCTGCGTAGCCGCTACAATCCCCTGATCCTGCGCATCCGCAACACGGAGAAGCCTTTCATCGCCGCCATCAACGGGGTGGCGGCGGGCGCGGGCTGCAGCCTGGCCCTGGCCTGCGACCTGCGGGTGATGGCGGAGACGGCCTCCTTCGTCTTCAATGCCTTCGCCAAGATCGCCCTGATCCCCGATTCGGGCTCCACCTGGTTCCTGCCCCATCTGGCCGGATACGCCCGGGCCTTCGAGGCGGCCACCCTCATCGATCGGCTGGACGCTTCCCGAGCCCTGGCCTGGGGGCTGGTCAACGCGGTGGTCCCGCCGGACCAGGTGATGCTGACGGCCCAGGAGTGGGCGGCCCGGCTGCGGGAGCTGCCGGCCCGGGCGGTGGGGTTCCTGAAGCGGGCCCTCAACCGGGCGCTGGCCTTCACGCTGGAGCAGTCCCTCGATTACGAGGCCTATCTCCAGGAGGTGGCCGCCCGCACGCCGGAGCACCGGGAGCGCGTGGAGGCCTTCCTCCGCCGACGGGGATGACGGGAATGATGTCGAATTGAATTCGACCTCGGGAGGCCTGCGGCCGATGGTCGGCCTGCGCCGACCGGAAGAGCGTTCTTTGCGTCGGCGGAGGCCGAGGCCTGGCGCGAAGCGCCCTGGAAGGCTGATTTCAATCGGCGTGAAAGCCTGCGGCCGATGGCCGGCTTGGGGCGTCGAATGAATTCGACCTCGGGAGGCCTTTGGCCAGCGGTCGGCCTGCGCCGACCGGAAAGCATCTGTTGCGTCGGCGAAGGCCGACGCTTGGCGCGGAGCGCCTACGAAGGCCGATTTCAATCGGCGTGAAAGATGTCATTCGAGGTGGAGAACAATGGAGCGCGTGGGGATCATCGGGGCGGGGACGATGGGGCGAGGGATCGCGTATGTGGCGCTGACCCACGGCGCCGAGGTCGTCCTTTACGATGTCGTGGAGGAAGCGCTGGAACGCGCCCGCGCCCAGATCGAAGGATGGCTGCAGGAGGCTTTGGCGAAAGGGCGACTCGCCGAGGCGGAGGCCCGGAACGCCCTGGAGCGGCTGCGCCTCAGCGATCACCTGGAGGCCCTCGCGGCGGTCGAGGTCGTCATCGAGGCGGCCCCGGAGGATCTGAATCTTAAGCAGGAGGTCTTCCGCCGGCTCGATGACCTCTGCGCTCCCACCGCCATCCTCGCTTCCAACACCTCCTCTCTCTCCATCACGGCCCTGGGGGCCGCCACCCGTCGGCCGGAGCGAGTGGCCGGCATGCACTTCTTCAACCCGGCCCCGGTCATGCGCCTGGTGGAAGTGGTGCGAGGCCTGGCTACGTCCGAGGAAACCGTGCGGGCGCTGGTCGATCTCGCCCGGCGCTGGGGCAAAACCCCCGTGGTGGTGAAGGACACGCCGGGGTTCATCGTGAACCGGGTGGCCCGGCCCTTCTACCTGGAGGCCCTGCGCCTGGTGGGGGAGGGCGTCGCCGATCCACCCACGGTGGACCGGATCATGCGGACCCTGGGGTTCCGCATGGGGCCCTTCGAGCTGATGGATCTCATCGGGCTGGATGTCAACCTGGCGGTCAGCGAGAGCGTCTATCGGGCCTTCTTCGAGGAGCCCCGCTTTCGCCCACACCCCTTGCAGCGCCAGATGGTCCAGGCCGGCCGTCTGGGCCGCAAAACCGGGAAAGGATGGTATAACTACGAGGCCTCACCGGCCTAAGCCCGCGAGATCCCCGGATCACGGTTTGGGAGGAAGGGGGGATGGGAACCCAACCGCTGAAGGAGCGCGTGCTGATCGTGGGAGCGAGCATCTTCGCGGAGGAGATCGGCGCGTGGTGCCTGGAGAAAGGCTATCCGGCTTCCGTGTTGACTCTGGAGGGGTGGCCCGCGCCGGAGCTGCGCCCCACCTTGGAGGCGGAGGCGCGGCGGAGCGCCCTGGCGGTGGAGGCCCTGCCCTACCCCCCGGAGGCCAAGCAGGCTCTGGTGGAGATCCTGGATGCGGCCCTGCCCCCCGAGACACTGTTGCTGAGCCTCTGTCTCACCGTCTCCGCGACCCAGGTGGCGGGCTGGACCCGTCATCCGGGCCGTGTAGTAGGGTTCGCACTCCTGCCGCCCCTGAGCCTCGGGCTTCCGGTGGAGCTGGCCCGTTCCCTTCCAGGGGATACCGGAGCGCTGGAGCGGGCAAGGGCCTGGTGGCAGGCGCTGGGCCTCTCCCCCGTGGTGGTTCAGGACGCGGTGGGGATGGTGCACCCGCGCATCCTGTGTGCCCTGATCAACGAGGCGGCCTTCGCGGTGATGGAAGGAGTAGCAGCCCCTGAGGACATCGACACGGCGATGAAGCTGGGCACGAACTACCCTCGGGGGCCCCTGGAGTGGGGGGACCTCATCGGCCTGGACCTGGTGGTGGCCATCTTGGATGCCCTGGAGGCGGAGCATCGAAGCGGCGCCTATCGGGCTGCCCCCGTGCTTCGCCAGATGGTCCGGGCCGGCCTCCTCGGCCGGAAGACCGGGAGGGGTTTTTATCTCTGGTGAGGAGGGAACCTCAGGAGGGCGTCTCTTCCAGCAGGGGAATCAAGCGCTCCCGGATCAGGCGATCGGCGTCGAATTGCTGGCGGACGCGGCGGCGCAGCCGGGCCACCGGGTCCGTCTCCAGGAAGCGGGCGATGGCCGCGGCGAGGGCCTCCGGGGCGGCCTCCGTGGGAAACAGGAACACATCCTCTCGGCCCAGCTCCCGCAAGGGGGGGAGCTCCCGGGCGAACACCGGCAGACGCGCCAGCCCCGCCTCCAGGACCGGCAGCCCGAACCCCTCCTCTTCGCTGGTGAGCAGCACCGCGTCCGCCAACGTGTAGAAATCCGCCACCGCCTCCTCTGGCAGACCCTCCCCCAGATGTTCATACAGGAAGTGCGCTGCCCCCTCCAGCCCCCACGCGGCCCGCTGGGCGCGCAGCGCTTCCAGATATGCCCGGTTGGCCGGTGTGTGGGCGCCCGGCGGGCCGGTCACCACCAGCCGGGCGTCCCATCCCGTTTGCGCCCGCAGACACCGGAGGACCGCCAGGGCCTCCTCCAGTCGCTTGCGGCGGGTGATGCGGACCGGGGTCAGGAGGATGGCATCGGCGGCCATCAGGCTCAGGCGTTCCACCAGGGATCGCGTGCGGGCGCCCCAGCGGAAGAACTCCCCGAGGTCCACCCCGTTCGGGATCACGTGGATGCGCGCGGCCGGGATCCCCCAGGCGGCGGCCAGGGCCTGCCGGCGGGCCTCGGAGACCGTCACGTGGATCACCGGCCAGGGCCGAACGAGCAGCTCCCACGGCTCGCCCGGGAAACGCGGAGCGCCCGCCCGCAGGATCACCGCATCGTGATGCCATCCGATCCAGCGCCGGGGCTCCTCGGTGACCAGATCATAGAGGGCCGCAGAGAGGACGAGGTTTTTGTCCATGGTGCAGACGTTGTGAAGGATGGCCACGTCGACCCCGTGCAGGGCCTCCCGGAGGGCGCGACGCAGCCGCTCCCGCCATTGAGGGAAAGCGTCCGGGAGGCGGCCCTCCATCAGCGCCGCCTGGAGAGGGGCAATGTCTGAATGGGCCCCATACATCGGCGGGATGGCCACCGCTTCCACCCCGGGCGCATCCACGGCCGCGACGCCGGCGATGATCCGGACAGGGTAGCCGGCCGCCGCCAGGGCGCGGGCCTGGCGGGCAAGCACGGCCTCCACCCCACCGACTACCGGCGGGGCCGTGTAGTGGATCAGGGCCACGCAAGGCTTCTCCGGCATGCCGGATGCCATCCCGGGGTGCTCTTTGAGTTCCGGGTTCATTTTACCCCGGGGTTCGAGCCTGCCGGCTGCCCGGCCTCCTGCGTTCCCGGGCGCCCCCTTGGCACGCCGATGCCTTCCGGTTATGATGACCTGGAGCCTTCAAGGGGGAGGCGGCCGTGAAGACCCTGGAGGAGATGATCCGGGAGCTGCCCCCGGAGCTGCGGCAGGAGGTGGAGGATTTCGTTGAGTTCCTCCTGCAGAAGCGAGCAAAGCGCAGCCTGGAGCCGCTTCGCCTGGACTGGAAGGGCGCGCTCCAGGATCTGCGGGCCCACTTCACTGCGGTGGAACTCCAGCACAAAGCCCAGGAGTGGTGGGGGGATTAATGTTCCTCCTGGATACCAGCATATGGCTGGAGATGCTCCTGGCTCAGGAGAGAGCGGATGAGGCTGAGCGTTTGCTCCGCCAGATCGAGCCCAGCCGTGGTTTCATGAGCCAGTTTACCCTCTACTCCCTCGGGATCATCCTCTTCCGTTTTCAGCGCCATGATGCCTTCCTGCGTCTCATCGAAGATGTATTCCGGTCCGGATTCGGCCTGGTGAAGTTAGATGTCGAGGATATGCCTACCGTAGTGGAAGCCGCACGTGCATTCCGGCTGGATTTCGATGATGCGTATCAATATGTGGCGGCGGAGAAGCATGGGCTTATCCTGGTGAGCTTCGATGCGGACTTCGACCGCACGCCCCGGGGCCGTCGGACCCCCGCTCAGGTTCTGGCCGCCCTCGCCGCGGGTGGCTCCTGAGACGGCCTCAACCCAGGCGATGGAAGGAACTCCGTGTGGGCGCGCCGTGGGATCTGGATCCTGATCCTCCTGTTGCTGAGAGGCGGAGCCTGGGGGGAGGCGATCCCCACCCTCCCCTCCGGCGGGGCGGCTCCTCCGCCCAGCGGAGACTGGTGGGGGAGTCCTCAGACCCTTTCATTCCGCGTGTATCTGCCCCTCGTCGCTCGTCAGGGGCCGGAGGCTCCTCCCCGGGTGGAGTTCGGGCTGGTCTTCATCACCTCAGCGGAGTGGCCGGCTGACGCCGCCCGGTTCGATCGCGCGCGGCAGCTGGGCGCCCGGTGGGACCGCTGGCCGCTCTACTGGAGCGGGGTGGAGACCTCGCCGGGCGTCTATCAGTGGGCTTCCGTCGACACCGCCCTCCGGGACGCTCTGGCCCAGGGCTTCGAGGTTTCCCTCATCCTCCTCGGCACCCCGGGCTTCTACGCGACCGGAGGCCTCCCTCTTCGACCGCCTGTGGGCGGCTCCATCCTGCGCCGTTCGGAGGCGCGCACACCCGGGGCACCCATCGCCATTGCCGCGGCGAGCCCCCCGGCCGGCCTCTACGCTCCCATCTTCACCGACGGCACGGACCGGCCCGGCCCGAGCAAGATCATCAACCCGGAGAACCGATGGGCCGCCTTTGTCTATCAGGCCGTCGCCCGCTACCGGCCGGGCGGGGTGGCGAGTCGGGAGGTGCCCGGGTGGCCGGCCGGGCGCGGGGTGCGTGACTGGGAGATCTGGAACGAGCCCGATCTTTCGTTCTTCTGGAGTGGAAGCGCGGCGGATTACGCCCGCCTGCTCCGGGTGGCCGCCATCGCCGCCCGCCAGGCGGATCCCCAGGCCCGCATCCTGTTCGGCGGGCTGGCGATCTTCGAGAAGCCCAACTGGCTGCGCGAGGTCCTCACGATCCTCCAGAACGATCCGGATCCCCAGCTGCGGGACGCCTTCGGCTGGTATTTCGACATCCTGCCGGTCCACAGCTACAGCTACGCCTGGCAGACGTTCCGCTATCTCAATCAAGTGAAGGGGACCCTCGGGGCCTTCGGCCTCACCAAAGCGCTTTGGGTCAACGAGAGCGGGTTGCCGGTATGGGACGATCACCCGGGTCCGACGTGGGATCCGGACAGCGCCTATCGCGGGACGAAGGAGGAGGCCGCGGCGTATGTGGTGCAGAGCGCGGCCTACGCGATCTGGAGCGGGGCGCGGGTGATCTTTCACTTCATGCTGCACGATGACTGTGGAAACGGGCCAGAGGCGCACGACGCCTTCGGCCTGTATCGCAATCCCACGCCGGCGCCGTGTTATCCATCGGACGCCGGAGCGCGACCGGCCGCAGCCGCTTACCGGCTGGTGAGCACCCATCTGCGGGACGCAAAGCCCCTCTGGCGCTGGCGCTCCACGAACGGCCGGACCGACTGGGGGGCGTGCAGCGGGCAGGTGGAATGGTTCGCCTTCCAGCGACCGGACGGCGCGCGGGTGCTGCTGGCCTGGACCCGGATGGAGATCCCGGCAACCATTACGGTGACGGCGACGGCTCCCCGGGGCGTGGTTTACGACGTCCGGACCGGGGTGGCCACCTCGGTGACGCCGGTGGATGGAGTTTACACCTTCTCACTGCCGGGCGCCACCAACTACAACACGCCCACCTGGTGCAACCCGGACCGCCGGAAGCAGGGAGAGGCCGCCGTCGGCGGCCTGCCGCTCTTCCTGGTGGAAGGGCCGTAACCGATGAAACGGGAGACGGACGGCTTTGCTGCCCGTCTCCCATTTGAAGAAAGTCGGGATGGATCGATCGCTCAGCCCCGGGCTAACCCGCGGCGACGGAGCTCGGCGGTGAGGGCGGGGACGATCTTGAACAGATCGTCCACCACGCCGTAACGGGCGACCTTGAAGATCGGGGCCTCTGGGTCCTTGTTGATGGCCACGATGACCTTCACCCCCCGCAGGCCGGAGAGGTGCTGGATGGCCCCGGAGACCCCGCAGGCGATGTAGAGATCGGGGCTGATGGTCTTTCCGGTCTGGCCCACCTGATACTTATAGGGGATCCACCCGGCGTCCACCACCGCGCGGGTCGCCCCCAGGGCCGCCCCCAGGGCGCGGGCCAGCTCCCGCAGCGGCTCGAAGCCTTCCGGGCTGCCCACGCCCCGCCCGCCCCCCACCACGATGCGGGCCTCGTTCAGGCTGATCTCCCCCTCCGCCTCTTGGATCCACTCCAGGACCTGTGTGGGGAAAGCAGAGGGGTCCAGCGCCACGGCGACCGACCGGATCTCCCCCTTCCGGTTCGGATCCGGGTCCGGCCGAGGGAACGCCCGTCCCCGAACCGTGAGGATGGCCGGCGTGCGCTCGACGTAGGTCCGGGCGAACAGCTTGCCCTCATAGATCGGGCGGACCGCTGTGATCCGCTGGTCTTCCACCGAGACCTCGATCACATCCACCAGGGCGGCGGTGCCCAGCTCCGCGGCCAGCCCTCCCGCCAGCTCCCGCCCCCGGGCGGTGGAGGGGAGCAAGACCGCCTGGGGAGCCCCTTCCCGGATGTGGGGGACGAAGGCGGCGAGGTAAGGCTCTAGGCGGAAGTCCGCCAGGGCGGCGTGCTCCATCACCCGCACTTCATCCGCGCCCATGGCGATGGCTTCCTCAGCTAGGGCGGCGATCCCGTCCCCCATCAACACGGCGGTCACCGCCGTCCCCTGCGCGTCTGCCAGGCGCCGGGCGACCCCGAGGGTCTCCCAGGCGACCGAGGGGATCTTCCCCTGGAACTGCTCCAGCCAGACCCAGATGCCGCTCATGCGGATCCTCCCAGCGGGTTCGTTCCGGAAGCGTGGCCTGCCACAGCGCCTGTTCCTTTACAGCACCTTCTCCGCGAGCAGGCGATCCACCAGGATCCGGGCGATCTCCTCGGGGGACTCGCCCTGGATGAACTCACACTGGATCTCCTGCTTGGGGGGCGCGAAAACGGAGGGCCAGCGGGCGGCGGAGGCGGCCGCGCCAACCTGTTCCGGCGTCAGCCCCAGATCCGCGGCCGTCCAGACCGGGATCTGCATCCGGGCGGCCTTGCGGATGCCCATAAAGGAAGGATAGCGGGGTTCGTTCATCTGCATCGCGCTGAGGACAGCCGGAAGAGGCGCCCGCACCACCTGACGGCCCTCCTCCAGGATCCGCTCCACCACGATGGTCCGCCCGGCAGGATCGATCTCGCGGATCTTCCCCACATAGGCCAGCAGCGGCCAGCCGAGGCGGCGGGCGAGGGCGGGCGGGACCTGGGCGGAGTTCCCATCCACGCTTTCCTTGCCCATGAAGACCAGGTCCACCGCTCCCAGCTTGCGGATGGCGGCGGCCAGGATGGTAGCTGTGACCACCGTATCCGAACCCTCGAAGGCGGGGTCATGAAGGAGGATGGCTTCATCGCACCCCATGGCCACCGCTTGCTTGAGGGCCTCCTTGGCGGATTCCGGCCCCATGGTGATCACAGTGACCTTGCCGCCGAACTTCTCCTTCAACCGCAGGGACTCCTCAATAGCGAACTCGTCCCAGGGGTTCACGATCAGCGGCGCATCCCCCCACGAGATACGCCCGGACGCATCCACCGTGAGGGTCGCGGTGGTATCCGGGGTTTGCTTGATTGGCACCACGATGTGCATGGAAGCCCTCCTGTGCGCCCGGAGGATGAGAGAGCCTTCCCCGCTTCTCAGGGCCTCAGGCCCTCGAACCCACAGCACCCCGGGAGAACATGGCATGGATGTGTTCAGAGCGTGTTCAGGCCACCGCCGGCTCCGCACGCCAAACCTCGGGGTCGTAGGCGGGCAGCTCACAGCGCAGCGGGCGGTCCTTCCGGTAGCCCAGGGCGTATTCCGCCTGCAGGATGGTGTGGATCTGGCTGGTGCCCTCGTAGATCACCTCGCCCTTGGCGTTGCGCAGGTAGCGCTCCACATCGTATTCATCGCTGTAGCCGTAAGCCCCGTGGATCTGGATGGCGTCCAGGGCCGCCTGGACGGCGGCCTCGGTGGCGAACCATTTGGCCAGGCTGGTCTCCCGGGTGTTCCGCAGGCCCATGTTCTTCATCCAGCCCGCCCGCAGGTAAAGGAGGCGGGCGATCTCATAGTTGGTGGCCATCTTCGCGATCATCTCCTGGACCAGCTGGTGCTCCCCGATGCGCCGGCCGAAGGTCATCCGCTCGTTGGCGTATTTCACCGAGGCCTCCAGGCAGGCCCGGATCAGGCCGGTGGCCCCCGCCGCCACGGTGTAGCGCCCGTTGTCCAGGGCTGCCATGGCGATGTAGAAGCCCTCCCCCTCCTCCCCCAGGCGGTTCTCCACAGGCACTGGCGTGTTCTCGAAGACGATCCACCCGGTGTTCCCGGCCCGCACCCCCAGCTTGCCGTGGATCGTCCCGGTCTTCACCCCCGGGAAGGAGCGCTCCACGATGAAGGCCGACATGCCGCGGTGGCCCTTCTCCGGATCGGTCTTGGCGATCACCAGGAAGTGATCGGCCAGGTCGGCCAAGCTGATCCAGGTCTTCTCCCCGTTCAAGATGTAGACATCCCCCTGGCGTTTTGCGGTGGTGCGGATGGCCGCCGCGTCCGAGCCGGCGCCGGGCTCCGTCAGGGCGTAGGCGGCGATCTTCTCCCCCTTCGCCTGGGGGACCAGATAGCGCTGCTTCTGCTCCTCCGTCCCCCACTGCAACAGGGAGAGGGAGTTCAGGGCCACGTGGACGGACATCACCACACGCAGGGAGCTGTCGATGCGCTCCAGCTCCTCGCAAGCTAACCCCAGGGAGATGTAGTCCATGCCCGCGCCGCCGTATTTCACCGGGATGCAGATCCCCAGCAGCCCCAGGGTGGCCATACGTTCGAAGAGCCAGGGGATGGGCTTCTGAGCGCGGTCATGTTCCTTGATGACGGGGCGGACCTCCCGCTCGGCGAACTCGCGGACCATCTGCTGGACCATCCGGTGCTCATCGCTCAGACGGAAGTCCATGGGGTTTCCTCCCGAAGCGCACTTAAAGGTTCCTGCGGCTCGGGAAAGCCGCTCCGCGGACATTATACGTTACGGAGAGGAAGCGCGCGGAGGAAATTGACCTCCCGCGGTCCGGTGTTCCACCCGGGCGGCGAAACGAGGAACCATCCGTTGCGGAGCGCCAAGAGATCCGCCGGTTGGGTTGAGGTTTCCGGGATGCCGGTCGGTTCGAGGCCCCGGGCTACACCCGCCCGAGCCAGCGCAGGAGGGCTTCGGCGTTGAAGAGGGCGGCGCCGGCCGCCCCCCGGATGGTGTTGTGGGTCAGGGCGACGAACTTGAGGGTGAAGACGGGGCAGGGCTGCACCCGGCCCACGACCACGCTCATCCCCCCGCCCGCCATCCGATCCAGGCGCGGTTGCGGCCGGTCCGGCTCCCTGCGCACCACGATGGGCATCGGGACCGCGGTGGGGAGATCGGCGACCTCCTCTGGCGGACGGTAGGTGGCCATGGCCGCCATCGCCTGCTCCGGCGAGATCCGCTCCTCCAGCTCCACGGAGAGACACACCAGATGGCCATCCAGGGTCGGGACGCGGTTGGTCTGGGCGCTGAGGAGGATGGGCGCTTCCTCCACAGCTTCGTCCGTCAGCCGGCCCAGGAGCTTCCGGGGCTCCTTTTCGAGCTTTTCCTCTTCCCCGGGGATATAGGGGAGGATGTTGTCGACGATCTCCATCGCGGAGACCCCGGGGTAGCCGGCGCCGGAGAGGGCCTGGAGGCTGACCAGATGGACCCGCCGGACGCCGTAGGGCATCAGGGCCTTCAGGGGGAGGACGGCCGCGGTGGTGGTGCAGTTCGGGTTGGTGAGAAGGGCGCCGGTCCAGCCCCGCTCGTCTCGCTGGCGGGAGAGCAGGGCGAGATGGTCGAAGTTCACATCGGGCATCAACAGGGGGACATCCGGGGCCATGCGGTAGGCGGAGGCGTTGCTCGCCACCAGGTAGCCGGCGGCGGCGAAACGGGGTTCGGCCTCCCGGGCGACCTCCGAGGGGAGCGCGGAGATCACCAGCTCGGCCTCGAAGCCCGGCTCCGTGGGAAGGACGGGCATTCGGGCCGCCCAGTCAGGCATCGGCGCGCCGAGCAGCCAGCGGCACGCCTCGCCGTAAGGCCGTCCCACTGAGCGATCGGACCCGGTGAGGGCCACCACCCGGAACCACGGGTGGCGATCCAGCAGATGGACCAGCCACTGGCCCACCATCCCGGTGGCCCCCAGGACGGCGACACGGAACGAAGGCTGGCGGCTCATCGGTTCGCACTCCCTTGTTCAGATCGAGAAAGCAGGGCCGGGCTGCTCTCCACCCGCCCTCGTTTTTGGATCCCCCACGCGCGCACCACTTTTTTATCCAAAGATTGAGGAAATGCGACTATGGGATGCACACCGCGCCCTGAGCGGCTGAGGAGACCAGCCGGGCGTATTTGGCGAAGAGGCCGTGGGAATACTTGGGCGGCGGCGGGGTCCAGGCCGCCCGGCGTCGGGCCAGTTCCTCTTCGGAGAGTTCTACGTCCACGGTCCGACGATCTACGTCGATCACGATGATATCCCCGTCTTGCAACAGGGCCAGGGGTCCGCCAACGGCGGCCTCCGGGGAGATATGGCCGATCATGAGGCCATGGGTGGCTCCGGAGAACCGGCCATCCGTGAGCAAGGCCACCTCGTCCTTCAAGCCCTGGCCCACCAGGGCGGCGGTCACCACCAGCATCTCCCGCATCCCGGGCCCGCCCTTCGGCCCTTCATAGCGCACCACCACCACATCCCCCGGTCGGATCTGCCCGCTGTTGACCGCCTGGAAGGCGTCCTCCTCCCGGTCGAAGACCCGAGCGGGCCCCCGATGGTAGCGTTTCGTGGTCCCTGTGATCTTCAACACCCCGCCCTCCGGGGCGAGGTTCCCCCGCAGGATCACGTAGCCGCCGGTGGGATGGAGGGGCTGGCTCACCGGGCGGACCACATCCTGATTCTCCGGGAAGGTCACGCCGGCCAGGCGCTCCGCGATGGTCTCCCCGGTGACGGTGCGGCAGTCGCCGTGCAGGAGCCCGGCGTCCAGGAGGGCTTTCATCACCACCGGCACGCCGCCGATGCGGTCGATGTCCGCCATCACATATCGGCCCGCCGGCTTCAGGTCCGCCAGGTGGGGCGTCCGCTCGCTGACCCGTTCGAAGTCGTCCAGGGTGAGGGGGACGCCGGCTTCGTAGGCGATGGCCAGAAGGTGAAGGATGAGATTGGTGGAGCCGCCCATGGCGGCTGCCACGGCGATGGCGTTCTCGAAAGCCTCCCGGGTCATGACGTCGCGGGGCCGGATCCCAGCCTCCAGGATGCGAACGATGGCCCGTCCGGTCTCGTAGGCCAGCTCCTCCCGGGCCCGGCTGGGGGCCACCGGGGCGGCAGCGTTGGGGAGGGTCAGCCCCATGGCCTCGAAGGCGGAGGCCATGGTGTTGGCGGTGAACATCCCTCCGCAGGCGCCGTAGGTGGGGACGGCGACCTCCTCCAGCTCCCGCAGCTCCTCCACGGTCATCCGCCCGCGGGAGACCGCCCCCACCGCCTCGAAGACATCCTGGATGGTCACCGCACGTCCGCGCCAGCTCCCGGGGGGGACGCTTCCTCCGTAAAGATAAATGGAGGGCAGGTTCAGGCGGGCCATGGCCATCACGCAGGCCGGCTGGGTCTTGTCGCAGCCCCCGATGGCCACCAGGGCGTCCAGCTGGTAAGCCACCGCCGCCAGCTCGATGGAGTCGGCGATCAGCTCCCGGCTGACCAAAGAGGCCTTCATCCCTTCATGGCCCATGCCGATGGCGTCGTTGGCCGGGACGGCGTTGAACTCGATGGGGGTACCCCCGGCGTCGCGGATCCCCTGCTTGACGAGCTCGGCCAGGCGTTGGAGGTGGTGGTTGCAGGGCTGGGCCTCGAACCAGGTGTTGGCGACGCCGATGAAAGGCCGGCGGAGATCCTCATCCCGCAAGCCCACCGCCCGGAACATCGCCCGGTGGGGAGCCCGTTCCACGCCCTCCGTCACCCGCGCGCTGCGGTGTTTGCGCCCGTTCCCGGAGATGCTCATGGCTGTGCCTCCTCCGTTCATGTTCCAGGGATCTGAAGGGAAGCCCTGTGGCCTTCAACGGATCTCAAGGATACTTCAGCGGCGCCCATCCTGGGGCTATGAGGCGCAGTGAAGGATGCGCTGCGCAATGGCCTCCCCCATCTCCCGGGTCCCCACAATGCAGGTCTCCCCATCGGCGATGTCCCGGGTGCGGTAGCCGGCTTCGAGAATGGCCTCCACGGCCTGCTCCACCGCTCGGGCCTCCGCCTCCAGGCTGAAGGCGTAGCGCAGCATGAGCGCCGCGCTCAGGATCGCCCCGATGGGGTTGGCCAGGTTGCGCCCGGCGATGTCGGGGGCCGAGCCGTGCACCGGCTCGAAGAGCCCCGGCGGGCTCTCCCCCAGCGAGGCCGAGGGGAGCATCCCCATGGATCCCGCCAACACCGATGCTTCATCGGTGAGGATGTCCCCGAACATGTTCTCCGTCACCACCACGTCGAAGGCCGCCGGACGCCGGATGAGATGCATGGCGAAGGCGTCCACCAGCACGTGCTCCAGGGCGAGGTCCGGGAACTCCCGGCGGACCACCTCCTCGGTCACCCGGCGCCACAGGCGGGAGGCAGCCAGCACGTTGGCCTTGTCCACCGAGGTGAGCTGCTTTCGGCGGCCCCGGGCCAGCCGGGCGGCCAGCCGCACCACCCGCTCGATCTCCCATCGGGTGTAGCGCATCGTGTCGTAGGCCTCCTCGCCGTCCGGACCGGCCTCCTGGCGGGGACCGAAGTAGAGGCCGCCGGTGAGCTCGCGGACGAACAGGAGGTCCACGCCCCGCACCACCCGCTCCTTGAGCGGCGTCGCGCCCACCAGGGCGGGGAAGACCCGCACGGGGCGCAGGTTGGCGAAGAGGTCGAAGGCTTTGCGCAGGCCCAGCAACCCCTGCTCTGGACGGACGGGGGCGGTGGGGTCGTCCCATTTGGGCCCGCCCACCGCCCCCAGCAGGATCGCGTCCGAGCGACGACACCGCTCCAGGGTCTCGGGAGGGAGCGGCGATCCGGTGGCGTCGATGGCCGCCCCCCCGATGAGGGCCTCGTGGAACTCGAAGGTATGGCCGAACCGGCGCCCCACCGCCTCCAGGACCCGAACGGCCTCCGCGGTCACCTCCGGTCCGATCCCATCTCCGGGCAGCACGGCGATCACGAAGCGTCCCATCGTTTTCCTTCCCGGGCAGGGGTTTTGAATTTCAGCGATGATCCACCGTGGGATCGATCCCAAACTCCAGGCTGTCCTCTAAGGCGAGGCGGCTGGCCTCCAGGATGTTAGTGGAGGCTCCGACGGTGCGCCAGACCCGCTGGCCGTCGGTGCTCTCGATCCACACCCGCACCCGGGCCGCCGTCCCGGCGTCGCCGTTGAGGATGTGCACCCGATAGTTGGTCAGGTGCACCCGGGAGAGGGCCGGGTAGCGAGGGAGGAGGGCCTTGCGCAGCGCCGCGTCCAGGGCGTTCACCGGCCCGTTGCCCTCCGCGGCGGTGTGCACGATCTCCCCATCCAGCCGGACTTTGACGGCGGCCTCGGCCACCGGCGGGCGGCCCTCCCGCCGCTCCACCATCACCACGTAATCCAGCACCTGGAAGGGTGGGATGTAGTCGGGATGGGCGCGCCGGAGCATCAGGATCACCGAGGCCTCGGCGTCCTCGAAATAGAACCCTTCGTTCTCCAGCTCCTTGATCCGGCGCACCACTGCCTGCACCGCCGGATCCTCGGGGTTCAGGCGGAGGCCGAACTCCAGGGCCTTGGCGACGATGTTCCCCCGCCCGGAGAGCTCGGAGACCAGCACCCGCTTGACGTTGCCCACGCGGGCGGGATCGATGTGCTGGTAGCTTTCCTCGGTCTTCAGGATAGCGGCCACGTGGATGCCGCCCTTGTGGGCGAAGGCGCTGGCCCCCACGTAAGGCTGATGGGAATCGTGGGGGAGGTTAGCCACCTCGGCTACGAAGCGGGAGACCTCCGTCAGGCGGGCCAGCTGCTCGTCCGTCACGCAATCGATCCCCATCTTGAGCTTCAGGTTAGCGATGATGGAGATCAGGTTGGCGTTGCCCACCCGCTCCCCGTAGCCGTTGATCGTCCCCTGCACCTGCCGGACACCCCGGCGGACGGCGGCCAGGGAGTTGGCCACCGCCAGCTCGCAGTCGTTATGGGTGTGGATCCCCAGGGGGACGGAGACCGCTCGCTTCGCGGCCTCCACCCCTTCCTCGATCTCCCACGGCATCGAGCCGCCGTTGGTGTCGCACAGGACGATCCAGTCGGCTCCGCCTTCCTGGGCGGCCCGGAGGGTGGCCAGGGCGTAGTCCGGGTTGCGCTTCCAGCCGTCGAAGAAATGCTCGGCGTCGTAGATCACCTCCCGCCCATGGGCCTTGAGGAGGGCCACGCTCTCCCGGATCATGGCCAGGTTCTCCTCCAGCGTGGTCTCCAGCACCCGGTGGACGTGGAGGTCCCAGGACTTGCCCACCACGGTGACGGCCGGCGTCCCCGCCTCCAGCAGCGCCCGCAGGTTCTCATCGTCCTCAGCCCGGCGCCCCGGCCGCCGGGTCATGCCGAAGGCGGCGATACGGGCGTGGCGGAGGCTCATCCGCCGCACCCGGCGGAAGTATTCCGCGTCCTTGGGGTTGGAGCCCGGCCATCCTCCTTCGACGTAGTGGATGCCGAGCTGGTCCAGCTTCTCGGTGATGCGCAGCTTGTCCTCAACGGTGAAGGAGATCCCTTCCCGCTGGCTGCCGTCGCGCAACGTGGTATCGTAAAGCCAGACGCGTTCCATCGCGCACCTCCTCGACCGGTATGGGATGCCATGCGAAGATCATCGGCCGGCCGAAAGCGGCGGCGATGGCGCGGGCGGCCCCGGCCAGGAACCGACGAACGAGCTCCCGGCCCGGGGCAACCCGGGTCCACCTCCTTTCTCGACGCCCCATCGCTTTCCTCCATCGAGTGGATTCAGGCCACAACGGATCCCTGACGGAGCCGCGCCTTCGTGTAGGGGATGAGCCCTCCGGCGCGAATCAGCTCGAGCATGAACGGCGGATAGGGCTTGGCCCGGAAGACCTGCCCGGTCCGGCGGTGGAGGATCTCCCCGCTGTCCAGGCGAACCTCCAGCTCATCCCCGGGCTGGATCGCCTCCACGGCCTCCGGACATTCCAGCACCGGCAGCCCGATGTTGATGGCGTTGCGGAAGAAGATGCGGGCGAAGGATTTGGCGACGACGCAGGAGACCCCGGCCGCCTTCAGGCTGAGGGGGGCATGCTCCCGGGAGGAGCCGCTGCCGAAGTTCCGCCCCGCCACCACGATGTCGCCCGGCTGCACCTTGCGGGGGAACTCCGGGTCCACGCCCTCCATGCAGTGGGCGGCCAGCTCCTGCGGGTCCGTCGTGTTGAGATACCGCCCGGGGATGATCACGTCCGTGTCGATGTTGTCGCCGAACACCCAGGCGCGCCCCTGGAAACGCATCGTCAGTCCTCCTCCGGCTCGGTGAAGTTGTAGCAACCCATCATGCAGTCCACGACCCAATCCGCTTCGTGGACGCGTTTCCCATCGTCCTCATGGGAGGCCTCCCACGAGGCGATGACCTCCTCCAGGACGTCCTCCCAAGCCCAGCGGCGGTCCTCCATGGTTTCTCCTCCTCAGCCGGTTTCCGTTCGATTCTCCCGAGGCCTCTCCGGCTCTGCCCATCCGGCGGCTTCGGCGCTGCCTTATGCCGCCACGGCCATCGTGGGGACTTCCTCCGGGCTGGCGATGCGCCCCAGGATGGCGCTGGCGGCCGCCACAGCCGGGTTCGCCAGATACACCTCGCTGGTCGGATGCCCCATGCGGCCGACGAAGTTGCGGTTGGTGGTCGAGACACAGCGCTCCCCGGGCCCCAGCACGCCCGAGTAGCCCCCCATGCAGGGGCCGCAGGAGGGCAGCCCGACTACCGCCCCGGCCTCCACGAAGATGTCGATCAGGCCCTCCGCCAGGGCCTGGCGGTAGACGGCCCCGCTGCCCGGGATGATGATGCAGCGGACCTCGGGATGCACCCGCTGGCCCTGGAGGATGCGGGCCGCCAGGCGCAGGTCCTCGATGCGGCCGTTGGTGCAGGAGCCGATGAACACCTGATCGATGCGGATGTGGGACAGCTCCCCCACCGGCCGCACGTTGGAGGGCAGATGGGGCGCGGCCACCGCCGGCTCCCAATCGCTGACGTTGAAGTCCAGCTCCACCTCATAACGGGCGTCTGGATCGTCCCGGTAAACCGTGAAGGGACGCCGGGCCCGCGGCCGCACGAACTCCAAGGTCTTCTCGTCGACGTCCATCAGCCCCGTCTTCGCCCCGGCCTCGATGGCCATGTTGGTGATGGTGAAGCGGGCATCCATGCTGAGCTGCGAGATGACAGGGCCGGTGAAATACATCGCCATATAAAGCGCCCCATCCACCCCGATGCGGCCGATGGTGTGGAGGATGAGGTCCTTGGCCGTCACCCATGGGCGCAGGGTCCCGTGGTAGAACAGCCTCATGGTGGGAGGAACCTTCAGCCACAGCCGCCCCGTCGCCATGGCGACGGCGGCGTCGGTGGAGCCCACCCCGGTGGCGAAGGCGCCCAGAGCTCCGTAGGTGCAGGTGTGGGAGTCGGCTCCGATGATGATCTCTCCCGGGAGGACCAAACCCTGCTCCGGGAGCACGATGTGCTCGATGCCTCCGTCGCGTCCTCCTTCGAAATAGAGGATCCCCTTGCGGCGGGCCCAGGTGCGGACCGCTTGACACTGCTCGGCCGCTTTGATGTTCGGGGGAGGCACGAAGTGATCGGCCACGAAGGCCACCCGCTCCCGGTCAAAGACCCCCTCGACCTCCAGCTTCTCGAACTCCCGGATGGCCAGGGCCGCCGTGATGTCGTTGGCCATCACGAAGTCCACCCGCACCTCCACCAGCTCCCCAGGCTCCACGCGGTCCACCCCGGCGTGGGCAGCGATGATCTTCTCGGCCATGGTCATGCCCATCGCGACCCCTCCGTTTGTGGAAGTGTGAAGATCGTTGAGGCCCTCATGGCACAGGGACGGAGAGCTCCACGCGGGCGCCCTGGGGGGCGCGCGCCAGCCGAAGCAGGGCGTTGAGGTAGGCCTTGGCCGCCGCCACCACGATATCCGTGTCCGCCCCGAAGCCCCCGGCCAGCTCCCCGCTCTGGGGATCCTCGGCCTGCACGAACACCCGGCCCATGGCGTCGCGCCCGGGGGTCACCGCGTGGACGTTGAACTCCAGCAGCCGGGCCTGCACGCCCAGGGCCGTCTCGATAGCCCGGTAGGCCGCATCCACCGGCCCGTTCCCCGTCCCCGTGCCCAGGCGGACCTCGCCGTCGGGCCCGATCAGGCGCACGGTGGCGGTGGCGATGGCCGGCGTGCCGCACATCACCTGCAGCGTGTCCAGCCGCCAGGTCTGGCCGCTGCTCTGGGTGAAATCCGCCATCAGCGCTTCCAGGTCGAAGTCCGTGACGTATTTCTTGCGGTCGCAGAGGGCCTTGAAGCGGCGGAAGGCCTCCTCGAAGGCCTCGGGGGAGAGGTGGTAGCCCATCTGCTCCAGGCGGACCCGGAAGGCGTGCCGGCCGGAGTGCTTGCCCAGGACCAGCCGGGACTCCGGCACGCCCACGGTCTCGGGCCGCATGATCTCGTAGGTCAGCGGATTCTTGAGCATCCCGTCCTGGTGGATGCCGGCCTCGTGGGCGAAGGCGTTGGCCCCCACGATGGCCTTGTTGGGCTGGACGGGGATGCCGGTGAGGGCGCTCACCAGGCGGCTGGTGCGGTAGATCTGAGTGGTGTCGATATAGGTGCGCACCCCGAAGAGGTCGCGCCGGGTGTGCAGGGCCATGACCACCTCTTCCAGGGCGGTGTTGCCGGCCCGCTCGCCGATGCCGTTGACGGTGACCTCCACCTGGCGGGCGCCGTTGCGAATGGCGGCCAGGGTGTTGGCCGTGGCCAGGCCCAGGTCGTTGTGGCAGTGGGCGGAAAGGATCACCCGCTCCACCCCGGGGACCCGCCGGCGGATCTCGGCGAAGAGACTCCCGAACTCCTCGGGGGTGGTGTAGCCGACCGTGTCGGGGATGTTCAGGGTGGTAGCCCCCGCCTCCACCGCCACCGTCAGGGCCTGCATCAGGAAATCGCGGTCGGTGCGCCCCGCATCCTCCGGGGAGAACTCCACGTCCTCACAGAAGCGGCGGGCGTAGGCGACCATCTCCCGGATCCGGGCCAGGCACTCCTCCCGCGTCATGCGGAGCTTGTATTGCAGGTGGATGTCGGAGGTGGCCAGGAAGACGTGGATGCGAGGGCGAGGAGCCTCCCGCACCGCCTCCCAGCAGGCGTCGATGTCTTCTTTGTTGGCGCGGGCCAGCCCGGCGATCACCGGCGGGCCGTTGGGGCGGTCCTTCCCCAGCGGCCCGATCTCCCGGGCGATGCGGCGCACCGCCTCGAAATCCCCCGGCGAGGCGATGGGGAAGCCGGCCTCGATGATGTCCACCCCCAGGCGAACCAGCTGGCGGGCGATCTCCAGCTTCTCCTCCACCGTGAGGGTGGCGCCGGGGGATTGCTCCCCATCCCGCAGGGTGGTATCGAAGATCCGAACGACATCCGGCTCCATAGGCCCCTCCTTATCCCGCAGGGACTTCCTTAGGGTTGAGCCAGGGCATCATCGCCCGCAATTGACGGCCCACTTCCTCGATGGGATGCTTGCGCTCCTCCGCGCGCTTGGCGTTAAACCAGGGGCGGCCTTTAGCGTTCTCCTCGATCCACTCCTCGGCGAAGGCCCCGCTGCGGATCTCCTCCAGGATCTGCTTCATGGTGGCCCGCACGTGGTCGTCGATCACGCGGGGGCCGCTTCGGTAGTCTCCATATTCCGCGGTGTCGCTCACCGAGTAACGCATATACGAAAGGCCGCCCTGATACATGAGGTCCACGATCAGCTTGAGCTCGTGTAGACATTCGAAGTAGGCGATCTCCGGCTGGTAGCCAGCCTCGATCAGGGTCTCGAAGGCGGCTTTGATCAGGTGGCTGACCCCGCCGCATAGCACCACCTGTTCGCCGAAGAGATCGGTCTCCGTCTCCTCGGTGAAGGTGGTTTCGATCACCCCGGCCCGGGTGCATCCAAGGCCCTTCGCGTAGGCCAGGGCGTTGGCCAGCGCCTGGCCCGTCGCGTCCTGGTGCACCGCCACCAGGGCCGGCACCCCGCCGCCCTCCCGGAAGACCTCCCGCATGCGGTGGCCGGGGGCTTTGGGGGCCACCATGCTCACGTCGATGTCGGGCGGGGGGATGATCTGGCCGAAGCGGATGTTGAAGCCGTGGGCGAACATCAACGTCTTGCCCGGGGAGAGATGCGGTGCCACCGCCTCCCGGTAGAGGGCCGGCTGGGCGGGGTCCGGCACCAGCATCATGATGACGTCCGACCGACGCACCGCCTCCGGAACCTCATAAACCGGGAAGCCGTCCGCCTGGGCCTTCTCCCAGGACTTGCTGCCCCGGTAGAGGCCCACGCAGACATCGCAGCCGCTGTCCCGCAGGTTCTGGGCGTGGGCGTGGCCCTGGCTGCCGTAGCCGAGGATCGCGATCCGCTTGCCATGTAGCCGGCTCAGATCGGCATCCGCATCGTAATAGATCCGCGCCATGGAACGCCTCCTCCTGAATCGGGATCAGGGATCTTAAGACATCAAGCCGCTTCCGCCATGCGAGCGGCAGGTGCAGCCTCCGCCTGGCCCCGGACCATCGCCATGGGGCCGGCCCGGATCACCTCGACCACGCCGAATCGCTGGAGGCGGGCGATGCAGGAATCCACCTTCTCCGTCGATCCGGTGACCTCCACGATAAGGGTCTCGGGGCCGACGTCCACGATGCGGGCCCGGTAGAACTCAGCGAGCTGGGCGATCTCCACCCAGGTCTCCGTGGGGGCCCGCACCTTGACCAGCGCCATGTCGCGGACGACGATGGGGCGTTCCCCCCAATCCTCGATCGCCCGGACGCAGAGCAGCTTCTCCAGGTTGGCGCTCACCCGCTGGGGGTCCACCCGGTCAGGGTCCACCGGGATCAGCAGGCGCAGCGTCTCCGGGTCCTCGGTGCGGCACACCGAGATGTCACCCACCGGCAGGTGACGCCGGCGCAGCAGATGGAAGACCCGGTTCAGGCTCTCCACGGAGTTCTCAACCGTCACCGCCAGCCAATGGGGCATCCTCGCCTCCTTCTCGCCGTCAAGGATCGCTCATGGCACCGCCTTCACGCCGGGCTCGATCATCATATCGAACACGGTCATGCCCGAGGGGATCATCGGGAAGCAGTTCTCCTCGGGATCCACCAGGAGATCCACTACGACCGGGCGATCGGTGACCGCCAGGGCCTGGCGGATGGCCGGCTCCACCTGATCGGGGCGCTCCACACGGATCCCCGCCGCGCCCACGGCCTCGGCCAGCCGGGCGAAGTCCGGGTTGGCCAGGTAGACGGCGGAGTAGCGCCGGTTGTAGAACAGCTCCTGCCACTGCCGCACCATGCCCAGATACTGGTTGTTGATGATGAAGACTTTGATGGGCAGACGCCACTCCACCGCCGTGATCAGCGCCTGGAAGGTCATCTGGAAGGATCCGTCGCCGTTGATGTTGATCACCAGCCGGTCGGGGCAACCGAATTGAGCCCCCACGGCCGCCGGCAGGCCGAAACCCATGGTCCCCAGCCCTCCGGAGGTGATGCAGGTTCGTGGTTCCGTCCAGGTGAAGAATTGGGCCGCCCACATCTGGTGCTGGCCCACATCCAGGGTGACGATGGGCCGGTGCTCCCGGGTCAGCTCGTAGATCATCTGGATGGCGAACTGGGGCTTGATGACGTCGTCGCCCTGCCGATAGCGCAGCGGGTAGCGGGCCTTCCAGTCCTGGATCTGACGCCACCAGGCCTCGGTGTCCGGCGGGCGAACGAAGGGGAGCAGGGCGCGGAGCACCTGCTTGGCATCCCCGATCAGGGCGATGTCGGCCTTGCGGTTCTTGTTGATCTCCGCCGGGTCGATGTCGATGTGGATCACCTTGGCGTGGGGGGCGAAGGCCGAAAGCTTCCCCGTCACCCGATCGTCGAAGCGGGCGCCGACGGCGATGATCAGGTCGGAGAAGTTGATGGCGAAGTTGGCGTAGACCGTGCCGTGCATCCCCAGCATCTTCAGGGAATAAGGGTGATCCTCCGGGAAGGCGCCCAGGCCCATCAGGGTGGTGGCCACCGGGATGCGCGCCTTCTCGGCCAGCGCGCGGATCTCAGGGGCAGCGCCCGAATGGATGGCTCCTCCTCCCACGTAAAGGATCGGCCGCTGGGACTGCGCGATCATATCAGCCGCCTGGCGCAGCAACGCCTCGTCCGGGAACGGGCGAGGGGAACGGGCGGGCCGGGAGGCCTCCGGATCCTCAAAGGTGAACTCCGCCTCCGCGAGCAGGACATCGCGGGGGAGGTCCACCAGGGTCGGACCGGGGCGGCCCTCAGTTGCCAGCCGGAAGGCGGCGTGGACGGCCTCCGGGGCCTGGGCGGGCTTCCTCACCAGCCAGTTGTGCTTGGTGATGGACATGGTGAGGCCGATCACATCGGCCTCCTGGAAGGCGTCCCCGCCCATGAAGAACGTGGGGACTTGGCCGGTGATGGCCACCACGGGGGTGGAGTCCATCATGGCGTCGGTGAGGCCGGTGACCAGGTTGGTGGCGCCGGGGCCGGAAGTGGTGAAGCACACCCCGGGTTTACCGGTGGCCCGGGCGTAGCCCTCGGCCATGTGGACGGCGCACTGCTCGTGGCGAACCAGGACGTGACGGATGTGGGGGTAGTCATAGAGCGCATCGTAGAGGGGTAGGGAGGCACCGCCGGGGACCCCGAAGATCACCTCGACGCCTTCCCGATACAGGGCTTCCATCACCGCCCAGGCTGTCTTCATCCGGCGACGCTCCCGGCGGGCGGTGCGCGGAGGAGCTGATGTCTGGATCATCGCTGGCGCGGCCATCGCGACCTCCTTTCGCAGGCTGGGAGATAAAACGGGAGGGGGCCTCCCGTTTGGGAGGCCCCCTCCGACCGGTCGGTGCAGATATAGAAGATGCTCCGGGCTACCTGAGGGTGGTTCCCTCCCAAACGGGGTTCGCCCCTCCGAGGCGAAGGAGGCCCCGAAGGATAAGGACGATGACGATAAGGGAGAGAACCACCGAACCGAAGGCCATGCGCGACTGGCTCCACTGATCCGGGATTTGCCGCCTTTTATAGCACAGATCCCGCATCCTGTCAAGTCCCCCTGAGGCCGGAGGTTCTGACCTGGGTGGGGACGGTGGGGAAGAGGAGGACATAGAAGGTGTCCCGCGCCGCGCCCACGATGGCCTGCGACTCCTGCATCAAATTCGGAATTCACCTTGGCAAGGCTTGACGGCTTGACCTTGGTTCAGCGTGACTCGAAACCATCGCTCCCTCCGCGCGGATCAGTGCTCCCTCCGACGTCGCCCGTTGGGGGAAGCGGCGTTCCCGCGCAGGACCCGGCGCAGGAACTGGCCGGTGTAAGAAGCCTCTACACGGGCCACATCCTCCGGTGTCCCCTCGGCCACAATGTAGCCTCCTCCCTCGCCGCCCTCCGGGCCCAGGTCGATGATCCAGTCCGCCACCTTGATGACATCCAGGTGATGCTCGATGACGATGACGGTGTGGCCCTGGTCGACGAAGCGCTGGAGCACCTCGATGAGCCGGTGCACATCGGCGGCATGCAGCCCCACCGTGGGCTCGTCCAGGATGTAGAGGGTGTGCCCGGAAGGGCGACGGGAGAGCTCCTTGGCCAGCTTCACCCGCTGGGCCTCGCCCCCCGAGAGGGTCGGCGCCGGCTGGCCCAGCCGGATGTAGCCCAGCCCCACGTCTCGCAGCGTCTGGAGCTTGCGCTGGATGGCCGGGAAGGCCTCGAAGAACTCATGGGCCTCATCGACGGTCATGTTCAGCACGTCCGCGATGCTCTTCCCCCTATAGCGGATCTGCAGCGTCTCCTTATTGAAGCGAGCCCCCTTGCAGACCTCGCAGGTCACGAAGACGTCCGGGAGGAACTGCATCTCGATCTGGATCTGGCCCTGGCCCTCGCATGCCTCGCAGCGGCCGCCCTTCACGTTGAAGGAGAAGCGGCCCGGCCCATACCCGCGCAGCTTGCTCTCGGGCAGGCTGGCGAAAAGGTCCCGGATATCCGTGAAAACCCCGGTGTAGGTGGCCGGGTTCGAGCGGGGCGTCCGACCGATAGGGGATTGATCGATGTGGATGACCTTGTCGACGAATTCAACTCCCTCGATGGCCTCGTGAGCGCCCGCCGGCTCGCGGGCCCCGTGGAGGATCTGGGCCAGGCGCTTGTAGAGGATCTCCACCACCAGAGTGCTCTTGCCCGAGCCCGAGACCCCTGTCACGCAGATGAAGCAGCCCAGGGGGAAGCGGACGTCGATGTTTTTGAGGTTGTGCTCCCGAGCCCCGCGGACGACCAGGAAGCGCCCGTTCCCGGGACGCCGGCGGGCCGGGACCGGGATGGTCAGCCGTCCGGCCAGGTAGGCTCCGGTGAGGGAGCGGCGGTTGCGCATGATGGCCTCCACCGGACCCTCGGCCACCACGTAGCCCCCGTGCTCCCCCGCCCCCGGGCCCAGGTCGATCACCCAGTCGGCGGCCCGGATCATCGCCTCGTCGTGCTCCACCACCAGCACCGTGTTCCCCAGATCCCGCAGCCGCTTCAGGGTTCGGATCAACCGCTCGTTGTCCCGCGGGTGCAGGCCGATGCTCGGCTCGTCCAGCACGTAGAGCACGCCGGTGAGCTGGCTGCCGATCTGCGTGGCCAGCCGGATGCGCTGGGCCTCCCCTCCCGACAGGGTGGCCGTCGGCCGATCCAGGGTCAGGTAGTCCAGGCCCACGTCCACCATGAAGCGCAGCCGGTTGTGCAGCTCCTGCAGGACCTGGGCGACGATGGTCCGCTGCCGTTCGGAGAGCAAGGGCGGTTGCCCGTCCTCCCCTCGCAGGGCTTCGACCCAGCGCATGGCCTCGGCCACCGACATGCGGGTGACCTCGTAGATGTTCTTACCGGCCACCGTCACCGCCAGCGCCTCCGGCCGTAGCCGCGCCCCACCGCACGCCGGGCACGGCCGCTCGCTCATCCATCCCTCCACCCGCGCCCGGAAGTAGTCCGACGTGCTCTCCTCGTAGCGTCGGCGCAGGTTGGGGATCACTCCTTCGAAGGGCGCCTCGTAGACCCGCCAGCTTCCGTCCCGGGCCTGATAGCGAACGGGGATCCGCACGTCCTCCCCGGCCCCGTAGAGGAGCAGATGCAGCTGCTCAGGGGAGAGGGCGCGCACCGGGATGTCGGTGGGGATGCCGAAGGCCCGGCATGCGGCCTCCAGCAGCTGCCAGTAGTAGCCGCCCTCCTCCGCCCCGCCCCAGGCTATGATAGCCCCCTCGGCCAGGGAGAGGTCCTTGTTCGGGATCAGCAAGTCGGGGTCCAGCTCCAGCTGCACCCCCAGGCCCTCGCAGGTCGGGCAGGCGCCCTTGGGGCTGTTGAAGGAGAACAGGCGGGGCTCCAGCTCGGGCAGGCTGATGCTGCAGTAGGGGCAGGCGAAGTGCTCGCTGAACAGCAGATCCTCCGGTGGCTCCGCCGAGGCGTGGTGCACGATCACCAGGCCGTCCCCCAGCCGCAGGGCCGTCTCCACCGAGTCCTGCAGCCGCGAACGATCCGCCCCGTCCCGACGCACGATGAGGCGGTCCACCACCGCCTCGATGTGATGGATCTTGTAGCGGTCCAGCTCGATGGGCTCGTCCAGGTCTCGGATGACCCCATCCACCCGGGCGCGGACGAAGCCCAGGCGGCGCAGCTCCTCAAAGACCGGGCCGTGATGGCCCTTGCGGCCCCGCACCACGGGGCCCAGGATCATGATGCGGGAGCCCTCGGGGAGGGAGAGGATGGCCTCGACGATCTGCTCGGGGCTCTGCTTCTGGACCTCCCGGCCGCAGCGGGGGCAGTGGGGGATCCCGGCGCGGGCGAAGAGCAGGCGGAGATAGTCGTAGACCTCTGTCACCGTCCCCACGGTAGAGCGGGGGTTGTGGGAGGCCCCCCGCTGGTCGATGGAGATGGCCGGGGAGAGCCCCTCGATCTGGTCCACATCCGGCTTCTCCATCAGCCCCAGGAACTGGCGGGCGTAGGCGGAGAGGGACTCCACGTAGCGTCGCTGGCCCTCGGCGTAGAGGGTGTCGAAGGCCAGGCTGGATTTGCCGGAGCCGGAGAGGCCGGTGATGACCACGAGCTTCTCCCGCGGGATCTCCACGGTGATGTTCTTGAGGTTGTGCTCTCGGGCGCCCCGAACGATGATCTTCCCCTTCGCCATCGCCGTCCATCGCTTCCTCAGATCTGGAGCCGATTTCTCAGCATAGCACGCCCCTCCGCTCCCTTCAATTCCGAATAGGATCGCGAAACGAAAAGGGGGGACGCGCCTCGTCGTCCCCCCGGGGTGTAAGGGCGCATAGCCCCCACAGACGCAGGCTTTCCTCTCAGCGGGGCTCCGGCTGGCCCAGCAGCGCGCGGACCGCCTCGAGGGCGGCGTCGTAGTTGGGGTGCTGGGCGATCTCGGGGACATATTCCGCATACCGGATCGTCCCGTCGCGGTCCAGGACGAAGACCGCGCGCTGCTCCAGGCGGAGCTCCTTAACCCAGGTCCCGTAGGCCTGGCCGAAGGCCATCTCCCGATGATCGGAGGCGAGGATCACGTGCTGGGCGTTGGCCTCGGCGGCCCAGCGGCGCTGGGCGAAGGGGAGATCGGCGCTGACCGTGATCAACACCACCTCGTCCCCGAAGCGGGCCACCTCCTGGTCGAACCGGCGGGTCTGGGCGTCGCACACCCCGGTGTCCAGCGAGGGCACCACGCTGAGGATGCGGATCTTGCCGTCCGTGCTGCGGATGCGGAAGGGGCTCAGATCGGGGGCCACCAGCTCCACGTCGGGGGCGACGTCGCCCACCCGGAGGGGCTCCCCGATCACCGTTAAGGGCTTGCCGCGGAAGGTCACCGCCCCGAAGCGTTCCACCGTCATCCACCACCTCCTGGAGGGTTCAGGATGGACCCAGGCGCTCCCAGATGGGTCCAGAACCCATCCCGGGACCCCCGGGTTTCGGCTCACAAGGCTCATTCTAATTCGTGCGGCGAAGGCGGTCCACTCTTACGGCGGCGCGAGGGACTCCGCGATCCGCACCGCTTCTTCCATCCCTGGATCGGTCTCCAGTCGGTAGGTGACCTCCCCTTCGGTCCAGAGGAGCACGTTTCCTTCCACCAAACGCTGCAGCGTTCAGCCCCCGGAGCGGGTCTGCAGGAGATCGGGCCCTTCCGCCCACAGGGCCGGCCGCCCGCGCACCGTCGTGGCGGTGAGGACCCGTGGGGCGAACTTCTCCACCAGTGCCCCACGGCCGATCAGGAACAGGGCCAGCCGGGCCCGTCCCGGCCGTGCGGGATCCTGCTACACCAGGATCACCGTCGGGCTGCCCAGGTCCTGCAGGTAAACCCGAGCTGGATGCCCAAGGCCCGTAGGGAGGTAGGTGGATCCTGAAGGATCTCTGGACTTGAAATTTGTGAGGAAGCGCCACAGCCGGCCTTCGCCGCCATCCCAGGTGGCATTCAAGATCTTGCGATTCATCCGGAGGGTGCCCGACTCGCTTTCGTCTCGGGCGATGGTAATGTTGGGTGGGGAGCTGCTGAGAAGCGCTCCCGGCCGCCCCGGTGACCGCATGGCGCCCCCCAGATCTGACAGAAGGGGTTTCACGAGGCGGGCGGGACGGCTGTGGAGGTCGATCGACCCCGGAGACCGCGCGCCCAGAGCGTCCATAGCCTGTCGAGCGGTGGATCCGGCAGATAACAAACTCATTACTTTTTTCCAACTTCTTTCTCTTAGCCTCAAGCTGGCTTACCCCTTGGCACCTCCGGCATCGATCCGCGTGCGGCCCTCGGTCCGGGGGATCCGGGGATGTCATTTCGAGGGCCGTGGGAACGCTCCGGGAGACATCCCGCTTTGTGGCCTCTTTGCGCTTTGGGGAAAGCCCAGCGCCTGACCGGTGGGATGGTCTCCGGCCGGGCCTCTTGATTTCCGAACTTGGAGGTGATCTATGCCTCATCTACACCGATGGGCCCGGGCGCTCCGGGGCTTCCGAGGGCTGGCGCGCGGGATCTTCCCGCTCTTCCTCGTGTTTCTTGCACTGAGCGGGGGAGCCTTGCTGACCCGGGCGGACCATGAGGACGACCCCGATATCAGTGATATCGTCCTGACGGTGCCTCAGACCTATGCGCTCTGCCCCGATGGCTCGGATCTCGATACGATCACGGTGAGCAACGTGGGCAGCCGCTGGCTCCGCGGCTTCGTGCAGCTGGATTTCGTGATCCCCGATGGCGGGGGCCGCCAGATGGTCCAGCGCTGGGAGGTCCTCCAGGGGGGAGATTATCCGCTCCAGGTGATCTACCCGGCGTGGGAGACCTGGCCCGCCGGGTTCTTCGAGATGCATGTGGATCTGGCCCTGGAGGTCTATCCCACCGAAGCCGACGCCCGGGCCGGGACGAACCTCCTGGGGGTGATCGGCCCCGGCCATCCATGGGACATCTTCTGCATCGCCGAGCAGCCGCCCCCCTCCCCCACGCCCACAGCCACCGCGACACCGACTCCATCTCCCACGGAGACTCCCACTCCGACGCCCACCGATCCGGTTCCCGCCACAGCCGTCCCTCCCTTGCCCATGCCGCTTTCCCCCACTCCACGTCCCACGGAGCCGCTGGATGGGGAGCTGCTGGGGCCCACCGGGGGATCTGGGGAGCCTTCCCGTCCGTTCCCGACGGCCATCGTCCTGGGGATCGCCGGCGGCCTTCTGATCCTTGGGTTGCGCTCCCCCTCGTGGGCCCGGCGATAGGCGCTTCATCCGGCCACCGGGGAGGATGCCGGATGCCCGGCCCGGAGTGGGGCGCATGGGCCCTGGCGCTGACGCTGATCCTCGGGCCGTTGCCCGGCTCGATCCGGGATCCGTGTTGCTCGGGCGTGCTGCCGGGGATGACGAAGGCGAGCCAGGAGGGATCCGCACCGCTTGCCGGCGTGCCGGCGCCGGAGGTCGGGTCCGCTCCATCCTCGGTATCCTGGTGGACGGCGTGGCCCCAAGCGCCGACGTTTTCGCCTCCGGAGACGCCGGCCCGTGGAGTCCCCTTGTGGATCACGGTCCCCGCCATCGGCCTGGACGCGCCCGTGCGAGTTGCGCCGTCGCGGATCGTCGTCATAGCGGGGCGCCGCTACCGGGAATGGCTCGCTCCCGACGCGCCAGCAGCCGGCTGGATCCCGACCTCGGCCCGGGTTGGGGAGATCGGGAACCTGGTGCTCAACGGACACCACAACATCGCCGGCGCGGTCTTCCGACGTCTGGCTGAGCTCCCCCTTGGGGCGCGCATCCGGATCGATGCGGTCGGCGGCGTGTGGGAATACGAGATCGTCGAACGCCACATCCTCCCGGAGCGGGACCAGCCACTCGCCGTCCGGGAGGCCAACGCCCGCTGGATCCAGCCGACGGTCGAGGAGCGGCTGACCCTCGTCACCTGCTGGCCACCCTGGAGCAATTCCCACCGCCTGATCCTCATCGCCCATCCCTTCCCCTCCTCCGGGCCCCACGGGGTCCGGCTTGCTCCGTAGCGGTGAACTCCCGGCTCCCCCTTGCGTTACAATGGAAACGGGGATCCATCCCATCGGGCGAGGCGGACCATGGGACGCAAGATCCGCGTGTTGATCGCCAAGCCGGGGCTGGACGGGCATGATCGGGGGGCCAAGGTAGTCGCCCGGGCCCTCCGGGACGCAGGGTTCGAGGTCATTTACACCGGGTTGCGCCAGACCCCCGAGATGATCGCTGAGGCCGCTCTGCAGGAAGACGTGGATGTGGTCGGCCTCTCGATCCTCTCCGGCGCCCACATGACGTTGCTCCCCCGTGTGGTGGAGGAGCTGCGCAAGCGCGGCCTGGACGATGTGCTGGTCATCGCCGGGGGCATCATCCCGGAGGAAGACGTGCCGGCCCTCAAGGCTGCCGGCATCCACGAGGTATTCGGGCCGGGGACCAGCACCGAGGCCATCGTGCGGTTCATCTGCGATCACTTCGGCATCCGGCCGGAGGATTTGAAGGCGGCCGGAGAGCCGGTGGCACCCTGAGCAGGAGCGAAGCCTTCCATGGGAGATCCGATCGCTCTCTTCGAACGCGCCCGGGCGGGGGACCGCCGGGCGCTGGCGCGGATGCTCTCCCTGCTGGAGGAAGGCGGGGAGGCGGCGGCCCGGCTGAGCGCCCATCTTTTCCCTTACACCGGGAACGCCTATGTGATTGGGATCACCGGCCCCCCCGGCTCTGGGAAGAGCACGCTGGTGAACGCCCTGGCCCGGGCCTATCGGGACCGAGGAGAGACGGTGGGGATCATCGCCGTGGACCCCACCAGCCCTTTCACCGGCGGCGCCCTGCTGGGGGACCGTATCCGGATGCAGGATGTGGCCATGGACCCCGGGGTTTTCATCCGGAGCATGGCCACTCGGGGCAGCCTGGGTGGGCTGGCTCGAGCGACCCAAGAGGTCCTCCGGGCCCTGGATGCGGTGGGCTTCCAGCGGATCTTGGTCGAGACGGTGGGGGCGGGCCAGGTGGAAGTGGACATCGCCCGTGCAGCCGACACGGTGGTCGTGGTGCAGGCTCCCGGCCTGGGGGATGACATCCAGGCAATCAAAGCGGGTATTTTGGAGATCGCGGACATCCTAGTGGTCAACAAGGCGGATCGGGAAGGCGCGGCCGCCACCCTGCACATCCTGCGCTCGATGCTCTCCCTGGGCCAGCCCGCCGTCATCCGCCACCACGGACAGACGATGGCCATCCAGCGGGTGGAGCCGGCCACCGAGGGCTGGACCCCTCCGATCCTGCAGACCGTCGCCCTCTCCGGCCAGGGGATCCCGGAGCTGGTGGAGGCGATCGAGCGCCATCGCGTGTATCTGGAGCAGAGTGGGGAAGGGGAGGCTCGGCGCCGGCGGCGCGTAGCGGAGGAACTGGCCGCCCGAGTCCGCGAACGGTTATGGGCCCGCATCGCCCAGCGGGTGGGCCGTGCCCGTCTGGATGGTCTGGTGGATCAGCTCGTGCGCCGGGAGATCGATTTCTCCACCGCTGTCGAGCAACTCCTGGAAGGCCTGGGATAAGGGAGGTAGCCTCCAACCATGACCGTGCGGATCGCGCTGGATGCCATGGGGGGTGATCACGCCCCTCAGGTTCCGGTGGAAGGTGCCCTGCGGGCGCTGCGGGAGATCCCGGATCTCCACATCCTCCTGATCGGCCCGGAGGACCGCCTCCGGGCGGCGCTGGGCCGCCGTGCAGCCGGCCTCCCGCTCTCCATCGTCCACGCCTCTCAGGTTGTGGAGATGCATGAACACACCATCGCCGTGAAAGCGAAACGGGACTCCTCCATGGTAGTGGGGATGCGGCTCGTGCGCGCCGGGGAGGCGGACGCCTTCGTCTCGATGGGGAACACCGGGGCGGTGATGGCGGCGGCTCTCTTCCACCTGGGACGGATCCCCGGCATCGACCGGCCGGCGCTGGCCACCCTCTATCCCACCCTCCGCGGCCATTGCCTGCTGCTCGATATCGGCGCCAACACCGATCCGAAGCCGGAGCACCTGGTGCAGTTCGCCATGATGGGCGTGGTCTACGCCGAGCGGGTGCTGGGGTGGCCCCGCCCCCGGGTAGGGATCCTCTCCAACGGGGAGGAGCCGGGCAAGGGCTCCATCCTGGTCCGGGAAGCCTACCGCCGTCTGGAGGCCAGCGGGCTGAACTTCATCGGCAACGTCGAGGGGAAGGACATCCCCCGGGGAGCGGCCGATGTGGTGGTGACGGACGGCTTCACCGGCAACGTGGTGGTCAAACACACGGAGGGGTTCGTCGCCTTCCTGGTTCGTTTCCTCAAGGCCCAGCTGACCGACGGCGCCCTGGACCGCGTGGGGCTGGCGATGGCGTTGCCGGGGCTGCTTCTGGCCGCCCCCGGCCTGCTGTTGTTGCTCCCCAGTCTTCGGGAGATCCTCCGCCGTCTGGATTACCGGGAGTATGGGGGGGCGCCCCTCCTGGGGGTGGACGGCGTGGTGGTGATCGGGCATGGCCGCTCCGACGCCAAAGCCGTCAAGAACGCGATTCACGCTGCCGTCCGGGCTGTGCGCGGCCGGATGCTGGACGCTATCCGGGAAGGCCTCACCGCCCTTCAGGCTTCCGCCTCGCTGGAAGCAGCCGTCCACTGAACGAAAGACCGTGGGGTTGTCGTTCATGGCGATGGTCTCCGTGATCGCCACGGTCAAAAACGAAGTCGCTTCCATCCAGGAGCTCCTGGATTCCCTGGCGGCGCAATCCCATCTGCCCGACGAGGTGGTCATCGCCGATGGAGGATCCACGGATGGAACCCTGGAGCGCCTGCGGGCGGAGCGGCGGCTGCCCCTGCGGGTGATCGAGGCCCCGGGGGCCAACATCGCCCAGGGGCGCAACCGGGCGATTGCCGCCGCCCGGGGGGAGATCATCGCCGTGACCGATGCGGGGGTGCGCCTGCACCCGGACTGGCTGCGTCACCTGCTCCGCCCCTTCCGCGAGCGGCCGGAGACCATGGTCGCGGCCGGCTTCTTCCTGCCGGATCCCCGAACGCCTTTTGAGGTGGCCATGGCGGCCACGGTGCTGCCCGAGCTGCGGGACATCCGGCCGGAGCGGTTCTGGCCCTCCAGCCGTTCCGTGGCCTTCCGGAAGTCCGCCTGGGAGGCGGTGGGCGGCTACCCCGAGTGGCTGGATTACTGCGAGGATCTGATCTTTGACTTCGCCCTCTATGAGCGTTTCGGTCCCTTCGCCTTCGTCCCCGAGGCGGTGGTTTATTTCCGCCCCCGGCCGACCATGCGGGCCTTCTTTGTGCAGTATTACCGATATGCGCGGGGGGATGGGAAGGCGGACCTGTGGCGGCTGCGCCATGCCATCCGCTACGGCACTTATCTGGGTCTGGTCCCGTTGCTGGCCGGGCTCAGCCTGGGGGTGCATCCACTGTTCGCCCTGGGGTATCTCCTCGGGGGCGCGCTGTATCTGCGAACCCCTTACCGGAGGCTTTTCCGGCTCTGGGAGGGCTACCCTTGGGAGGATCGGATCCGGATGCTGGGGTGGGTACCGCTGATCCGGGTCTGGGGGGACATCGCGAAGATGTGCGGATATCCGGTGGGGGTCTGGTGGCGCTGGCGTCACCGACGCGGCCTCCGCCGCCTCCGGGGCTCCACCGGCCTTTCCCAGTGATCCTCTCTTGTCGGTAGAAGCGGCTTCCGCCGCGACCCTTACGTCGTCAAAGACTGGGATTTGGGGTGAAAGCCCCTCCCACCAGGAGCGACATGTTCCTTTTGCATCCCGTGAAAGTGGAGCCCAGGGTTCATAATCCATGATGTGCGGATTTGGGGGCCCGTAGGTCTCCGGCTATCATTGGAGATAAGCATCATCCCCAACGTTCGAACGGATCCCGGCCCGCGCTGGCCGGATGCGTGTGGAGGCTTCAGATGGCGAATGGGAAAAGCGGTAAGGGCGTGCGGGTGTTGCTGGTCCTCACGGCTCTGGTTATCGGCCTGTTGACGGCTTGGGGCGCTCTGGTGCGCAGCACGGGGTCCGGCCTCGGTTGCCCGGACTGGCCGTTGTGTTACGGCCGGCTTTTCCCCCCGATTGAGGACGTCGCCGCATGGTTGGAATGGATCCACCGGTTGCTGGCCGCCAGCGTCACGCCGTTGCTTTTCCTCTCGGCGTTCCTCGCCTGGCGACGGGAACGCCAGCCGGCCCTGTATCGGCCCCTCTTCTGGGCCCTGGGGCTGGTTTTCGGTCAGGCCCTTCTGGGCGGGCTGACAGTGATCCTGGAGCTTCCCCCCACAATCGTGGCCGTGCACCTGGCCATGGCCCTCATTATCCTCACCCTCACCCTCGTGGCCGCCACCCGCGCCTTCGCCCCCTGGGCGGCGCGCCCTCCCCATCGCGATCTCGCGGCGATCCAGCCTGCGGCCGCCGCGGTGCGCGCCATTGGGATGATCGGACTGGCGTTGTTCGCCCTGACGCTGGTGGGGGCCACGGTGACGGGGAGCGGCGCCTCCTGGGCGTGTTCGTCTTGGCCCTTCTGTGAAGGCTGGACGATCTGGCCCGGGGATCTGCTCGGCCGGGTCCACATGCTCCACCGGCTGGTCGCCCTGGGCGTGGGGGTGGCCTTCGCATGGCTTGTGGTGCGCTTGGCCGCCTGGTCCGGGATCCCCCGCGGGATCTTCCGCTGGATGCTGGCGGCCGGTGTCCTGTATGTGCTTCAGATGGGGCTGGGGGCCATCAACCTGTGGATGGGGTTCCCCGCTCTGCTGAACACCCTGCACCTCGGGCTGGCGACGGCCATTTGGGCCGCTGTCGTAGTCGCCTGGGCCTGGGCGCTGGGGGAAGCCCAGTGGGCCGAGCCGACGCTTCAGGAAACCGTGCGGCTGCGTCACATCTGGGAGCCTTATTTCACCCTCACCAAGCCGGGGATCGTGGCCCTGCTGCTGGTGACCACGGCCGGGGCGATGCTGATTGCCCAGGGCGGATTGCCCCCCATCCTCACCTTCATCTACACCCTGCTGGGAGGGTTCCTGATCTCCGGCGGGGCCAACGCCATGAACAACGTGTGGGATGCGGACCTGGACCAGCGGATGCACCGCACCGCCCGTCGCCCGATCCCGGCGGGACGCATCGGCCGACGGGAGGCCGCGGCGGTGGCCTTGCTCTTCTCCGCTCTCGGATTGCTCCTGCTGTGGACCTTCGTCAACGCCACGGCGGCAGGGCTGGCCCTGGCCGGCTGGATCTGGTATGTGGGGATCTACACGATGATCCTCAAGCGGTGGACCTCTCAGAACATCGTGATCGGCGGGGCGGCGGGAGGGTTCGCGCCGCTGGTGGGCTGGGCGGCGATCACCGGCCGCGTGGATCCGATGGCCCTTTTCCTTTTCGCGTTGATCTTCTTCTGGACGCCGCCCCATACCTGGGCCTTCGCCATCCTGACCGAGCGGGATTACCGGGAGGCGGGGATCCCGATGCTGCCGGTGGTCACCGGCGCGCGCCCGGCGGCCCTCCAGGCGCTGATCTACACGGGGATCCTGATGGCCCTCGGGCTCGTGCCTTTCCTGATCCGGGCAATGGGCTGGATGTATCTGGCCGGCGCCCTCTTGCTGAACGCTTGGCTGCTGCTGCTGGCCCTTCGCCTCTGGCAGGACCCCTCTAAGGCCCATGCCCGCCGGCTGTATCACGCCTCCAACACTTATCTCTTCCTGTTTTTCATCGTGATGGTGGTGGATCGCCTCGTTCGCGGGTGAGCCCGTTTCGTGTGTCGAGGGCCATGCGCCGCCCGGGCAGCGCTGGTCCAGAGGCAGTGCGGTGGAGTGATCAGTGCATTGGATGAGGGAGCGATCCGCCCATGGGTTCCCGAAGAGGTGCGGGGATTTCCCGCTGTCGGTTGCATTCCCATTGGAGATCTGCTTGGCTCTTCGGGGCGAGCGCTCTCCTTCTGCTCCTCGGGGCCCGCTGGCCGGAGCCGGCCCCGCCTCCCCGCGGATCCCCCTCGGACGAAGATCCTCAGGCGCTGCGTCAGTCCCTTCGGGAAGCTCGAAAGGAGACGCCCAGGCCCCGCCGGCGCAGAGGACCACCCCCCTGCGCGACACCCGGCGTGGTCTGCCGGGGATCCGCCCCGATGGTGGCCTTGACCTTCGATGATTGCTTCCTTCCAGATCTGGTGGAGCCGCTTCTTCAGGATCTGGAGGCCGTAGGCGCTCGGGCCACGTTCTTCTGCGTGGGCCGGGTGTTTCGGTCTCATCCCGAGCTAGCCCGGCGCCTGGTGGCGGGAGGGCACGAGCTGGGCAACCATACATTGCATCACCGGATGCTGGCCCCGCGTCCGGATCGGAGGGTGATCGACACCGAGATCGACGGCTGGCAGCGGGCGGTGGAGGAGGCCCTGGGCGGGCCCTATCCTACCCGCTGGTTTCGTCCGCCGGGGATGGCGGGCTTCACCACGGAAGCGGATCCAAAGATCCTGGAGGCGGTGCGGCGGCGGGGGATGCGGGTGGCCCTCTGGACCCTGGACGTTTATCGATCGCTGGATCGACTGGGGGTGCGGGATCCGGAGAAGGTGGCGGCCTTTTTGCGGGAGCGGGTGCGGGGTGGGGAGGTCGTCCTGCTGCACGTCAGCACATCGAACGTGGAGGGAGCCCGTCGGGTGCTGCCGGAGCTGGCGGCCCGCTTCCGGCTGGTGACGTTGAGCGAGATGTTCCCACCGGACTCCCCGTGATGGGTGAGGAAGGCCCAGGAAGCCCGCTCTTTCTCGACTGGAGAAGCGGAGAATGGGGTTTGACGGTCATCGAGCCACGCGCTACATTAGAGGTAAGGCCGTAATCCGTCTGAATGGAAGGATGGTGTTCCATGCGCGAATTAAAAGTTGTGTTAACCATCCCTGAGAAGGTGCTTCTAGCCGAGAAGAGCGATCCGGAGACCTTCGCTCGAGAGCTACTGATGCTGGCTGCGGTAAAGCTATACGAGATGGGACGTCTTTCTTCTGGTCGAGCGGCCGAGCTGGCAGGTATGCCCCGCGTCGAATTTCTTCTCAGTCTGCACCGCTATCGGGTATTTCCGCTGGCAGCGGATCTGGAGGATCTGGAGGCCGCCGGTGAGAGTGGCGATTAGCAACACTTCGCCTATTTATATCGAATTGGTGGGATTGAGTGGTTGGGGAACATCTTTGTTGAGGTGTGGGCCCCTAATGCGGTAGTGGAGGAATTAGAAGCCGGCCGGTTTCGTGGATATGACGTGCCCCAAGTTGAAGATTATCCATGGCTCAAAAGGATAAACCCACGTCATGCGCCTGAGGAATGGCTGTCGGTGGACTTAGGTCGGGGGGAGTTGGCGACTCTGGCTTTGGCGTTTGAGCACAGAGAGGCAGTGGTTCTGCTTGATGACCGTTTGGCCCGGCGGATCGCGCAGGCGGCTGGATTGCAGGTATGGGGAATACTCCGTATTCTTCTTGAAGCCAAGGAGCGTGGTGTCATCGAGCAAGTATCCCCTTATGTGGAGAGACTGGTTGGGGCAGGCATGGGGTTGTCGGAGGACCTGCGTCGTCGCATCTTACGCTTAGCTGGCGAAGCCCCCTGATTCTATGCGCAGCAGACTGGCCTGGTCATGCTGTGCTCAGTTATCTGTAGCAGACTCGAGACGTTCAGCTGCCTCCCTTGAGCGCCTCCGGGTGACTGCTTCCTTCCGGATCTGGTGGAGCCGCTTCTTCGGGATCTGGAGGCAGTGGGCGCTCGGGCCGCGTTCTTCTGCGTGGGCTGGGTGCTGCGCGCCCATCCAGAGCGGGCTCGGCGCATTGGTGGCAGGGGGACACGAGCCGGGCCATTCCGAATCTCCTCAGGGGCATGGGTTGAAATCAGGCCCTAACCAAATCCGATAAGGAACTGCCGCGTCGGGCTCCGGAGCACGTTCCAGGCGGGAGAAGGAAATCCGCAACGCCCGCAGGAGTCTTCCGGCTTCGCTTCCTCCTCCTTCTTTCAGCATCATCACCCGCGTGGGCTGCTCCTCCCGCCGCAGCTCCACCCGCCGCGTCACGCGGAACCCGGCCTCCGCCAGCACCTCCTCCGCGATGTCTCCGCGAGCTTTCTCTCCGGTGGCGTTGATCAACTCCACCGGCGTCCGCTCCGCCGGGTTCGGCATGGGCTCGGTCAGGAACCGCCGCAGGAAGGGGATAGTGTTCCCGGTCTGCACGTAGATCCACAGCTCCAGCGGCTGCGTCACCCCCGTCGTCGGCGGCGGCAGATACAGGGTTCGCGAGGAGACCATGGTGGCGTGCAGATACGCATGAGCGATCCGATCCTCCGGCAACCGCCGCCCCACCCATGCCAGCCACACCACTTCCCCCAGGGAGAGATTGGTGTGGACCATCTGCTGGATCGCCGGCCAGAGCTCCGGGATGCGGGGCAGCAGGTTTTCAGAGCGCAGCTTCCGGAATATCGCGCGCAGCACCTGCTGCTGCCGGCGCGCCCGGTGGTAATCGCTGGTCGTCAGGCGGGACCGCATATACGCCATCGCCAGCTTCCCGTCCAGGTGATACCATCCCGGCGTCCGCAGGTCCAGCGTGTAGGTCAGCGTCGGATAGTCCGGGTCCGGGAACACATCATACAGCGGGCAACGCACCAGCACGTCCACCCCGCCCAGAGCGTCGATCAGCCGGCGCATCCCCGTGAAATCGATGGCCACAAATCGATCCACGGAGATCCCCAGGTTCAGCCGCAGGGTGGATCGCAACCCCTCAAAGCCTCCGCTGGGATAGGCCGTGTTCAGTTTGTGCTCCCCACCCCATGGCAGACGCACCCACAGATCCCGGGGGATGCTGACCATTCGCACGGAGGGCTCGTCCGGATCAATCGAGATCAAGATCATGGTGTCCGTTCGGCCCCGGCGCTCGATGTTCCAGCGGTCCATCCCGAGCAGGATGAGGTTCACCCGGTTGGGCGGAAGCCCCAGCCCGGCAGAGCCGCCGGGGGCGATGGGCGTCATCGGTGCCGGCGTGGGCGTGGCGGTCGCCGTCGCCGTCGGGACAGGAGAGGGCGTCGGGCTGGGGGTGGGGGTGGGCGGAGGGGTGGGGGATGGCGTCGGCGTCTCGGCGACGGGTTCGGCCATAGGGAGCGGCCGCCAACGCCCCCGGAAGGAGAGATCCGGCAGGCTGAACAACAGGGCCAGCAATCCCAGCGCGTACAGCAGGGCTTTGGGTCTCATGGACCTCCCCTCCTCTCAACTAAGGTACCCAAACAGGGAATAAGCAGGACGCGTCCTCCAACTGGATGAGCAACCGCGGTTCTTCCTGCTGGAACGGAGCCCGGATGTTTCTCACAATCCAGAGGGCATTTCCCGGCAAAACTTGAAACGTGATCGGATCCATCTTGCTGGAGATCACCAAGCTCTGGCTGTCCGGCGACCAGGCGTGGCCTCCGGGCATGCCGTAGGGAAAAGATGGAAAGAAGGCTTGGCCCCTTAGTCGGCCGCTGGGCAAGCTCATTGGAACCATCAGCACGCCGGACCCCTGCCAGACAGCGAGGAAGCGACCATCCGGGGACCAGGCTGGGCAGCAGATTCCTCCAGGAACAGAAAACAGCACGCGCTCCCCACTCCCATCAGAACGAATGAGGCATATGGCGCCGCCTGCCTCATCGTAGCATTCGAAGGCGATCCACATTCCATCCGGCGACCACGTGTGGGAGCCGGCCGAGCGCGCGCTCAGCTTTCGAGCCTCGCTTCCATCCGCGTTCATCACATACAGGCCATCGGGCCTGGAGTAGGCAATCCGTTGCCCGTCCGGGGAGATCGCCGGGCTAAACCCTTGGGAAGTGAGCACGCGCCGTCCGCTTCCATCCGCGTTCATCCGACAGATCCCGGGCATGCAGTCAAACACAAGCCATGTCCCGTCCGGGGCAACGCTGGGAGAGGATTCGGACTCGTGGGGTGTAGCGGTCAGATCAATCCGATCGCTTCCATCCGGTCGCACCGAGGAGAGATCGCACTGACTGTAGTCGAGGCTGCAAAGCGTGAATACGATCCGCCCGCGCAGCGTGGAAAGCGGGAGGGGTGTGGGGGTGGCGGTCGACGTAGGGGTCGGCGCTGGAGTGGGGGTAGGCGTGATGGCCGGGGTAGGGGTAGAGGCGGGCGATGGGTTCGCCGTTGCCGGAAGCGGTGAGGGGGTCTGCAGGGGGGCGACCGTCGAAGGCCCGCCGCAGCCGAGCAGGCCGATCAAGGCCAACACACAGAGCCTGCGCAACTTCCGCATAGCGCACCTCCCAGGAACTCATGGGCTTGGGAGATCCTCAAAGTTTCTTCACCAGCACGTAACGACCCCGCGTGCCGAAGGGAGTGGCGGTGTAAAGATACACTGCCGGGCCCACCTGAACGAGATCGGCATGGCCGACGCCGACGTTGCCCGGCAGGTCCATCAACAGCGGGTTGCCCGGATATTTCTCCCAGGGGCCATCGATGAAGGGCCTCCGGCTGCGGGCCATCCCCAGCCCGAACTGGTCGTCCCCCACGCCGGGCCGGCTGGGACCTCGGATGCCTTCATAGACCATATAGTAGTGGGAACCCTCCCGCACCACATCGGCGGCGGAGATGGTGCGGAACTCAAAGTAACGATTGGCTGCAGGGCCCGTGAGCTCCAGAGGGCCGTAATCGGCTTCCGGCCCGAAAAGGGGATTGGCGGTGCAACGCCGCCAGCCCCGGGCCGTCAGGGCCTTCGGGCCTACCAGGCATCCCATGTGCCCGGGGCTCCGCCCCAGGTTGACGAACACATACAGACGCGTTCCGGTGACGAAAAGGCCCGGCGGACCTCCAGCCAGGCACTCCCCATACTCCCGCTCGGAAAGGATGTGGGGATGCCTCCCCACCCGTTCCTCGGGCCGGCATCGACGGGCCGGGGAGGACCATCCGGTGCCCGGGATCCGCAGCGCCGGGGACCAGCGAAGGCCATCCGGGGAGATCCGCAGGTAAACAGCTCCACGCCATTCATACACCATATAGGCCCGTCTTCTCTCGAAGAAGACCCGGGGATACTGTTGTTGATCGACCTGATCCCGCTGGGGATCGCAAGGGCAGCGGGCGCATGGGATCAGGCAGACCGGACGTTCCAGGCGGAAGTGACGGCCCCCATCGGTGCTGCGCCACAGGGTGACACACCCCGGGAAGGGGACCGGCTGGCCGCAGGAATCCACCACCCCCGCGGAAGGAAAGCTGGCGTGCAGATAGGACCAGAATTCTAAGCCGCCGCGCCAGACCGTATCGGATTCCCCCAACGGAAGTCCCGTATCCGGGACCTCCAGGATCCACTCCGCCTGACCGGCCCAGAACTCTGCCAGGGAAGCGAAGGACCGTCCCGGCGGCGGGGCCGGATCCGCAGGATGAGAGGCAGGCCCTTCGGATGAAGGAGAGGCTGGCTGAGGATCAAGCGTCCACGTGTAAGAATTCAGGAGGATAGAAAACAGGAAGGAAACAGCCAGCCGGATCAATCGGCGGGCTCTTGTATCATCCTGAGTCCCCGAGGGATCAACCCGGCGCGAGGGGGCTGAGGCCATAACCGCCCCTTTTGCCCTGTTCGGAACGCAGCCGAGCGTGAAAGAAGACGACCTGCTCTGGCTATTCGCGATCCGATCCTGTCCGATTATACCCCCGGCCGATCCCCCGGTAGATGAAGCCCAGCTCGCGCATCATCTCGGGCTCATAGATGTTACGGCCGTCGATGATCACCGGCCGCCGCATGAGCTGCTTGATGCGCGGGAGATCCAGATGCTTGAACTCGTTCCAGTCCGTCACCACCACCAGGGCGTCGGCGCCCTCGGCCAGCTCGTAGGGATCGGCGCACATGATCACCTGGGGCAGGACCCGCGCGGCGTTGGGCATGGCGACCGGATCGTAGGCCCGCACGACAGCCCCCTCCCGGAGGAGCAGCCCCGCGATCTCCAGGGCCGGGGCCTCCCGGATGTCATCGGTGTTCGGCTTAAAGGCCAGCCCCAGCAGCCCGATCACCATGCCCCGCAGATCCTCCAGGATCTCCTTTAGTTTCCACACCACCCGCCGCCGCTGATCCCGGTTGATCTCCACCACCGCCTGCAACAGCTGCGGATGACACCCGTGGACGACGGCCATGTGAATGAGGGCCTTGACGTCCTTAGGGAAGCATGAGCCCCCCCACCCCACCCCGGCGTCCAGGAAGGCGCGGCCGATGCGCTTGTCATAGCCCATGCCGGCCGCCACCTCCTTCACATCGGCCCCCAGGGCCTCGCAGATGTTGGCGATCTCGTTGATGAAGGAGATTTTGGTGGCCAGGAAGGCGTTGGAGGCGTATTTGATCATCTCGGCGGTGCGCAGGTCGGTGATCATGATGGTGCTGCGCAGGGGCAGATACAGCTGGGCTACCTTCTCCGCTGCTTCCCGATCCAGCGAGCCCAGGACGATGCGATCGGGGTTCATGAAGTCGTAAACCGCTGACCCCTCCCGCAGGAACTCGGGGTTGGAGACCACCCAGAAGGGAATGGGCTGGCGCTGGCGGCTGCGCACGATGTCTGCCACCCAATCTCCGGTCCCCACCGGCACCGTGCTCTTGTTGACGATGATGAGGGGATGGTCCATCACCTCCCCGATGCGCTCCGCGGCCATGCGCACATACCGCAAATCTGCCTCTCCGTCCACCCCCTCGGGGGTCCCCACGGCGATGAAGACGAACTCCGCCGGCAGGCCGTTGATGCCTTCCTCATATGAGGTCGTGAAGGAAAGGCGGCTCGCCTTCATGTTGCGGCGGACGATCTCTTCCAGCCCTGGCTCGAAGATGGGGAGCCGGCCTTCCTGCAGCATGGCGATCTTTTCCTCATTGATATCCACGCACGCCACCCGATTGCCCAGGTCCGCCAGGCAAGCCGCGGTGGTCAATCCGACGTAGCCGGCTCCGATCACGCAAATCCGCTTCATCTCCGCCTCCTGCCGGGATCGAACATCGATGCGTGCCCTCGCTCATCCGGCAAGGGTTTGGGCGGCGGGGCGTTCCCCGTCCGTCCGCGCGGGGGCCGGGAGCACCCCGGCCATCAGCAGGCCCACCTGCTGCAGCGTGGCCTCCGCCGCCTCCAGGACGGCCACAATGCGCCCCCGATACATCACCGCGATCCGATCGGATAGGGAGAAGATCTCGTCCAGCTCCGTGGAGACCAGGAGCACGGCCACCCCCTGGTCCCGCATCTCCACGATCTTGCGATGGATGTATTCGGTGGCCCCCACGTCGAGCCCCCGGGTGGGCTGGTTGGCCACCAGCAGCCGGATGGGCCGGGACAGCTCCCGGGCGGCGATCACCTTCTGCTGGTTGCCGCCGGAGAGGTTGCGGACAGGCATGTAGGGGCTCGGGGTCCGAATGTCATAAAGGGCGATGAGACGGCGAGCGTGTTCCAGGATCGCCTGGGGCTGCCGCTGGAGGCCCCGGGCGAAGGGCAGGCGGTCATAAGCGTTCAGAACCAGGTTGTCGGCGACGGAGTAAGGCAGCACCAGGCCGTGCTTCTGCCGATCCTCCGGGATGTGCGCCATCCCGCGGTCGATCAGGGCCCGGGGCGGACGGCCGGTCACCTCCTCCCCAAGCAGGAACACCCGGCCGCCGGAGACGGGGCGCAACCCCACCAGAGCCTCGATCAGCTCGGTCTGTCCGTTCCCTTGCACCCCCGCGATCCCCAGGATCTCGCCGGCGCGCACGGAGAAGCTCACTCCATCCACCGCCAGCGCCCCCCGGTCGTCCCGCACCCGCAGATCCTCCACCCGCAGGACCTCCTCCCCGGGCCGTGCGGGGGCTTTCTCCACCGTCAGCATCACCTCACGCCCGACCATCATCGCGGCCAGGTGGGCCTCGTCCGCCTCCTCCGGCGTCAGCACGCCCACCACCCGCCCGTTCCGGAGCACCGTGATGCGGTCCGCCACCGCCAGCACTTCTTTCAGTTTGTGGGTGATGAAGATGATGGAGACCCCCTGCCGCTGCAGGTGACGCATGACCCGGAACAGCTCCTCGGTCTCCTGGGGCGTCAGCACCGCCGTGGGCTCGTCCAGGATCAGGATGTCGGCGTTGCGGTAAAGGGCCTTGAGGATCTCCACCCGTTGCTGGACGCCCACCGGTAGGTCCTTCACCAGGGCCTCCGGGTCTACCTCCAGGCCGTAGCGGCGGGAGAGCTCCCGCACCTCCTGAACCGCCCGGCGCAGATCCAGGAAGGGGCCGCGGCGGACCTCCTGGCCCAGGATGATGTTCTCGGCCACGGTGAACACCGGCACCAGCATGAAGTGCTGGTGGACCATCCCGATCCCCAGGCGGATGGCGTCGTTCGGCCGGCGCAGCTCCACCGGCTGCCCCTTCACGTAGATCTCGCCTTCGTCCGGATGATACAGGCCGTAGAGGATGTTCATCAGGGTGGTCTTGCCGGCCCCGTTCTCCCCCAGGATGGCGTGGATCTCGCCCCGGCGCAGGGAGAAGTTCACGTGGTCGTTGGCCACCACCCCGGGGAACCGCTTGACGATCCCGACCGCCTGAAGGATCTCCCCATCGGCGGAGAAGGGCAGGGCCGCCGGGCGCTGGGTCCGACGGCGAGGCGGCAGCGCCTCGCGCTCATACGGCTGTCCGTCCGCCGCCGGCGGGATGGTGCGGCCGACGATGCCGGTGAGCACCAGCATGGTCATCACGTAGGGCACCATCCCCACGAACTGGGAGGGGGCGGGGAACTCGAACTGCTGGGCGTTGGCCTGCAGGGCCTGGGCCGCCCCGAACAGCAGCGTGGCCGCCCACGCCCCGAAGGGGGTCCAGTTCCCGAAGATCATCGCCGCCAGGGAGATGAAGCCCCGGCCGTTGGTCATCAACGGCTCGAAGGCCGGCACCGACTCCAGGGTGAAGTAGGCCCCCGCCAGCCCGGCCATCGCCCCACCCAGGATCACATTGATATAGCGCATGCGGATCACATCGATGCCCAGGGTGTCCGCCCCCCGAGGATGCTCCCCCACCGCTCGGGTGCGCAGCCCCCAGACAGTATGGAAAAGCAGGATGTGGACGGCCAGGACCAGGAGGGGGGCTAGCCAGGTGATGGGCTGCTGACTGAAGATGCTCCCCACCAGGGGGAGCTCCGAGAGCACCGGGAGGGAGATGCGGGGGAGCACGCCGGGGGAGTGGGGCATCTGACCGCCGAAGAACAGCTGGCGGTTCAGGTAGCCGGTGATCCCCACCGCCAGGATGTTGATCACCGTCCCGCTGATGATCTGATCGGTCTTATACGTGATCGAGAGGACGGCGTGGAGCAGGCCCAGGAGCGCCCCGCTCAAGATGGCCACCAGCACGCCCAGGAGCAGCGCCACCATGCCGGGCGCGCCGGCATCGTAGATGTAAAGGGAAGCTGTGAAGCCGGTGAAGGCCGCGGTGAGCATCATCCCCTCGATGGCGATGTTAACCACCCCGCTGCGCTCGCAGAAGATCCCGGAGAGGGCTCCCAGCACCAAAGGGGTAGAGACCCGGATGGTGGTGGCCAGCATGCTGACGAGGATCACCGCCGCGGGATACCGTCCGTATCCCAGGGCCACTGCCGCCCCGAAGATCAGGGCGATCACCCCGATGATGAAGCCGAACCGTCGCGCGTCCATCCCCTCTTCGCTCCCCGATCGGATCCCCTCAGGCGCCCCACGCATCGTTCGCGGGATATCTCGAGGTCATCCTCTTCACAGCTCTCCCCATCCTCGAGTGAGCACCATCCGCTCCTCCTCCGCCGCGCCCCGGAATAGCGGCCGATACAGCGTGCGCACGATCGCCTCGGCGGCCACGAACATCAGGATCAGGGCCTGGATCACCGAGATCAGATCCACCGGGACCTGGGTGAGGAACTGCATGCGGCTGGCCCCGTTGCGCAGGGCTCCGAAGAGGAAGGCGGCCAGCACCACTCCCATGGGGTGAACCTTCCCCAGCAGGGCGATGGCGATGGCGTCGAAGCCGTAGCCCAGGTTGAAGCTCAGCTCGTGCCGGTAATTCAGCCCCGTCACCTGCACCGCGCCCGCCATCCCGGCCAGGAAGCCGCTCATGGCCATCGTGAGCACAGTGATCCGGACGATGGGGATGCCCGCATAGCGGGCCGCGTGAGGGTTCAGGCCGACCGTCCGGATCTCGAAGCCCAGGGTGGTCCGCCAGAGCAGCCAGGCCACCAGCAGGGCCATCCCCAGGGCGATCAGGAACCCGGCGTGCAACCGGAGATCCGGATCAGCGAACAGTCGGGGGAGACGGGCGGTCTCTGCGATGCGAGGGGTGCGGGCCACCACGTTGGTCGGGCTGGGATCCCGCATGGGGCCGTTCAGGAGATAGCTGGCCATCAGCAGGGCGATGTAGTTCATCATGATCGTGTTGATGACCTCGTGCCCGCCGGTGCGGGCCTTCAGCCAGCCCGGGATGGCGGCCCACAGGGCGCCGGCCAGCGCCCCACCCAGGATGGCCAGCGGCAGATGCAGAAGAGCCGGGATGGTCCCGCCCACCAGAGAGGGAAGGGCGTAGCCGATCCACGCCGCGACGATGGCCCCCAGGGCCAGCTGGCCTTCCGCCCCGATGTTAAACAATCCTCCGTGGAAGGCCAGGGCGATGCCCAACCCGGCGAACACGTAGGGGGTCATCTGCACCAGGGTTTCGCTTAACGCCTTGGGGGAGCCGAAGGCCCCTTCCCACAGCCCCTGATAAGCCAGGAGGGCCAGCTGAGGCTTGCCGGTGGCGACGAAGACCACAACCCCGCCGATCCCCATCGCAGTCAGGACCGCCAGGATGGGGACCCAGAGAGCGCCGCTCTGAACGGATTGCCGAAGCGCTCGGGTGAGCTCATCCAGGCGCCCGCCCCACGTCCGCGCCAGCCCGCGAAGGCTCCGCTCCACATCCCACCTCCTCGCCCGTCCGCTACCCCGGGTTCAGGGCTCGCGATGCTGAGGCGTCTGATCGCTTTCAAGGGCCGGATGCCGAACAGCAACCGCCCTCCCCGATCCGATGTGGTTTGAATTTTACGTGGGGAGCCTTTCGCCCGGCAAACGGGATCGGTTCGGAGGCATCGGAACTTCTCACTTCGCCGCAGCGCCCATCAACCAGTCCTTCAGCACCGAACCGATGTCGGACAGAGGACCTCGATGGAGGGTGCACGGGGGAAGGGCGGTCAGGAACCAGGCTCCATACGTGCGGGTCAGCACCCGCCGATCCAGGATCACTACCACCCCCCGGTCGGAACGGCGGCGGATCAGGCGCCCGAAGCCCTGGCGGAACCGCAGCACCGCCTCCGGCACCGCGTAATCCAGGAACGGATCGCGGTAGCGGGCGCTCCGGGCGGCGAAGATCGGCTCGTCGGGAACCTCGAAAGGCAGCTTGGCGATGATCAGACATGAGAGGGCTTCCCCGGGGATATCCACCCCCTCCCAGAGGCTCCGGGTCCCCAGCAGCACCGCCCGCTCCGCTGAACGGAAGCGTTCCACCAGCTGGCGCCGGGAGCTTCCGTCCCTCTGTTCGTAGACGGAGATGCCGAGCCGGGCGAGGGGATCGGCGAGGGCCCGGGCGGCCCGCCGCAGGGGCGCGTAAGCGGTGAAGAGCACCATGGTGCGTCCGCCGATGGCCCGGGCCGCCTCCAGCACCGCCTGCTCCACCGCTCGCTGGTAGCCCGCCTGCCCCGGCTCCGGGATGTCCGTCACCAGATACACCAGGGCGTTCCGCCGGTAATCAAAGGGGGAATCCAGGGCCAGCTCCTCCATCTCCCAGGCCCCCAACCGCTCTTTCAGAAACGCGAAGGAAGGAGCCTGGCGTTCCCGGTCCACCGTCTGCAGGGTGGCCGAGGTCATGATCACGCAGCGCCGGGACCCCAGCAGGTGCCGCCGCACCAGCGGGCCCACTTCCAGGGGGGCCGCGTGCAGACGGACATGAGGCCAGCTCCCCCCTTCCCCCTGGCCTTCCAGCCAGTAGACGGTGTCCGGCGAGGGATTGCGGATGGCCGCCTCCAGGACCTGACGGGCCCTTTCGAAGTCATGGCTTAAGACCTGAACCAGGCCCAGCGGCTCCTCCACCTCGGCGAAGCCATGCTCCAGCAACTCTGTCAGCGCGGCACGGATGCTTGCCAGCGCCTCCTGGACGGCCCGCCAGCGGGCCGAGAGCAACTCCCATGCCTGCTCCACCGCGGCCCAGGCCGGGCGCTGGCGCTCGGCCCCCTGGAGGAGGACCTTGCGGGCGTGTTCCCCCCGCCCCGGCGCAGCGGCCTCCAGGAAGGCCACGAGGGCGTCCATCAGGACATCCACGCCGGTGCGGGCGGCCTCTACGGCCTCGCTCAACCGGCGCGTCAGGCCGGTCAGGGGGCCGCGGAGGGCAGGGGGCAGGCCCCGGCTCAAGGTGGTCAACGCGCCGGCCAGCCCCCCGGTCCGGTGATCCCGAGCCCCGCCGGCTTCCTGGAGCAGACGCAGCAGCCCGAAGCGATCGATCTCCACCGTAAGCTGCCGGGTGGCCGCTTCCTCCAGGTGGTGGGCCTCATCGATGATCAGGTGGCGGTGCTCCGGGAGCACCATGTTCTGGGTCGTCACGTCGGCGAAGAGGAGGGCGTGGTTGACGATGATCAGGTGGGCGGCCTCGGCGGCCTTGCGGGCGCGGTGAAGGAAGCAGCCTCCCTCGCCCCATGCGGCGCAGACCTCGGCCGTGCAGGCCTCGTTGTCGGCGGAGAGACGGGCCCACAGCGCGCGCTCCGCGGGTGTGGGCAGATACAGCTCATCCCCATCACCGGTGCGGGTAGTGGGCAGCCACACCAGGATTTTGACCAGCATGCGCAGCTCGTCGATGCTGGAGGGCCCGGCGTGCCGCAGCTGCATCACCCGCGCCGGGCAGAGGTAATGGGCTCGCCCCTTGAGGAGCGCCACCCGCAGCGCCGATCCATCCGCCAGCCCGGACTCGGAGAACAGGCGCTGGAGGACGGGGATGTCCTTCTGAAGCAGTTGCTCCTGGAGAGGGATCGTGTAAGTGGAGATCACCACCCGCTCGCCGTTTTGCAGGGCCCAGACGGCGGCGGGGATCAGATAGGCCAGGCTCTTGCCCACCCCGGTCCCCGCCTCGATCATCCGGTGGGTTCCTTCATTGAAGGAGGCGGCCACGGCCCGGAGCATCTCGACCTGCTGGGGACGGTGTTCATAGTCCGGGAAGATGCGAGAGAGGGCGCCTCCCGGCTCCAGCAGCCGGGCCAACGCCTCCTCATCCAGCGGCTGAGGCTCGCGGCGGGGGCGGAGGGGGCGGGCCCGCACGGGGGGCGGGGCCAGATAGGCCTCGGCGGTGGCCCGGCCCTTCGCCCGCAGCTGGGCCCCGATGCTCTGGTCCGCGAACCGGCCCCGCTGCACGGCCCGCAGGGCTTCCTCGAAGAAGCGGCGCGGGGGCCACGGGAAGCGGGCCGCGTGCCGGATGATCTCCTCCAGGATGGGCTCGGGGAGCTGGCAAGCCCGCTCGAACAACGCTTGGAACAGCCGGTGGGTCAGCCGGGCGTCCTCCAGGGCCCGGTGCACCACCTCCACCGGGATCCCCAGGTCGCGGGCCAGGGTGGAGAGGCTGTGGCCACCGGCGTAAGGGACCAGGATGGCCGCCAGCTCATAGGTGTCCAGGGCTTCGTTCTCCCGGAAGAGACCGTAGCGGCGCAGAAAGGCCAGGTCCTGATCGATGGAATGCCCCACCAGGACGGCGTCTCCCACCAGCGCCCGGAGGCGAGGGAGCAGGGCCCGCAACGGCGGCGCCTGCTCAGCCTCCTCCGGGCGGATGCCGGTGAGCTCCACAACGGCGGGCGGGATGGGGCGCTCAGGGCGGACCAGCGTTCCCCACTCGTCCAGGACCGTCTCCCCCCGGAACTTCACCACGCCGATCTCGATGATGGCGTCGGTCTCCGGATCCAGGCCGGTGGTTTCCAGATCGAGGGCCACGAAAACGGAGCGCATCCCGGTCGGCCTCTCGCAGAATGCATGACGCAGGGATCATCCCCTCCGGCGGAACAACACGGGGGGCAGGCGTTCCGGCCTGCCCCCCGTGGTATGGACTTCCGCGCTCATCACAGGTCGATGGCGGTGGTAACCGCCTCGGCCAGGGTGGGGCCGGTGCCGCCGCGGGACATGTCCTCCATCCCGCGCTTCTCGGCGTAATACTTGAAGCCGGTCCCGGCCGGGATCAGGCGCCCGATGATCACATTCTCCTTCAGGCCGCGCAGCTCGTCGATCTTGCCCTCCAGGGCCGTCCCAGCCAGCACCCGGATGGTGTGCTGGAAGGAGGCCGCCGAGAGGAAGGAGTCCGTGGCCAGGGCAGCCTTGGTGATGCCCAGCAGGACCTGACGGGCGGTGGCCGGGCGCTTGCCCTCCGCGACCAGGCGCGCGTTGATGTCCTGGAGGATCAGGCGGTCCACCAGGTCGCCGGGCAGGAAGTCCGTGTCGCCCGGGTTGATGATCTGGACCTTGCTCAGCATCTTGCGGATGATGATCTCGAAGTGTTTGTCGTTGATGTTCACGCCCTGGGAGCGGTAGACCTTCTGGATCTCGCTGAGCAAGTAGAGCTGCACGGCCTCCCGCCCGAGCAGGTTGAGGATGCGATGTGGATTCTTGGGCCCCTCGGTGAGGGCGTCGCCAGCCTTCACCTTCTGGCCCTCCTCTACCAGGAGGCGCGCCGTGGCCGGCACATCGTATTCCCGTTCCTCCCGGACCTCATAGACCACCTTGAGGGGCTCGCCCTTCCGGTAGACCACCCGGCCGCCATGCTGGGCGACGATCTGCTGGTCACCCCGGCTGGCCAGCACCTGGCCCTCGCTGACGGTCTGGCCGTCCTCCACCTTGATGGACCAGTTGCCGGGGATCTCGTAGACGTCCTCACGGAGCTCGCTCTTCACCAGGCGGATCCGCCGCAGCCCCTCCTCGGTGCGGTAGATATGGACCACGCCGTCGATGTCGGCCATCAGGCCCTCGCCCTTGGGGTGCTTGCGGGCCTCGAACAGCTCCTCGACCCGCGGCAGGCCCTGGGTGATGTCGGCCACGCCGGCCACGCCGCCGGTGTGGAAGGTCCGCAGGGTGAGCTGCGTCCCCGGCTCGCCGATGGACTGGGCGGCGATGATCCCCACGGCGGTGCCCACCTCCACCAACCGGCCCGTGCCCAGGTCGCGCCCGTAGCAGAGGGCGCAGATCCCGTAGCGGAGCTGGCAGGTCATCGGCGAGCGGACGTAGACCTCCTGCACCCCCGCCTTCTCGATGCGCTCGGAGAGCACCTCGTCGAGGAGGGTGCCGGTGTCGGCGATGAGGGCTCCGGTCTTCGGATCAAAGACGGGGGCGGCCAGGACGCGGCCGAAGATCCGCTCCTTGAGGGTCTGCCCGCCTACGTCGTCGCTCGCCCGGATCCAGATGCCGGCGCGGGTGCCGCAGTCGTAGGCATTGACGATGACGTCCTGGGCCACATCCACCAGGCGCCGGGTGAGGTAGCCCGCGTCGGCCGTGCGCAGGGCGGTGTCCGCCAGGCCCTTGCGGGCGCCGTGGGTGGAGATGAAATACTCGATGGTGGTGAGGCCCTCGCGGAAGTTCGAACGGATGGGCAGCTCGATGATCCGCCCCGCCGGGTCCGCCATCAGGCCGCGCATGCCGGCCAGCTGGGCGACCGGCTGGAAGCCACCCTTGGTGGCGCCGGAGACAGCCATGATGGTCACGTTGTTATCCGGGCTCATGGTCTGCTTGACGGCCTCGGCGATCTCATTGGTGGCCCGCTGCCAGAGGTCGACGACGCGGTTGTAGCGCTCCTCATCCGTGAGGAGGCCGCGTCGATACTGGCGCTCCACCTCGGCCACCATGGCCTCGTAGCGGGCCAGCACCTCCCGCTTGGTGGGCGGGATCTCCAGGTCGGCCACGGCGATGGTGACGCCCGAGCGGGTGGCATACTGGAAGCCGATGTCCTTCAGCCGGTCCACCATCTCCACCGTGGCCTCCGGCCCCAGCCACTGGAAGCACTGGGCCACTAGATCCTTCAGCCGGCCCTTGTCCATTGTCTCGTTCACGAAGCGCAGCGCCTCGGGCAGGGCCAGGTTGAAGAGGACCCGGCCGACGGTGGTCTCGATCAGCCGCGGGCGGGGCTGGCCGTCCGGATAGCGCTGCCCGTTCTCGTCATACACCGTCCGGGTGTAGACCCGGATGGGGGTGTGCAGGGAGATCTTCCCCAGCTGGTAGACCAGCTCCACCTCCTCCAGACTGGCGAAGACGCGGGTCGGGCCGGCAGCTCCGTTGGGCGGGCTCATCGTCAGGTAGTAGCAACCCAGCACCATGTCCTTGGTGGGCCCGACCACCGGCTCGCCGTTGGCCGGTAGCAGGAGGTTCTTGCTGGAGAGCATCAGGTTTCGGGCCTCCCAGACGGCCTTCTCGGAGAGGGGGACGTGGACGGCCATCTGGTCCCCGTCGAAGTCGGCGTTGAAGGCGGCGCAGACCAAGGGGTGGATCTGGATGGCCTTGCCCTCCACCAGCACGGGCTCGAAGGCTTGGATGCCCAGGCGGTGGAGGGTAGGGGCGCGGTTGAGCAGCACCGGCCGCTCCTTGATGACTTCCTCCAGCACCTCCCAGACCTCGGGCCGCTGGCGCTCGATCAGCCGCTTGGCCCCCTTGATGTTGGTGGCGTAGTTATACTGGATCAGCCGGGCGATGACGAAGGGCTTATAGAGCTCAAGGGCCATGGTCTTGGGAAGGCCGCACTGGTGGAGCTTCAGCTGCGGCCCCACCACGATCACCGAGCGCCCGGAGTAGTCCACCCGCTTGCCCAACAGGTTGCGGCGGAAGCGCCCCTTCTTCCCTCGCAGCATGTCGCTCAGGGACTTGAGCTCCCGGCGCCCGCGGCGGGACATGGCCTTGCCCCGCTGGGAGTTGTCGATGAGGGCGTCCACGGCCTCCTGGAGCATGCGTTTCTCGTTGCGGATGATCACGTCCGGCGCCCCCAGCTCCAGCAGGCGCTTCAGCCGGTTGTTTCGATTGATCACCCGCCGGTAGAGATCGTTCAGGTCCGAGGTCGCGAAGCGCCCGCCGTCCAGCTGGACCATGGGCCGAAGGTCCGGCGGGAGCACCGGCAGGACCCGCAGGATCATCCATTCGGGTCGGTTGCCGCTGCGAAGGAAGGCGCGGACGATCTGGAGGCGCTTGATGGCCTTCTTGCGGCGCTGCTTGGACTTGGCCTGGCGGATCTCCTGCCACAGCTCCTTGGCCATCTGTTCGAGGTCCAGGCGCTGGAGGATCTCCAGGAAGGCCTCCGCCCCCATCTCCGCCTTGAAGACCTGACCCCATTTGCTCTTCAGCTCGCGATACTTGTTCTCACCCAGAAACTGCAGGGGGGCCAGGCTCACCAGCTCGTCCCGGTCCGCCTGGATGCGCTGGCGCAGCGCCTCGATCTCCCGGGCGGCCTGATCCTTAAGGGCGGCGATCTTCTCCTCCGCCGCCTCCCGCAGCGCCTTCAGCGTCTCCTCCGTCCGGGCCAGGGCACGGGAGCGCTCCGCCGCTTCCCTCTCCTTGATCCGGTTCAGCTGTTCCTCCAGGATGCGCTTCAGGGCGGAGAGATGCTCCCGGCCCACCGTCTCCCCGGCGTCGGCGATCACCTCGCCGGTGGGCTCGAAGACGATGGGGACGCGGATGGTCTTCCCCAGCCGCTCCTCCAGGCGGGCCTGGGTGCGCTGCGCCTCCCGCATCAACGCCTCAACCTCCGCGTCCCACTTCTCCTCGATGCGAGCCTCTCGGTCCGCCAGCTTCTGGCGCTCCTTCTCTTCCAGCTTCTGGACCTTGGCCAGAAGGGTCTCGATCTCCTTCTGGTATTTGGCTTCGATGGCGCGACGCTCTCGCTCGAACTCCTCTTCCAGCCGCTTGAGGGCGCGCTGCCGCGCTTCCTCATCCACCGAGGTGATCACATACTGGGCGAAGTAGAGAACCCGATCCAGGTTGCGGCGGGAGATATCCAGCAGCAACCCCAGGTAGGAGGGAACTCGACGGGTATACCAGATATGGGCGACCGGGGCGGCCAGGGTGATATGGCCCATGCGCTCCCGGCGCACGGAGGCGCGGGTGACTTCGACCCCGCACTTCTCACAGACGATGCCTTTGTAACGGGGGCCCTTATATTTCCCGCAATAGCACTGATAATCCCGGGTCGGGCCGAAGATGACCTCGCAGAACAGCCCGTCTTTCTCCGGGCGCAGCCGGCGGTAGTTGATGGTCTCTGGCTTGGTCACCTCGCCGTAAGACCACGACAGGATCTGTTCCGGCGAGGCCAGCGAGATCCGCAGCGCACGAAACTCCTTGGCCTCCACAGGTGCCTCCTTCATCACGGCATCACGGACGATTCCGATCGATCAGGGATCCCCAGGAAGCTTTCTGCCTCTGGAGCCACCCGAGCAGTCCAGACCATCCAGCCCTTGCCCGGGCGCAGGCAAAAGCACCCCGTCGTTGGCGCGCTCCGCAAGCGAAGATCGACTCGAATGGGGATGGTCCGCTCTGGACCCCGGCGTCTGCTCCCGTGGACGGGAAGTCCGGATTCATGTCGGGCAGGATTCGGGAAAGAGGCGCACCGCGCTCACCTTCTCCCGCCGTCCGCTTCCACCCATGTTCTGTAAAAGACAACAAGAGAACCTACCCTGACCTTCCGGGGCCAGGGCCGCGGTTCTCGTGAACGGTTGGGATGGAGAGATCGGGTCTTCATGAGGCTAAACCTAACTATACGCAGGGGCCCGCATTTTGTCAAATCCGGCGCCCCCGCTGCATGCCCGATGGAGCCGGGGGCCTCCCCACCGACCTTGCCGGGTTCGAGTGAGTCGGAGGCCTGTTCATTCGAGCGGATTCCTGCGCGGATCAGGTATAATGAAGCCGGGTGGCAGTTCGGGTGGAGAGGCGGCAGGCTCCTTCCCGAGATCATCCTGCAGCGTGGGGAACCTATGCGTGCGATGCCCCGCTGGTTCTGGATCCTGATCGGCCTGGCGGTCGCCAGCGCGATGGGAGCCGTTCTCGTTTTCCTTTACACCCATCCGGCGGCCGCCGCCGTCCTCCGGGACATCTTGATCATTGCCTTGGCGATGCAATTGACGTTGCTCGCTGCGGTGACGACGTTCCTGATCTACCGCCTGATCCGTCTGGTCGACTGGCTGCAGGAGGAGGTCCGGCCGATCCTGAGCCGCGCGCAGGAGACGGTGAACACGGTGCACGGCACCAGCGCCTTCCTGAGCCGGCGTCTGGCCCGGCCGGTCATCGAGGCCGCCGGCATGGCGGCCGGGGTTGCCCATGCGCTGAGGACCTTTGTCCGTCTGTTGCGAGGCCGGGCCTCCTGACGCAGGGGTGCCCATCCTGATGAACGAGGAGGTCTATCATGGCAGCGCGGGAGAGCGGTGGGGAGTTCGGCGCGTTCCTTGCTGGATTTCTGACGGGGGCTCTGGTCGGAGCGGTGGTGGCCTTGCTGTTCGCCCCTCGCTCGGGTGAGGAGACCCGGCGGCTGCTGCAGGAGCGGGGGATCGAGCTGAAGAGCCAGGCGGAGGAGGTGGCGAGCCAGACCCGCTCCCAGATTGAAGCGGCCCTCCTGGAAGCCCGGCGCCGGGCTGAGGAGGCCGCCGCGGAGGCCCGCCGGCGAGCGGAGGAGATGCGGAAGTGGCTGGAGGAGAGCCGGGCGCAGATGGAGCAGATGCTCGCCCAGGCCCGGGGTGCCCCTTCCGCTCCCGCCGGGGGATCCCCCACGGAAGGCCCTTCGGCCTGAGGAGGGCCGGTTGACAGAGGCCGAGTGGATCATCGTCTATGAGGCCGGGAGCCTGATCGAAGGCCAAATGATCCAGGCCCGGCTTCAGGGAGAAGGGATCCCGGCGCGGCTGCGGTATGAAGCCCTCCACGCGGTGATCGCTCCCGTCTTCAGCCCGGTGGAGGTGCAAGTGCCGCCGGCCTGGGCGGAGGCGGCCCGTCGGGTGCTGTCGGAACCGGAAGGCTTCGAAGGATGAGACTCGGGTTCGGCCCCGGTTGACGTCCGGGCGGCCCCATGTTATCATCTTCCCGGCATCCTGTTCCGGGGAAGGAGGCGCATATTTCCGCCCGAAAGTATCGCGTGAATGAGGCCATCCGGGCCCGTCAGGTCCGGTTGATCGGCCCGGATGGGAAGCAGATCGGTGTGGTTTCCCTGGTGGAGGCCCTGGCCCTGGCCCGCCAGCACGGCCTGGACCTGGTGGAGGTGGCCCCCCAGGCGGATCCCCCGGTCTGCCGGATCATGGACTACGGCAAGTTCATGTATGAGCAGGCGAAGAAGGAACGGGAGGCGCGCAAGGCCCTCAAGCAGATTGTGGTTAAGGAGATCCGCCTGCGGCCGACCACCGATCCCCATCACGTGGGGTTCAAGGTGCGGGACGCTCGTCGCTTCCTCACCGACGGCAACAAGGTGAAGGTCCAGGTTCGGATGCGCGGGCGGGAGATGACGCACCTGCAGCTGGCCACGGATATGTTGCAACGTTTTGCCGAGCAGGTGGCCGACGTGGGGATGGTGGAGATCCCCCCGAACATGGAGGGCCAGAGCATGGTGATGGTGCTGGCCCCCCTGCGTCGGAAGGGGAGCCAGCCGGCGGAGCGGAAGACCGAATCCAGCCCGGAGGTGATGGAAGGTGCCCAAGATTCGAACCCATAAGGCGACCGCTAAGCGGCTGCGTTATACCGGGAGCGGCAAGCTGGTGCGGGCCAAGATCGGCCGCAGCCACTTGCGCCGTAAGCGCGCCAAGCGCACTAAGCGGCTCTACGATGAGATGCTCACGGTGACCGAGCCCTTCGTCTATAAGATGGTGAAGCGGCTGGCACCCTATCTGGATCGGAAAGATTGAAGGACGATGCGGACATCTTTTGATCGGATCGGGGGGAGTTCGAATGACCCGGGTTAAGAGCAGCGTCACCAACCGTCGTCGCCACAAGAAAGTGCTCAAGATGGTGGAAGGCCAGCGGGGATCCCGCAGCCGGCATTACCGGCGGGCCCATGAGGCGATGATCAAGTCCCTGGCTTATGCTTACCAGCATCGGCGGGAGCGCAAGCGGGATTTCCGTCGGCTCTGGATCATGCGCATCAACGCTGCCGCCCGCCAGAACGGGCTCTCTTATAGCCGGTTCATCGCCGGCCTGCGGGCGGCCGGGATCTCGCTCAATCGCAAGGTCCTGGCGGATCTGGCGGTGCGGGACGCGGCGGCCTTTGCCCGCCTGGTGGAGACGGCCCGTCAGGCCCTGGGCCTCGCCTGAACGGGTTTGGGCCTCGCCTCCTTCGATGCCGGCGCCGACAGGGTGCCGGCATCGGTTTTTCCGGAGGAGATGCCCGAGGGCGGCGAGGATGCTTCGGATCACCAGCCCCGCCAACGAGAAGGTGAAGCGGGTGCGGGCGCTTCTGGAACAGCGGAAGGCCCGCCAGGCTTACCGTCAGATGGTTCTGGAAAGCCCGCGTCTGATCGACGAGGCCCTTCGCTTCGCCCTTCGGCACCCGGACTACCGTCTGGCGTTCGCCTTCTACGCTGAGCCCACCCCCCGGGCTCAGGAGACCCTTGCCCGCCTGCAGGCAGCAGGGGTCCCCTGTTATGAGGTCACCCCGGCCATCCTCCGGATGTGCACGGACGCCGAGACCCCCCAGGGCCTGATCGCAGTGGCCCCCATCCCGGAGCTGCCGTGGCCGGCCGCTCCGACCTTCCTCCTGCTGCTGGATCGGGTTCAGGAGCCGGGCAACGTCGGCGCGGTATTGCGAAGCGCCGCGGCCGCCGGGGCGGAGGGAGTGCTCATCCCCCCGGGGACGGCAGACCCGTGGCATCCGAAGGCGGTGCGGGCGGGAGCGGGAGCCCACTTCGTCCTGCCGGTGCGTCGGATCTCGTGGCCGGAGCTCCCCCAGCAGGTCGAGGGCACGGCCCTCTGGCTGGCCACCCCAGAGGGGGAGCGCACCTACTGGGAGGTGGACTGGCGGGAGCCCGTGACCCTGGTCCTGGGCGGCGAGGCCGCCGGCCCCGGCCCGCAGGTCCGGAGCCTTCCCCATCGCACCGTGCGCATCCCCATGGCCCGGGGGATGGAGTCCCTGAACGTGGCGGTGGCCGCGGCGCTCCTGCTCTACGAGGTGGCCCGGCAGCGCGGATGGGGGCGCGTGGCCGGATCCGAAGGGGGCTAACCGAGAGGCTCCATCGGACGGACCCCCTCGGTGCCGCGGCGCAGCTCCCAGGGATAAATGATGTAGGCGTCGGTCACGGCCGCGTAATACGTTGGCCCGTGGCGGAAGAGGGACTCCCGGGGCTTGTAATGCAGCACGGCGGTCTCCGGATATCCTCCAGCGGCCTCCACGCGGCTGCGGACGGTGTTGATGGTGCGGCCGCTGGCCCACACGTCATCCACGATGAGCACCCGTCGGCCCCGCAGCAGCTCATCCTCCGGGAACTGCAGGAAGGTCGGCCATGTGAACAACTTGACCCGGCTCAGGTCCTGGGCCTCCGGGAAGCGGACCGCGGCGGTCAGGATGTATTTGATGTCCAGGGCCTCGGCGATCATCCCTCCGGGGACGATGCCGCCCCGGGTGATCATGAGCAGGGCATCGAAGGGCCCCCGCAGCTGGGGCAGCAAGTGGTCGATCAGCGCCTCGACATCTCCCCATGAGAGGATCTCCCGTCGCATCGATTCGCTCCTGCCCTTAGGTTGAATGGGGGGCGCCTGACCCGGAACCGGCGAGCGAGGGAGCCTATGCCGTCGGCTGGCCCAGGCGAGCCCGTTCCTCCTCGGCGCGTCCCTCATCGATCTTCTCGAACAGCGGGCGGATCTCCCTCAGGCGCTGGCCGGGTGTCAGCCGGCTGGGCTCCCAGCGGATCCGCGGGTCGGCCTCGTATGTGAGGACGAGGTGCTCCCGGGTCCGCTCGGCCACCGCGCGCACCGTCAGCCGCCCCACCAGGTCTCCCTCGTAGCCGAGCATCTCGTGGACCCGCTGGCTGGAGAAGGGAAGGAAGGGCGCGAACATGATCTTCAGGCTGTCGATGGCCCGCATGGCCACGTAGAGGGTGGTGGCCGCCCGGTTTCGATCCTCGCGGATCTCCTTCCAGGGCTCCCGCTCGTTCAGGTAGCGGTTCACCTCGGCGGCCAGTCCCATCACCGTCTCCAGGGCCTGTCGGAAGCGACAGCCCTCGATCAGGCGCCCCACGGTTTCGAAGGAGACGTCCACCCGGGCCAGGACCTCGGCGTCGCGCGGTTCCATCCGGCCGGGCATGGGCACCTGGCCGTCGAAATGGCGGGCGGCGAAAGTGAGCACCCGATGGACCAGGTTACCCCAGATGGAGAGGAGTTCCTCGTTGTTGTGGCGGATGAAATCGATCCACCGGAACTCCGAATCCTGGGTTTCCGGCATGATCGCCGTCAGGTAATACCGCAGGGCGTCCACGGCGTAGCGGGATGCGGCGTCCAGGGCCCACACAGCCCAGTTGCGGCTGGTGGAGAACTTGTCCCCCTCCAGGTTGAGGAACTCGTTGGCCGGGACGTCGTAGGGGAGGGTGAAGCGCCGGGACGGGTCCTCCTCATAGAGGCGGCCGGTGCCGATCAGCTGGGCCGGCCAGATGATGGTGTGGAAGGGGATGTTGTCCTTTCCGATGAAATAGACGATCTTCGCCGCCGGATCATACCACCAGTCCTTCCAGGCCTCAGGGCGGCCCTGCAGGGCGGCCCACTCGATGGTGGCGGAGAGGTAGCCGATGACGGCCTCGAACCAGACGTAGAGGACCTTCCCCTCGAATCCCTCCAGGGGGACCGGGATGCCCCAGTCCAGGTCGCGGGTGATGGGACGGGGCTGGAGGCCCTGGCGGATGTAGTTCAGGGTGAAGGTCAGGACGTTGGGGCGCCAGTAGCCTTTGTCCCGGAGGTAGTTCAGGAGCGGCTCGGTGAAAGCCGGCAGGTTGAAGAAATAGTGCTCCGTCTCCCGCAGCACCGGGGTGCTGCCGTCGATTCGGCTGCGGGGATGGATGAGCTGGGTGGCCTCCAGCAACGTCCCGCATCGCTCGCACTGGTCCCCCCGGGCCCGCTCGTAGCCGCAGATCGGGCACGTGCCCTCAATGTAGCGATCAGGAAGGAAGCGACGGGAGACCTCCGAGTAGAACTGGCGCTGGGTCTGCCGGAACAGATAGCCGTTCTCCAACAGGCGCAGGAACATGTCCTGGGAGACCCGATGATGGTTCTCCGTGTCAGTGTGGGTGAAAAGATCGAAGGAGATGCCGTACTTCTGCCAGGTCTCCAGGAAGACCCGATGATAGCGCTCGAACAGCTCCCGGGGCGAGATCCCCTCCCGATCCGCCTGGACGGTGATGGGGGTCCCGTGGGAATCCGAACCGGAGACCATGAGGACCTGGTTTCCTTTCAGGCGGTGGTAGCGGGCGAAGATGTCCGCCGGCAGGTAAGCGCCGGCGATATGCCCGAGATGCAGGGGGCCGTTAGCGTAGGGCCAAGCCACGCACACCAGCACCTTCTCCGCCATTGAGCACCTCCGGATCGCGTGAAGGGTCTTGGCGTCTCTCGTTCCGGAACCCTGAAACAAAAACCGCCGGCCGAGGCCGGCGGTCGGCGGGCGAAACCCACCCGGCAGTCGGGGGGGCCTCAGGCCCCCGACCGCGGGGATTCTCTCCTCATCATCCGCTCCTCTTCTCGCAAATGCATGTCAGACCCCTTCTGGTCTTTCCCTAAATTTTAACGGGATCTCGACGTTCTAACAACTCAGCGTGGAAAGCGATTCAGGAACACCCATCCATAAACCCAGCCCGTGTCAGCCGGGAAAATCCATACAGGGCGCCCTATAATGCGATGGCCTTCGTAGAGAATCTCTAAAACGCTCAAAGCAGGTCGGGTGCCCGAAAGCGGGGGACTGATCCAGATCTCTGTAAGCCATCCCGGCGTTACCACTGTGGCATCTGGAATTCGATATGCGCGTTGCAGAGGTATGGATCCATCAGGGGTGCGCAGCATCACTTGCCATCCTGAGACGCGGGCATAGCTCCGACTGCGCCAGCGCACCTGAACTTCCAGCCGCCACCCATCGATACCTTGGACCATGCGGGCTACAGGAGGTTCTACTTCTACGGGGCCGGCAGAGAGGCTCCCGACACGCGCGGGATCAACGCGCGGGTGGACCTCTATCTCTCCGATGATCAGAGAATCGCTGGCACCTCCCTCCAGAGGAAGCCTGGGAAATCCGGGAGCTCCGGTCGGATACCAGCCGATCTGAAGCCGATACCTGCCGGGAGGTGTGTAAAGAGGGATCAACAGGCTGCGATGCACTTCAATGGTTTGACCGGGAGCCCAGTGCTGGACTCCAGGCTCCGGCTCTGCATCCCAATTTGACCAAAGCTGGCCATGCTCATCCACCAGGTGCAGAAAGAGCGTCCATCGGCTTGTGAGGGGACGATCTGTGCTCATGCGAAGGGCGATGCGGAGCGGATGACCGGGTTTGGCGCTTTCATCGATCCGGCCGATCGCTTGGAGCTGTAATCCGTTTTCCCATCTGACAGTGAATGGATCCCAACGGACGGGCTGGGCTTTTCGGGTGAAGTGAATGACGGTCGCTCGACGCTCGGGGACGAAGTGGTCGATCTCCGTGTAAAAGTCAACGGTGTGAGTCCGCTGGAGATCGGTGACCCACTCCTCCCAATTACCTCGGTAGAGGGTTACCCCGATGAACCAGAAGGATGGGTGTTGTGAAAGGACGATGGCACGCTGACGGGGATCATTCCAGTCGTAAGAGCGGAATCTTGGATACTCTGGCCAAAGAGAATGCCACCAGGCCTGGATCAGAATGGGGTCCTCGCCCCCAAGGATTTGCATGGCTGCGATCTCTTTCGTATCCCCGGCATCCGGGAAGCTCTGGATAAGGGGCATTGCAGGCAAACTGATCAGGCCCGGCACGAGGAAGGTTATGACAAACCACCGCGCTCGAAGCGCAATCGGGGTGATGACCCACACGAGGAAAGGGATAAGGACCATCGCGAAGTATCTTGCACCGAAGAAGGGCCATCGCAATGCGATTCCGGCTCCCATCGCCAGGGGCAACCACGAAACCATCCCGATCAGTCGCCATTGAACAGGGAGAGGAGCTCGTTTCCGAGGCTCTTTGCATATCCACACGGCGAGAGCTCCCAGCGCGGTGGCCAGCCCCGCTGCTCGGGCGAAGTGTCCATCGCTCAGAGGGCCGGTTAGCCAGCTGGCCCAGAAGTGCTCAAGGACCTCCCAGGGCCGAGGTCGCACCGGGATCGCCGAAAGGTTGCGCACCGTGTTTTCCAGGCTTCCAGGATAGGCCCAAAGGAGCCAGAACCCGAAGGCGCTCCACAACAGCGTGGAGAGCGTCAGCCCGACCTGCCAGCCCCGGGGGCGGTAAAGCCCGAGGATCAAGATCTGTGCAAGAAGCAGCAGAACGCTGTAATAGTGGATGAACAGCAGAGCCCCCTGAAGGATGATCCATATCAACCACCGGCGGGGGGAGGGGCGCCGCAGCAAGAGCAACCATACCCATGTCGATGCAGCGCCCAGGGCGATCACGCTCCCATACATACGGATCAGGAAAAGCTGGAAGATGAAAAAGGGATTTAAAGCGAGCAGAATAGCGGCCCACATCCCGACGCGGGGCCCCGCCGCTTGCTTGCCGAGTTGGAAAGCCAACGGGAGCGCAGTCAGTCCCAGGAGGATAGAAAGCACCCGATAGGCATAAGGCCGGTCAAAGCCGCTCATCTCCCACCATAAATGGACCAGCCAGTAATAAAGTGGGGGATGGCTGTCCCGCGTCAGATTGCGGGCGATCTCGATCACCCCATAAGAGGAAGCCTGCCAGAGCACATGCTTCTCATCGATCTGAGCGAGCTCAGGAGGCATCAAGGCCAGCGTAACCCAGAATGTCAGCGGTATAGTTGCCAGCACTCCCCAGCGCATGCTCATAAAACCGTTCCCTCCATAGGATGAGCCTTTGCAATTATGGCATTCGATTCCAGAAAACCCAGCTGTAGTTCCAGCGCCAGCGCTGGCGGGACAGGGTGTAGGCGGGGATCTCAGCCTCTCCGCGGGGGCACCGCACGATCAGCCGGCGTGTGCGAAGATCCGGCGGGATCTCTCCCTCCCAGACTCCGACAACGGCCTCACCCGCAGCATACCGGACGTCGAGGGCGGAGGATGTCTGCCACGCCAGTTGTTGCACGCCTCTGTCGGTCTCCACGATCACCTCCGGCAGCCCCGCCCCTGCGGCTTCCACCCGCCAGGCCGCCTGAACCCAGAGGCGATCCGGCCGGCCCGACTCCGGGAAGATGTCCGGCCCCTCCTGCCGGTAAGACGTCAAGCGCATCACTGTGAGGCGGCTCAGGAGCAGGTCCCCGCACCGCCACCCGTCCCGGCTGTCGAGCCAGGCCGGGCGGGGGGTGATGGACACAGTTCCCAGCCGGGCCACGTCCTCGCCGGTTCGGGTGCGCAGGCGGGGCCATCCATTGGACCCCGTCGGATAGGCCCCGGCGGTCACCGGATAAACCCCTGCCGGCAGCCAGGTGGGGACCTGGAGGGCGTGCCAGAAGGTGACAGAAGCTCCCGGCTGCATCGCCGGGGTGGGGATGGGCGGCTCCGCGTCGCTGCCGGCGATCCACCGGCCGGCGGGATCCAGCAGGTGAACGAACAGGGTGTAGGGCTGCGAGATGGGGGCGGCGGCGCGCAATCGCAGGCCCACCCGCAGGATCCCCGGCGGGCCCTGGAGCTCCAGGGCCGCCGCCTCGAGGACCAGCCCGCCCTCGAAGGAGACGGAGAGCGGTTGCCACGAGGGGGCCTCCGGCGGAGGGACGTAGCGCACGAGGGCGGCGTCCGCCGGCGCGGGCCATTCTTTCTCCACGGTTCGGATCCAGCCGGCCAGGGCCCCCTCGAGGACCTCCCAGTTCCCGCGATAGGCCGGGACGCCGAGGAGCCAGACGACCGGACGGTCGCGGAGGGCCTCCCGCCAGCGGGCTTCCTCGTTGAGATCGAAGAGATGCCATGGCGCGTCGGGCGCATACATTAGCAAGGCTTGATAGTGCCAGGGGGCCTGGACCACCACGACCTCCCCCGGGGCGACGCGTTCGAGGAGCGCCGTCACGACCTCCGCATACCAGGGGTTGTTTTCGGGCAGAGCGGTGTAAGCGAGGATGGTCCGGGAGAGGCCGATCAGCCCGAGCAGCCCGGCACATCCGACGGCGAGGGCTTGGACCCGGCGGGGGGAGTGGACCAGGATGAGGGCGAGGGCCAGAAGGAGCGAGGGCAGGGCCACCACCCCGTAGCGCGCGGCGAAGAAGTTGTAGCGCCAGCCGACCAGAAGGAAGCCGGCCAGCGCGAGGCTTCCCGTCAGGAGCGGGAAACCCAAAGCGGGGAGCCCGCGGCGGATCGCGATGCTTAGCGCCCAAGCCAGGATGAGGAGCATCGCGCTGCCGGCCGCGAGGGCGAAGCGGGCATCCGCGGCCCATCCGCTCCAGAGGGTGAGCCAGAGGTTCCCCACCATCTCCAGCGGGCTGGGATGGATGCCGGGGTTCCCTTGATGGCGGATCACGATGGCCAGGGCAGGGGCCAGGGCGAAGTAAGCCCATAGCGCGCCGGCCAGCCCGGGCAGGATCACACCGGGCCAGGCCGCCTGCCTGCGTCGACCCGCTCCGGGCCGTCGCAGGAGCCAGATGAAAGCGGCAGCGATCAGGAAGACCCCGTAATAGAACGTGAAAAGCAGGGCGAGGCCCGCCAGCCCCCACGCCAGCCCGCGGGCAAGGGTTGGACGGCGGTCGGCTTTCGCGGCAAGCCAGAGGGTCAGGGCGCTCAGCATCAGCGTGAGGGGGTAAGCGCGCAGGAACATCATCAGACCGGCCAGGAAGGGGTTGAAAGCCAAGAGGGCCAGAAGCGATATCCCGGCTCGTTCCCCCCCAAGCGAGCGGGCCAGCCGGAACATCACCGGATAGAAAGGGAAAGCGAGGAGGAGACCGATGAGGTAAAGCATGGGAACGGAGCGGAAGAGGGGGAGCTGCTGGATCGCCCAGAGGAGAACGGGATAAAGGGGGGGCTGGCCGTCCAGGCGCAGCCCGGTGGCGATGAGGCCGGGGAGATCGTGGGTGCGGATGGCCCAGAGGACGTAGGCCTCATCGTTGTGGGCCGGGACGGGCCGCCAGAGGGCCAGGGCCAGAGCCCAGGCGACGAGGAGAAAGGCGTGGATCATCCCGACGGGGGTGCGCGACATCCGCGGGAACTCCTCATGATTGCGCTGGATGGCCGACGCGACGCCTCATCCTCCAGAGCGTGAGCGGCCACAGGAAGAACACGGTGAGGCCGCTGATCCCCGTCCCGATGTAAAACGAGATGGGCCGGAACCGGAAGACGACCTCGTTCTCCCCTGCGGGCAGATACACGGCCATCAGCACGCCGTCCGCGCGCCGCAGCGGGGCGGGGCGGCCGTTGATCGTCACCGTCCATCCGGGATACCACGGGTCGCGGGTGATGAGCAGCCCCGGGCGGCTCAGACGCGCCCGATAGCGAGCCTCGGTGGCGGTCCGGTGCAGGAGCTGGACCTCGTCCGGCCCTTCGATGGCGGTGGCATCCAGCGGCTCGGCGGGGCCCAGCACCACCGCCTCCTCCGCCGGGCGGAACGCAGGATCCCGGAGCGCGGCCAGCATCTCCTCCACTGTTTTCACCGGGCGGACCGCACGCACCACCCAGGCCCATGGGAGAGGAGGGTCCAGCCGGTAGATGCGGGTGACCTCGTTCCCCTGGGGGATCTCCTGAAGCAGGGTGGCGGTGCGCCCCAGGGCGTGCATGTCCGGGAGCTCTCGTCCCCAGGTGATCACGTAACGCACCCCCAGCAGCCACCACTGCATGGGCTCCGGGGTTTGCTTCAGAAAACTGAAATACGGTTCCGGATGGATGGAGGTCGCCCCCCGGATGTCCTCTTCCCCCAGCCAGCAGCCGTAGTGATCTGGAAGCCGGTATTCATCGAAGAAGCGAAAGGGCCGGTGGGGGTCCTGGGCCATCCAGGCGGCGGCCGGGTGATCCGGATAGATTGAGGCAGGAGGCACGGCATCCAGATAGCGGTTGAAGGCGGCGAGGTTGAGGCTGGCCAGTCCAAGGGCTGCGAGGGCCAGCCCGCGTCGGTTGCGCCAGCCCCGAGCGCGGGCCTGCCACCATCCCCATGTTCCCAGGGCGAACAGGAGGCTCAGGCCGACCTCCTGGGGCAAGCGCCGGTGGTCGCTGGGGTCGATCCCCTGGCGGGCCAGAAAGGTGACCACAGGCAAGCTGAGGGCGAAGGTCAGCGCCATCGCCCCGCTGATGCGGGTCCCTGCGGAGAGGATCCAGCGGCGCGCGCGGGGGAGGCCGCGCAGCAGGGCCGCCAGCCCGTGGGCGCTCAGGGCGGCGAGAGCGAGGGAGACCCAGAGGGCGTGCCGCTCTTGGCTGCGGGTGGTGGCGTAGAAGGGGACGAGCTGGAAGAATACCTCATAAAGCGGGAAGTTGGCCCCGAAGGAGAGGAGGAGGCCGGCCAGCCCGATCCCAGCCCAGAAACGAGCCTCTCGCCCGCCCCGGGCCAGAGCCGGGATGAGAAGGGTGAGGGGAAGGAAACCCGAATACAGAGGCTGCCAGTGGCTCACCAGGCCGGGCTGGAGGAGCTGGAGGACATCCTGGACCGGGAAGCCGGTGCCGGATTCCGGGAAGGGCAGGCGCACGCGATTGGAGTGCCGGTAATATTCCAGGGTGGGGAGGAGCTGGATCGCGGAGGTGCCGAGGATCAGCACGCCGATCCATGCCGCGTGCCGGAGGGCCTTTCGGTCTGCAAGGCCTCCGGGAAGCGAGAGACAGAAGATGAAGTAGGCGAGGCCTAGGAGGAAGATGTAAAGGGTCATTTGGGGGTGGCCGATCATCAGGATGAAGATCCCCGCGGCTCCGGTCGCGAGGGCTCCCGCGACCGTTCGGCCCTCAGCCAGGGCGCGCAGCCCCAGCAGGAGCAACGGCGCCCAAGCGGAAGCCTGGACGATAGAGACTTGCAGGATCGGATAGCCGGTCAGATATCCTCCGAAAGCGAAGCCGATCGCTCCCATCAGGCCGCCCCACGGGCTCCCCGTTTCCCGGGCGAAGAGGGCATAAGCGGTCACCCCTGCGATCCACAAGTGGATCAGGGATTCGAGATGGAAGGCGTCCAGGGAGGCGTGGGAAGCTCCCCCCAGCAGCGACGGGATCAGGGTGATCCAGGTCCCCGGATAGAAGAGGGCGGACTGAGGGTAGGCCTGGTAGGGATAGCCGCTGAAGAGGCAGAGGACGCGGAGAGGGAACTCGCCGACCCGGAGGGCCCGGTAGGCCAGGTCTCGGAACACGTAGTAAGTGTGGGTGAAATCTCCTAAGGCCAGCATGAGCCGGTCGGCCGGCACAGGGGTCAGATACCGCCACACGAACAGCCACCAGAGCGCGGTGATCCAGAGCAGGGCGAGGCCTATCTTTAGATGGTTCGAAAGGCGACGAATAGGCATCTGGAACCTCCCAGCGATGGGGATCGGCCCGGCTTATGGCAGAACACCCACTGTGGCGAGCGGGTAGTGATCCTGCTCATGGACGTGGATCCGCTCCAAAGCAGGCCATTCATAGCGTCCGATCACCAGGCGATAAGCGCCCGCAGGCAAATCCTCCGGGATGCGGAGATCGAAGCGATCCCAAACCGATTCCCAAGGCTCCCATTGTGAGGGAGGATGGCGTTCTTCCAACAGAGGATGGTCATCCTGGGCGATAAGATGTTCATCTTCTCCCCATAGATGGATGAAGGTGACAACGGGTCCTGGGTTCTCCCGCGTGTCCGCGTGCATCCGAACCCAGGAGGTCAATACGCGAAGCGTCTCCCCAGGGCGAACCTGTGGCCCCGGATCTAACCACACACCGGTTAAGGCGATGCCGTCATCCCAGACCAGGGGGCCCGGGATCAGTAGACTCTGCCAGCGCCCTAAGAGCGATGGGATGTCCACGGTCGCCACACGAATTGTGTCCTCTCCGGACGCGGGGCTCCGAATGGGATATCGGGCCATCGTCATGGGATGGTATAACCCGATGGCGACCTGCTGAAGGCCGGGAGGCATCTCGGAGGGCAGTCGGATACCTGCGAAGGGCATGATGGGAACGCCGGTAGGCCAGTCGGCGATCGGGTATAGGCCCCGCGCCAGCGGCACATCCTCCTGGGCGATCAGCCGGCCGAAGCGGTCATGCATGTGATGGGAGATTTTGACCGGTTCCCGGATCGGCCCTGTGCGTTCCCACACTGTTGTGATCCGAAGGATGCGGTCTCGGGAGTGGGGGGGCCAAATCTGGATGCCTCGTAACCGGATGCCCGGCGCAAAATCCACAGGGCGTTCGAGGGCGGGAGCCGGTGGGGATTGGGGAGGGCAGGATATGCGATAGCGATAGAGGCGCAGGCCCCCCACGGCATCTCGTTCCTCCTCGAAGCCGTTCCAGAGCAGCCAGCGCGGGAACAGCGCCAAGGGATCCACGATGTCGTCCTGCCAGGCGATCAGCCACAGCCTTCGCTCGCCGGTGCACGCTGAAAGAAGGGGTGAAAGCCAGCCGGATACGATCTCATCGTTGGTGACCATCGTCTGCGGCCCATCGATGAGGGGCAGCGCGAGCGAGCTCTGAGCCCAGTAATATCGAATCCCATAATGGCCGCGCAAGGTGAACAGGAGATCGCCTTCTTGAGCCTGCTTCTTTAACAAGGCGACCAAATCCCTTTCTGCATGGACGCCTTTCACTGCCGCATCCCATTGAGAGAGTGCCGCTTGCAGTCGGTTGACGGATAAGGCGATCGGCAACAGCGGCCCCAGGTAAGCCAGCGCCTTTCTTGCTCCTGCCGGGCGGACCCGGGCGCTCCATCGCCATAGGAGAGCGATCCCACGTCCGACACCGATCCCCATGAAGGGGAGGACGTAGAGAACGTGCCGCGGGGCGAAGTTGAGGAGATTGCTTCGGATCCCTGCCATCACAATCAAGGCGATGGTTAGGCTTCCCACAGTCAGCCAGCGCCAGCGGGAGGCCACCGCGTGCCCTGTAGGACGCATTCCGATGAGCCACAGGCCCAGCATCAGGGCGACCTCTGGGGGAGAGGACCCCGGGGCATGGGCCTCCATCAGCGATCGGAGAGCAAGACCCATGGTCTGGATCCCCTGAAGCGGGTGATCGGCCAGGTCCTGGGACTGGGGCATAAAGAGGCCCGTAGATATGCCGCCGAGGGCCATCCAGGCTCCTGTGCCGAGCCCCCACAGCCCCAGCGCCAAGAGGGCCTTCGCTCTCATCCAGCCCCGCGTATAGCTCAGCAGCAGCCCCATCTCCACAGCTAGGAAGAAGACGGTGTAGTAGTGGGTCATCAAGAAGGTGAAGCTCGAGAGGAGCCATAGCCCCCACCGGTTCCAGGAGCCCGGACGACGCAGCCAATCTTCCATCGTCCACCACGAGAGAAGGGCCAGAAAGGCGGCCTGTGTATACATACGGGCCTGTCTGGTTTGCTCCAGCCACAGGGAGGAGAGCAGAATCGCTCCCATCCCGATGCATCCTCCGGGCGGCTCGAATCGGAGCCGATAATATGCCCGCCACGCCAGGGCCAGGGCAAGCAGCGCGAAGGCGCTGGAGGGCCAGCGCAAGGCAAACTCCGTTTCCCCTGCGATGCGGATCCACATATGATCGAGGAGCGGGCGAAGAGGAGGATGGCGATCCTGTGCCGCTTTCCTGAGCCCCTCCTCCAGAGACATGCGGGCCACCCACCCGCTCCATCCCTCATCGAACCAGATAGCGGGCCGGTGGAGATCCCGCCAGGCAAGCCCGCTGGCCGCCAGCAACAGGAAAAGGACAATCCACCGCTCTCCCCGCATCGCCAGGATCCCTCTCAGTTCCAAACCTTCAAGATCAAGGTCTCCGTCTCTCCGATCGGTAGAAGAAATCGCGCCCGGACGACGCGGTTCGGATCAAACAGACCCAGCTCCAGGCGAAGGGGGCGGTGTGAGATCTCCTTCGGGAAGACCAGCTCGGTATGATCGATATAGACGTCGCCGATCCGCCAGAGATGCCCCGGAACACCCCAGCCGCTGGGGTTCTGCAGTTGATGCCCTTCCGAATCCAGCAGGTGGTGGAACGGCTGATAATGCCATGCCCACCGTGCGGGGTCCTCAGGGATCCTTTCCACCTGCCAGTAGGTGGTGATGCGAAGGCGATTCCCCTTCTCTTCGAGATCATACCCCAGGAGCCGCCAACCTAAATCGGTCAGGATACCCAGGGGGATGGCGGGTCGGAGCTCCCCGGGGTGGATCTCGTAGAGGGCTATCCATGCACCATCCGGCATCCGATGAAGCCATGAGGGCGGCCGGCTCAGGGGCTCCAGCGGAGGGGGAGTGCCGGTTCCGAAGAGCACCATGAGAGTCCGATGGGTGGTGTGCGCGACGGCCAATCGGTCGGGCCGGAAGCCACAGCGGACCTCCAGGGCCCGCCCCACCACCCCCGAAAGCCAAGTCGGCGTGGTCTCCGCGCATTCCCATGGCAGCCAGATCTGCGTCTGGGGATCCTCCTCCAGCCCATAAAGCAGGCGCCGGGCCAGGGCGGCGGATTCGACCATGGGCAGCTCCTCGGGGTTGCCGGTCCATGGATGGAGGCGAGCGTTCCGGTCTGCCGCGAGCAGGATCAGAACCCATACGAAGGCAATCCCCCACGTTCCTGCTTCGATGAGATAGCGTCCCCAGGAGCGCGCTGGGAGCTTCCGCCATGGCTGGACGGCCAGAAGGACCCCGGCGGGCAACGTGGGGACCAGGTAATGGATATGGATGGGATACGGCCAGGGGAGGGCCAGCCACACGGCGGGGAAGCCCCACCAGATGGGGAGCAGCGGCGAATGCCCATGTCGCTGCCGCAGCCCCCTCGCCACGGACTCCAGCACTGCCAGAGCGATGGAAGCTTCGATCAGCCCCGCGCCGATGCGGGCCAGACGGACGAGCAGCCAATCCGGTGGAGAGGCTGCGCCCATCCACACCTCGGCGAAGTCTTTCCCGGAGACCATACGTAGGGCGTGGGCGAAGGCCACCTCCTGCCAGGGCCAGAGGCGAGCAGGCAGCCGGAGCGTTCGCGGGCCCTCCCAGGCATGCCATGCGATCCCTCCATACGCCAGGGTGCTTGCCAACATCAACCCAGCGCCGACCCCCCGAACCCACCGGTTGCCGGGCATCAGCCCCGCGGAGAGGAGCGCGGGCGGGATCAGGAGCAGTCCCACCGGGTGCACCAAGACGGCCAGCGCGACCCCGACCCAGCCCCATCCGATGCGGGCCGGCGAGGGGGATCCCCCTTGGATCAGGAAAGGGCTCCAGGCCCAGAGGGCCAGGGCCACGAAAAAGGGGAACCATCCCGGCAGCCAGGTGCCTCGGGTGAAGTAAACATGCCAGGGCGAGAAGGCCGCCATGAGCAAAGCCACCCGCGCGAGCCAGGGGGGCGCCATTGACCGGGCTGTCCGATACGCCAGAGCCAGCGCCAGCATATCCAGAGCTACCGCTGCGTAGTGCGGAAGCCAGGGTCCTGGGCCGAGGGCCAAGACGGGAACGATCAGCAGGCTTGCCAGAGGTGAGGCCGGGATCCCCAGCGTGGATCGCTGCCCAATGAGAGGCCAGATCCCCTGCTCCCGCCAGAGGGCTGCCTGGGCGATGGGGAACGAATGATCGTAGTTATGCCGGAGAGCCGGCAAGCCTGTGATCCGAACGCTGAAGCCCAGCCACAGGATCAGTCCGATCATTCCCCAGCGTCTCATGCCTGCCTCCACATCTTGCTCCGATCTGTCCGGTAGATGGCGAGGCAGCAGGACCATGAAGATTTGTCTTTCGATTGCTTTGAGGCTTACACACTAAGGATCGCTCACGGCGTAGCGAGTAGCGACAACAGGATGAGGGCGCCGCTCCGCTCCGTTTCCGGTGGGGTCGGGAGATGTTGCAGCGAAGGCCACTCGTAGATCCCCACGCCCAACCATCGGGCCTGCTTCAGTCCCTGGGCGGATAACACCCGGCGATCCAGGATCCGCTCGCCGGGTTGCCAGCAGAGGAATGGATAACCACCGTTGTACGGAGGTCCATCATACTGAGCAACTTTCTCTTTCCGTTCATCAAGCATCTGAGCGGTAATCGAGTAGCTACCATGAGGTCGCGCGCCAGCCTCCCACTCCAGCCAGACCTCCGCCTCGGTTTCGGAGAGCCAACGTATAGCGTAGCCCCGCAGAACGGCGACCTCCCCGAAGGGGATACGAACCGGACGCCGCGGCGGGGGCTCCGCCGACTTTCGGGAGGGGGGCACCAGCTCGAATACCCAATAGGGCTCCATGCGAATGGTGGGTAGGAATCGGGGATCCCGGGCGATCTCACAAATCCCTTTCGTGGAGAACCCATGGAGCTCCGGCTGGCTTTCATCGACCAGCACATAGCGCACGCCTATCACCCTCAGGGTGGCGAGGGCCTCGCGAGCTTCTGGACGCGGGAAAGCCCGTACCCGTTCCCGTAGATCCTGGATGTCCGGTGGAATGTAGCCGCTGTAGGCGATCACCAGGGGCTTGCGGTGGACTAGAGCGGCATACATGCGCCGGGTTTCACCCGCATCCAGGGGGAGGAAGACCGGCAACTCCACAATGGCGAACTCTCCCGGCTGCTGGGCGAGCCAGCGGTAAACCGGCGGCAGCGCCGAGGGCTGAGGAAGAGCGGCGAGGGGAAGGGGGACCGCCCATGCCTCCAGCGTCCCCAGGCTCAGGATCCCGAGGGCGAGGGGCACGCGCCGCCGAGTAGAGGAGAGGCTGTTCTCTAGGCCGATCCCTGCCAGCGCATGCAGGCCGACCAAGGAGAGCAGGAACCAGCGTGCAACGGCTCGAATCAACGTGACGGCGGGGAACAAGGCGGCGAGGCCGGCGTAGAGCCCTGGAACGGAGATCGGGCCGATGTCCCAGCGGGGGCCCAGGGCCATCAGCATCCCTAGGCCTATGCCCATCCAGGCGGTGCGCCAGACCGCGCGAACAGGCTTCTCCCTGCGCCCCCGCCAGGCCCAAGCAGCCATCAGAAGCGGCGCAAGCCCCGGGTAGAGCTGGACTTCATGAGTGGTGTGGCCGGGGATGCGGAAGGGCGCCGTGAGGGGACCCAGGATCCGCAGGGTGGGGGCAGCGGCCAGCCCGTCGACAGGCCATGCCGAGAACGCCTGCGCCAGCCGGAGATCCCGGTGGCGGGCCAGCTCCGGGGCCACCTGTAGATACGGGATCGCGACCCCTCCTGTGACCAGCCCCCACACCAAGAGCACGAGGCCTAGCTGCCCTGCAGCCGGTCGGGAGAGGGATTTCTCCCGCAGGCTCCAGAAGCCCAGGAGGACGAGGATGATCCCTCCGAACACCGCCAGGTGCCAGGTAGAGAGGGTCATCAACAGGAGGGAGAGCAGCAGGTCCAGGGCCCGTCGCCCGGTGGGCCGCCGCCGGTATCGCAGCAGCGCGGCCATGGCCAGGGGGATCCAGCCCATATAGAGCAGCTGCAGGTGCATCAGGTGGGCGAAGCGATACGGGGCTCCGGCGAACAGCCATCCGGCAAGGAAGGCCGCTCGGCGGCTTCCTCCCCACGCCCGCACCAGCCGGGCCATCCCCAGCGCGGCGACCCAGAACGAGGCGAGGAAGGCGACGTTGTAACCCAGGGCCGGGATCCCGGTGCCCAGGATGAACGGAAAGGCGAAGGGCAGGATCCCCAGCAGCGGCTCCGAGTAAGCCAGGGTTCCGCGGTGCGGGTAGAAGATCGGCGCATCGAAGAAGGTGCCGGGGCGCTCGGTTAACGCGCGAGTCTCCCAGGCCAGGATCCAGGTGTTGAGCAGCGGGTCCCCCAGATCCTGCGGGAGGGTGTCCGCCAGGCGGAAGATCAGCGGGGCGGTGAACAGGATGGCCCCAAGGGCATAGGCGAGAGCCATAATCCCATCCCGCAGGAAAGCGCGCCACCGCCTCATGGTCCCACCTCGATCGTCTGAGGGAGGATATAGGCCGACTCCCCGGAAGGGAGGACGAGGTGCGTCATCGATGGCCACTCATACCAGCCGATCCGCAGGCGGTAGGTTCCTGGCTGATCAATCGCATCCAGTTCGACCGGGACCGCAACGGTCATCCCCACGGGCCATTGCGAGGTATCGAAATAAGGCGGTCTGTCCTGTTGTCCACGCATCGCTCCGTTCTCATCCAGCCGATGCACGAAGAACGTATAGGAGCGGTCGATGGGACGCTGGACCTCCCAGTAAAACCAGAGCTTCCACGGCTGACCCGGGGGGATCCGCGTCGGCCGCTCCACGCCGACTAGGCGAAGGGCCCCGCCGAAGGAGATCGGCTCCGGCAAGCGGGCGGACGGAGGCATCCGGCGGTTCACCAGCAGGATGCGCGGGAGCATATATCCGTTTTCCCCCGTCGAATCGACCGGAACAGTCTTCCAAGGGGAGTCTTTTTCATACAATCCTATCTTCAGCCGATAGGGACCGGGGGGAAGGTCAGCCGGGATCCGGAGGGTGTGCGCATCCCGGATGTAGCGTTCCTCCCGCCATGGCAGCGCCGTCGTCGGCATGTCCCCCGGGTGCATGTGATCACTCTGGAAACGCAGCTGATTCGGGGGAAGCGCCTCCAGCCCGTGGACATACACGCTGTATTGGGTCTCCATCGGACGCAGCCCCCGCCACCAGAGGATGAGGCGCAGGGTCTCCCCCGGCTCGACGACCCAGGAGGAGAGATGATACCCCAGCAGGCGGACGCGGCCGCCGAAATCCACGTCCGCCCGCTCGCTCATTCCGGGAGGATGGTTCGGATCCGAACGAGGGCGGAACCAGCCGGTGTGGGGATCCACATAGATGAGTTTCCCGATCAGGAGCAGCGCCCCCAATGCCCCGGCAATGGCTGCCTCCCGGGGAGAGAGAGTGGGTCCTTCAAAGCGGGCCCGCCTGACAAGGGTCTGCCGGGCGCGCCGGCGCTCCAGAAGCCAGCGGCTGAGGCCGGCCCCCCATAACCCAAGGGAGAACAGCTCCAGCAGGCGCCAGTCCCATCGCCCGGCGAAATGCAAGCGGACTTCATGCCGGCCCGCCGGCAGGCGCGCCTGTAGCCGCCCGGTTCCCTCCTCCGGCCAGATGGCTACCGGCCGTCCATCCACCTGAACATTCCAGCCCGGGAAGGCGAAAACCCAGAAGGAAACCGTAGCCTCGCGAGGGAGATCCACCCGGAAGCGCTGATCCAGCGGGTGGAGGGAGCGGACCTCCATTCGGGAGCCGGGGGGCAGGTCCTCCTCTCGCAGCCGAACGGGCTCCCGTCCCTCCCGGTAATCTTCCTCCAGCGGGGAGCCCCGGATCTCCCGGGTCACCCAACGCGGGAGTAGCTCCCCCACGCTGGTCAGGCCGATCAGCCCCGCCTGGCGATCGAAGGCTTGAAGGTCGGCCAGACTGGCCCCGCGCATCACCGTAAACTGCCCAAAGGGGTACAACAGGGGAGCCGCGCCCAGGATCACTGCCAGCAAGATCCCTGCGAGGGCCAGCCCCCGGGCCCGGTGGATTTCCTCCACGGAGAGGCCGATGAGCAGGGCCACGGGAAGGGCAGCAGGGCCCAGCCAGCGCCAGGGGAACTCCGCATAGGCCAGAAGAGGCATGTGTTCCCAGAGGGGACGCGAGATCGAGGTCATCAGCGCGATCATCCCGATGACCCCGATCCCTGCCCCGAGGGCCAGGGGGCGGGATCGGCCGGGCCGACGGAGGGCCAGAAGCCCCGGCAGGGCGAGGACGACCTGATGACCGCCCAGGGTCAGTACCTCTTGAGGATTGCCCAGGCTCTGATCCTGGACCGGGACGAAAGAAAGCAGGCGATCCAGCCCCAGGAAATGCTTGCGGAAATCGAAGTGTCCCCGGAGCAGGCGGTCCAGATGCACCAGGGAGCGATCCCACAGGGCGGGGATCACAAAGAAGGCGGCAAGCCCCAGGCCCAGCCCCAGCGCCATAAGCGCCTTCCCCCATCGCGCTCGGGGCGGGCGCTCCACCCAGATCGCCAGCCCCCCATAGCCGATCAACACCCCGGTGCCGAGCATCGCCGTGATGTTGTGGCTGAGCAGCAGCAGGGCGTAGGTGAGCCCGGCCTTCCACCAGCGGGCCCATCCACCTGCGCGAAGATAGTTGTGAAAGGTATCCAGGGTCCACGGCAGCAGGCACAGCCCCAGATACTGAGGGAAATCCCCCTGCCAGTAGAGCTCCCGCACCCGGAAGGGGGCGAAGGCGTAGGCCAGGCCGGCCGCCATCGCACCGCCCTCCCCGATTCCCCATCGGCGGGCCAGTCGATACACCCCTGCGCTGCCCAGCAGCGTTAACAGGGCCAAGACGACTTTGACGCTGCTCTCCAGATCCAGCCCGAGGGTCATCCCCAGGGCTCCGAGCCAGGGGAACAAGGGGCCCAGAAAGTGGAAGAGAGGATATCCTAGGCCGTCGACCAGGTCGGGGGCCCAGCGGGGGAAGAGCACCCCTGCGCGCCACATCCGATGCATCTCCAGCACCCGGTAGACATGCAGCACGCCGTCGTGGGAGGGCGGGAAGCCTGCCCACCACAACGGGCTGATCACCAGCAGGAGGCCGGGGATCATCAGCCAGAAGCCACGCTCACGCAGCATATGGGCTAAGGTCCTCCTACCTCAAGGGAGATCGGCAGAATCCCATACAGGCCCTGCTCCGGCTGCGGGTCCGGAAGCAGGTGCTCCATGCTGGGCCATCGATACCATCCAACTCGGATCGTGTACCGCCCGGGTTGGGAAAGCCCAGGGAGAGGCACCTCCACTGGGATCGATGCCCCCACCGGCCAGTGCCGGGTGGGCTGGTAGAGATCCCGCTGTGCCCGGAGCTGCCCAGCGGCATCTACGATGTGCACGAAGAGCGTGTAGTCTGCATCGAGAGGGGCCAGGGCTTCGAAAGACAGCCAGAGCGTCCATGGCTGCCCGGCTGGCAGCGCGGCCGGTGTCTCTGCTCCAAGGAGGCGGATCTTCCCGCTGAACGCGATGGGCCGAGGGAGCGGTAGGACCGGTCGAGCGACGACGAAAGCGAGGGGCAGATCGAGTCCATCGGCGCCGGTCTCATCCACCTGCAGACGCCGCGTCGGCTCTAGGCGGTGGTAGAGCCCCACCCGCAACCGGTAAACCCCCGGATGGGCCTGAAGGGGGATGCGAAGGCGGTGCTCGTCCCGGTAGATCCGCTGCGGATCCCATGCGTTCGTGGGGATCTCCGCAGGGTGCATATGGTCGCTCTGGAAGGCGAGGGTGGCGGGATCCTCCCAGGGCATAGCGTGCACATACACGCTGTATTGATCTGAGATCGGGGTCAGCGCCCGCCACCAAAGCGTCAGCCGCGCCTCGCCGCCGGGAAAGGCGATCGAGGGATCCAGCTGGTAGCCCAGCAGCCGGATCTGGCGTTGATAATCCACCTGCAGATACGCCGCAGGCCCCTCAGGCCGATCCAACGGGACGCGGGTGAGAGACCAGAGCTGATCGGGGAAGCGCAATAGCGCGCCCAGCAGGAAGCTCACGGCCAGGCTCCTCTCCGTCAAGGTCCATGGACGATGGATCCAGATGGAGGGGATACGAAGGGCCCGCAGGCCCCATCCTCCGCGGGCGATGACCATTCCCCATAGGCCAAGGGAGAATCCCTCCAGGAACCTCCACCACCACAGCGGACGAAAGCGCAGCGTGATCTCGTGGGCTCCCGCTGGCACCTCCGCCCACAGCCATCCAGTCCCCGCCTCGGCCCACGTGGGGACCCGGCGGCCGTCCACCCGCACCTCCCACCCAGGGAAGGCGAGGGTGTAAAAACGGACTGGGGCGGTCATCGGCAGATGAACCCAGTAGCGCTGGTCCAGGGGACTCCGATCCAGAGGGGTTGACCAGGCTCCGGGCGGGAGAGATCTCTCGTCCAGGCGGGAGGGCTCTTCCCCCCGCCGATACGCTTCCTCCAGCGGGGAGCCCTCGATCTCCCCTTCGACCCAACGAGGGAACAGCTCCCCTATGCTAGTCAGGCCAGGGTAGCGATGGTCTCGCTCGTAGCGATGAAGATCGCGGAGGCCCGCGTCCCGCAGAGGGATCCAGGTGCCACCGTTGTGCATCAGGCCGTTTGCGCTGAGGATCAGCGTCCATGAGAACCCCAGGGGGATCAGGAGCGGCCAGCGGGCCATCCCGATCTCTGCAGCCAGCCCGATCAGGAGGGCTAATGGGAGAGCGGCAAGCCCCAGCCAGCGCCAGGGGAACTCAGCGAAGGCCAGCAAGGGGACAGCCTCCCAGAGAGGGCGGGAGGCGGAGGTCATCATCCCGATCATCGCCGCAAGCCCAACAGCGCATCCGAGGGCCAGCGCGCGATGGCGGTGGCGGGCAACCATCTCCCCCAGGGCCGGCATGGCCAGCAGAACCAGGGGTAGCCCCAGCGTGAGGAACTCCCGCCGGTTCCCCAGGCGGTCGTCCCGCAACGGCGGCATCGAGAAGATCTCCCCCAACCCGATGAAGTGTTTGCGGAAGTCATATTCGCCCTGAGTGAGGCGATCCAAGTGGACCAGCGGGCGATCCATCAGCGCCGGGACGGCGAAGAAGGCGGCTAGGCCAAGCCCTAGGGCGAGGGATCGCGCCAGCCGCACAACTCCCCGGGCCGGATGGCCTTTCGTGACGATTACCAGAAGGCCATGGCCTAGGATGACCGGTGTCCCCAACATGGCCGTGATGTTATGGCTTAACAGGAGCAGCCCGTAGGCCGCACCTGCTCCCCCACCGCAGGGCCATCCGCCACGGTGGATATATGCTCCGGTGGCCCACAAGACCCAGGGCAACACGCTGAGGGCCAGGTATTGGGGGAAGTCCCCTTGCCAGTAAAGCTCCCGCACCCGGAAGGGCGCATAGGCGTAGGCTAGGCCGGCGATCGCGGCGCCCCCCTCGCTGAGCCCCCACCAGCGGGCCAGCCCGTAGACGCCGACGCTGCCGAGGGCAGCGGCCCCGATCAGCACCAACTTGATCGCGTCCTCGGTTGCCAGACCTGCCCACACCCCGACAGTGGCCAGCCAGGGGAAAAGCGGAGCATTATAGTGGAAGAGCGGATATCCAAGGCCGAAGGCGAGGTCCGGCGCCCAGCGGGGATAAAAAACCCCGGCCTGCCACAAACGGGCCATCTCCACCACTCGATAGGCGTGGATGATGCCATCGTGAGTGGGAGGAAGCCCCGGCCGGGCCATGGGCAGGGCCAGAAAAACCATTCCCAGCAACAGCAGAACCAATCCCCGCTCCTTCATGGAAAAGGCTCCTCTGGCGCTTGACATGGTGTCGGGAGGATCTCGACCCGAGCGATCTGGGCCGCCCCGGGCTCCCGGAGCGGGATGTGGCCGGAGCGGATCGCCCAGCGGGACGCAGCGTCAGGCCGTCCGATGGGATAAAGACCCAGCACCAGATCCGCGGGACCCGGACTCAAATCCGTCGGGAGGGGCAGACGGTAGGATTGCATCACGATCTCCCCTTCCTTCCACTCCCGAAACGGTCGGCTGCCGAAATCCACGGGCAGGTCCCGTCCCGCAGCCATGCGGCCGTGGGCGTCGTGCAGGTGGACGAAGACAACCGGTGTCGCCTCCTGGGTCCGCCAGCGAGCAGCGTCCGTCACTGTCCAGAACAAAGTGAACTCCAGGACCTCCCCCGGACAGAAGGCATGGCCGCTTCGCACCAGGGCGATCAGCAACCCTCCATTATCGAACTCCAGCCCGAGCTCTTCAAAGCCGGAGGCCACTGGAAGCGTGGCCGCTATCTCCTCCGGCTCTGAGATCCTACGCAGCTCCAGCGGAGGCAGGGGAGGGAACGACCGTCGTCCTATCTCCCCAGGCTCTAGGTGCAGGACGGCCTCCCACCGGGAGATCCCACTCGGCATGGGAATAGCCGTGAGGGGCAAGAGGGTCACGTAGGCGGGAAGCGCCTGGGGGAGGGCACCCTGAACAGTCCGCTCAATAAGCCCATCCCGGCCCTCCCCGCGCCAGCGAAGGATATAACGCGGCGGGGTCAAAGCGATCCGTCCCAGCCTGGACCCCCGAGGCCAGCGCAGGAAGAGCCAGAGCCGTTCGCCTTCCGCCTTCCCGATCAGCTGGGGAAGGCTGCCGTTCCCCGGACGAGGAGGCTTCAGGAGGTAAAGACGCCCCTCCGGGCCTTCCTGCACCAGCTCGAGAACGTGGGAGAACAGTGCCCAGCGGGCTTCGAAGGCTTCCCGTTCCCCGGTCAGCCAGCCCTCGGAGCGGATGAGGACGGCGCGGACACCCAGATCGGACAGGAAGGCGATGCCCTCCCGCGAAGGGAACATGAGCAGGCGGTCCGCCACCTCCCAGAACAGCGGGGGGAAGAAGCCGCTGTAGCCGATGGGAGTCGGTTGACATCGGTAGAGGGTAGAGAACTGTTGATGGGCCAGACGGCTCAGACTGATCGGATCCGCTGTTAGATCCAGGGTGCGCAGGGTAGGGAATTCCACGAAAGGAGTCTCGCGGGTCTGTTGGGACAGCCAGGTGTCCAGGGCGGATGCGGACGTTGGCATCGGGAAGCGTGGAAAGGGCCCCCGGTAGGCCTCCAGGACGGCCAGAAGCAGCAACGCCCCGAATACCCTCCGCGCGCGCGGAAGGGATGACCTGCACGCCCGCCAGCCCAGCCCGGCCAGCACTGCCAGTCCCAGCTGGGCCAGCACGAACATGCGGGCGGGAACGCGGATCGCCTGGAAGGCGGGGAAGGCCATCCAAAGGAACAGATAGGGCATGCCGGTCAGGAGCGGCGGATCCTCGAGCCGCAGGCGGAGGGCGGGCCCAATGGAGAGCGTGAAGCCCAGGAGGGTGAGGAGCGCGAAAGGGCGCCGCCATGGGCTCCGGCGGCGGAGCAGCCCTACCGCGGCCAGCCCCAGGGTCACCCATCCTGGGAACAGCGTCTCCACATGGGCATAGCGATGGATCTCTCCGAACACCGGCAGGCGAGCATAGAGGTGGCCGTGTGGCACCAGCAGGAAGCTGAGCAGCCCAAACGCCGCCTGATCCCCTAAACTTCTCCCCCCCACATACCGGCGCGCCTCCACATAAGGCCAGAGGATGGGGATTAAGATCCCGCCCGCCAGCGCCATCGCCAGCAACAGCCTGGATCCGGCCGCGCGACGAGGGGTGCGGGAATGAACCAGCCGCTCTACGCCGAGGACGAGCAACCCGAACAAAAGGAAAAGGCCGTGGTAGACCGAGATCGAAGCCTGTAGGGCGAAGCTCAGGCCCAGCCCGACCGCCTCACGGGCCCGCCCGTTCTGGAAGAGGCGGAAGAGAAAGAACAGCGAAAGGGGAATGCCAAAGTTCAGCAGCACCTGGAGCTGAGGGGAAGGGCCGAACCGCAGGGTCATGCCAGCGAACAGAACCCCGGCGAGGACAGCGGCCTCCGGGTCCCGAGTGAGGCTCCAGACCAGCAGATACGTGGCCGCGGCGGCCAGCGCAAACGCGCCGATGAAAAGGATATTGTAGGCCAGGATTGGATTCCCGGTGGCTGCGATCACGGGGGCCGCCAGCAGCGCTGCCCCCAGCAAATTCTCTGAAAAATACAACGTGTAAGGGTAAGGATAAAAATTTGGCGCGTGCGGAAGGGCCCGCGGGCTCAGGAGATGTTTTACGTCCCAGCCCAGCGTCCAGGCGTTCAGGACGGCGTCCCCTTCGTTCTCCAGAGCGGATCCTGCCGTGATGGCTACTGGCCAGGTCAGCAGCACTGCCAAAATGAGGAAGAACACGATGGCCAAGATGTGAGCCCGGATTCCATCTCCCATCTGCGTTTGAGGTCCCATCTTCAACGGATCTCCACCATCGTGAGATCGATCGCCTCCCCTGATTCGGAGGGCCAGCGCTTTCCGCCGGCCTCGTCGTAGAGGCCGATGCGCACCCGGTAAACGCCAGGGGGGAGCTCCAGCACGAACCCATAACGATCCAAGATTTCCACTTCCTCATCGTCCTGCCCGTTCGGGAGCCAGCCATCCCGGGGCAGGCGATCCTGCTGCAGCCGGGGGGGCTGATCTGGGTCTCCAATATGGACGAACACTTTGGTGGCGCGCAAGGCCTTCAGGGGCCCACGCCAAATCAGTGTCAGGCGGAGGGGATCCCCAGGCCGAGCCTGCAGGACGGGAAGCTTCTCCCCGGCTTGAATCTCCCCGCCCTGTAGAGCAGCCTGGATCAACGCGACGTCGTTCTCCCAGCGAATGGAGCCTTTCACGGGTTCCCAGCTTCCCCGCGGGCTTAAATAGAGGACCAGCCGCATCCAGTCCTCGTAATGGCGTTCATTCACTTTGTAAGCATGGTCCAGCAGGTAAAGCTCCAGGCCGGGCTCCTGTTCATGCCAACGGTTCCACGGCCGCATCAGCCAAATGCGGGAATGACGGGCAAGCAATCGATCCAGCAGGGCCCGCCGGGGCTCTGGCAGCGGAGAGGGAGCGGAGAAGATCCCATACCAGTCGATGGGGGCTCGCAGCCAGTTCAGGAAGTAATCGCCGAAGTAAGGATAAGTCATCAGCAAGACATCTCCGGGACGGGCCTCCCGATTTAGATCCTCGATCATCGGTCGGAGGAATCGGGCGTTTTCATGGAAGTCCAGGCGCGGGTCATCGGGGATCTGCCGAAGGGACACGACCGCCAGCAGGGACATGGCCAGGGCTGACCCTCCGATGATCCACAGTGTCCATAAGGGAGGATCAGCGTGACGCCTCATGCGCTCGATAATGACCAGACCGAGGATCGCACCGATCACCCCGATCCCAATCGGCGCCAGGATCAGCTGGTGGTCCCGGATCCAGGCAGGGGCTGGGTCGGCTTGGCCCAGCATCTTCCACTGCCCCAGCAGCGGGTTGTAAGCCGGGTTCCAGGCCACCTGTTCCATCGCCCGGTGGTAATCTTGGAGGACTTGGTAGAGGGCGCGGTCCAGCTCCCCTTCGAACAGCCGGATGTCCACCAGAGTCCCGGCCAGCTGAGGAAAGAGGGCGATCAGGGCCAGGAAGAGGAGGGTCGCCTTCGCTCGTCGAGGGGGCCACCGAAGGATGGCCGCGATCCCAGGGGCGGCGGCCAGCATCATCACTGGGAGAAGGGGGATCATATATCGGGGTCCCCAGTTCAACCCTCCCCACCAAATGATCTGCCGACTGTATCCCAGGGTGTGCAGCGCTGCGAACCCGAAGATCCCAAGCGCCAGATCTCGATGCGCGCGAAGGAGTCCCCACATTCCGATCCCGGCCAGGACCAGGGCAGGGGAATAAAACAGCAATCCCTTTCCCGGGCTGATGGTTAACGCCAGCGCCCGCTGCACCATATGCCACGGATCCGAAAGGGCCAGCTCCGGCGACTGCGCGTATTCCACTACGTTGCGCGAGAAGGCAGGTATGCTGGAGAGCGTCATGCGGTAATAGATGTGCGCAGGGATCATGACCAGCCCGAAGCCGAGGAGGGCGATCAGATACCGGAGGATCATTTCCTGAATGGAATGGCTCCGAAGCGCGGAGAAAGAAAGCCAGAGCAGGCCGGGCAGGGCGATCAGGGCGGACTGTTTGGTCGCCACAGCCCCGCCCAGCGCAAGGCCCATCAGGAAAAACCCCCGATCTGGATGGTTCCGGAAAAGAAAAGGTGCCCCGAAAGCCAGAAGCAGCCATGCGCCGGTCAAGGGTTCGCGGAAGAGGCGCTGGCTGTAAGGCCACATGGCGGTGCCGAAGGCGTAAAACAACGTGGTGAGGACGGCCACCCCCGGAGGGAAAGGCAGGCTGCGCACAATCAGATAGAGCAGCGCGGCCGAGCCGGCGATCACCATCGGGTTCAGCAGCATCGCGGTCTGGAAACGGCCGGTCCCTAGCCGGTCGCTCAGCCAGAGCCAGGGCACAATGGCGGCGATCTGACCGGGCTCGTAGTTAGGAACCATCTCCCCGCTTGTGGTGAACATCCCCACGTTGGCGCTGCCTGGCTTCACATCCAGATGGTAAAGCGGGTGGATGGTGAAGGCGCCGATTCTCTGAAAGCTCGAAGCGGAGGCGAACATCGCCCGCTCGTCATCGCTGATCGGATAACCTGCGTAGGTCAGAAAGTAAACGGAGAACGCCAGGAGATAGATCCCCGTGGCGATCCCCACATCCCGACGGTCAAGCACGTCCACGCCTCCTTTATGGAAGGACGTCGATCTCGTCCACCGTCTGCGGGACAGATGCTCCATCGGATCCCTCAATCCAGACGGCCAGATAGTATCGGCCGGAGGGGAGATCCTCCGGCAGGAACAGATCTCGGTCGTCCGCGATGATCGGGCCGGCTGGCCACCGGGATGGCGGCTGGCGGGAGATCAAGCCATCTCGCGGAGGGAGCGCCTCCACGCGGATGTGGCCTTCCCGATCCATCAGGGCGGCGCGCAGGCGGACCTCCGGACCTCCGGTGGAGGCGCGCTGCCAGTAGAGGACCAGATGGAGCTGGCGGGTCGGTGGGAAAACCCCCCAGGACCGGGGACGCACGCCGCGCCCGCCGGCGTGCTGAAGCCCCCACAGGAACCATCCGCCCGGGAGGGCGACCGCGGTCGGTCGCGCCTCCGGTGGCAAATCGGCGCGTTGCCAGCGGATCGCGTAGGCCCGGATCCGGATTTTCTCCGGGAAGATTTCCATCCGCACCGGATATCGGGATCTCAACACCTGATCTACCCAATCCTGGGGATCCGCCCAATCGGCATGGGCCCGGATATACCAGAGGGTCTCATACCGCTCCAGCCCCAGGGCGTTTAGCGTCCCCTCGGCTGCGGAGCGATCCGGGATGGGATGCGCGAACGCTCGATGATCCAGAGGCTTCCGGTAGTAATGAAAGAACGGAAATCGAATGTATTCCGCGAAGAAGAGTGCTCCATCCCCGGGTCCTACATACGCGGAGATCCAAGCGGCCGCCCCGCGCCAGTCCTCCTTCGCGCTGCGGGGAGACCAGAGCTCCCGCAAGCCAAGGAAACTGAGCCCGACCCAGCCCGCCAGGGCCACGACCCTCCACGCCCGACTCCAGGCGGAGTGGCCCCCGCAGGCGATCAGGGCGGCCAGCCCGATCAGGAACAGGGGGGTGAGGCTCATCCAGTAGCGTGGTTTCATCGGAGCGCACGCAGCAGCCCCAGCGTGGCCAGACTGCTCAAGGCGAAGAGCAGGCCGTAGAAGCGGACCTCCTGAGAGAACCAGACCAGGTAGGGCTGCAGCGCGCCCAGCGCCAGCGCCAGCCGGCCCACCGGTTGGCCAAAGGCGATCCGGCCAATCGAGAACAGCACAGCAAGCCCAACCATTATCCACCATGCCGAGAAGAACCGCAGCGTGAAATCGCTGTCTCCAGTTATGGTCATCCATCCTTTGAGCAGGAGGAAGTATAGGGGTGGGCTGACCTCCTCCCGGAAGGCCATGGTGCGTTCGATCAGCACCCTTAGGGGGAGGCCGGCGATCCAGATGGCCGCTCCCTCATCCAACCAGATGCTGTGGTATGTCAGACCATGCATCCGGAGTGCCCAGCCCACCCCTAACAGGGCCAGGGTAAGGGAATCCCTCTGGCGATGGGTGCGAAGGAGGGGACAAGATCGCGCGGCTTCAGACAGCATGGGCTTATGTGCGCATCAGGGTAGATATCCAGAGCGCCGCCGTGCGGCTTCCACCAGCCCCTCTATCCCAATGCCGACCGGACCGTGGAGTAGAGGGATTCGGCTTTCAGCTCGTGAAGCGTATAGCAGGGGGCGCCCAGGTGATCGGCCAGGGCCTGGGCGAGGCCCTGATCGAAGGCCGCGTGCTCCATGTTGATGACCACGCACGGGATTCCCCGCTCCCGGAAGAGATCGGCAATGCGATGAGCCTCCTCCTGCGGCGGCAGCTCGCTCATGGAGACGTTCCCCGCCCCATCGGTCAGCAAGATCATCAGCGGACGCACCTCCGGGCGCAGGAGCATCTCCCGGCAGAGCACCTCATACGCCAGAAGCAGGCCCGCCGACAGCGGCGTCTTGCCCCCCACCGGGATGTCCTCCAGCGCCTTCTTGGCCAGGTCCACGCTGGAGGTGGGCGGCAGCACCAGACGAGCCCGATCCTTCTGAAAAACGATCAGCCCCACCCGATCCCGCCGTTGATAGGCATCCGTCAACAGGGAGAGGATCGCCCCCTTGGTGGCCTCCATCCGCTCCGCCACCGCCATGCTCCACGAAGCGTCCACCACGAACAGGATCAGGTTGGCGGCCCGGCGGACCCGCACCTTGCGATGGTAGTCCTCCGGATGGATGGCCAGAGCAGTTTGGGAACGATCCCGCTCGATCTGGTGGGGGGCAGCCGCCCGGAAGGTGGCATCAAAGGCCAGATCATCCGCCTGGCCCGGAGAGGGGCGCGCCCAGATGTAACGGCCCCGCTTGCGGGCGGAGCGGGTGACGCTGCGACGGCCTCCGACTCGTCGCTCCCGCCGATCCTTCGGCGTGTCCAGGCGCTTCACCCGAAACGTCTCCCCAATCGGGACCGGCTTCCCTCCCTCCCACCACACGCCTTCCTGACGCGTGACCGTCTGGCGCTGCAACGGCGCGGATTCCTCCCCCATGGGTCGGCTTAGATCACGAAGCTCCCCGTCGATGCGTTGCGCTTTTTTTGGGGTTCCTCCCTCCGGGGAGGAGGCGGGCTGAGAGGGGGCGTTGCCTTCGATCTGGCGCCGGACCTGCTCCATGCGCTCGGCCAGCTGCTCCAGAGTGAGGTGCCCATCCTCGTCGAAGGGCCGGCGCTTGAGGCGATGGGGCAACGCCAGCTCGGCCGCCAGCAGGATGTCCTCCTCGGTGATCTGATCCCGGCCCTTGAAGGCGGCATGGGCCCGTGCTGTCTTGAGGATCACCAGATCCGCCCGATGGCCGTCCACTCCCAGGCTGGAGACCAGCCCGGCGATCAGCAGCAGATCCCGCGGGGTGTGCACCACATGGGGGAGCTGCTCCCGGGCGGCGGCGATCTCCTCCGAAAGCTGCCGCTCGTAAGGCTCCCACTCCGCCCGGAACCCCTCGGGGTCCTGCTCAAAGGCGAGGTTGCGCCGTAGGATCTCCGCCCGCTGGGCGGGATCCCGCACTCCCTCCACGTTCACGCACAGAGCGAAGCGGTCCAGCAGCTGGGGCCGCAGGTCTCCCTCCTCAGGGTTCATCGTGCCCACCAGGATGAAGCGAGCCGGATGTTGGAAGGAGATGCCCTCCCGCTCGACGATATTCACCCCCATCGCCGCCGCGTCCAGCAGCACGTCCACGATGTGATCGTCCAACAGGTTTACCTCATCGACATACAGCAGGCCCCGGTTGGCCATGGCCAGCACCCCGGGCTCGAAGCGGCGCTCCCCCTTCTGAATCGCCCGCTCGATGTCCAGGGTGCCCACCACGCGATCCTCCGTGGCGCTCACCGGCAGGTCCACGAAGCGGGTTTTGCGCCGAGCCACCGGGAGGGTCTCGCCGCGCTCCACCCGCTCCCGGCAGAGGGTGCACCAGGCGGCAGGCTGGTGCGGGTCGCAGGAGAAAGGGCAATCCGCGACCACGTCGATCTCAGGCAGGAGGGCGGCCAGGGCGCGGGCGGCGGTGGACTTGGCAGTGCCCCGCTCCCCCCGGATCAGCACCCCGCCGATCTGGGGATAGATGGCGCAGAGCACCAGGGCCCGCTTCATCCGTTCCTGGTCGACGATCGCCGTAAATGGGAAAACCACGCGCATCGGGAACCCCCTTCGGTCCGGATCCGATGGGCGGCGATGGTGGCGAGGGCGGGGTCTTGACGGTTGCTTTTTATTCTATTTCAAGCGCTGAATCCGTCCAAATCGATCGGCCTGGGACGTTTCCCGCCCAGAGGGGAGGGGACAGGGTTTTCCAGCGCTCCGGGCAGGGAGCTGCGTTCAGCCCTACCGCGGTCGAACGGAGCGGAAGCCCGCGGATCCGCTTATGGCTTGTGGCATAATGAAAGCGACAGAACCCTCCTTCGCGGGCTTCTCCCGCTCGCGCGCCGGGAGGCCGACATGCGCATCCTGTACGTGATCGCGGAGGCGGCTCCCTTCATCAAAGTCGGCGGGCTGGCCGATGTCGGATATGGACTTCCCCGGGCGTTGCGGGCGATGGGCCACGACGTCCGGGTGGTCCTCCCTCGCTACCGGGCCATCCCGGGATCCGCTTACGACCTTCGTCCCCTGCGCCCCCCCCTCCCGGTCCCCCTGGGCCTCGCCGGGGAGATCCGGGTGGTCGAGGTCGAGGTGAGTGAGACCACAGGAGTCCCCACATACTTCCTCTGGGATGAGGGATATTTCGGCCGGGACCGGGTGTATGGATACCCGGATGATCCCCAGCGGTTCATCTTCTTCTGCCGGGCGGCCCTGGCCCTGCTGCGCCACCTCGACTGGCAGCCGGAGATCCTCCACGGCAACGACTGGCACACCGGGTTCCTGTTCCTCTGGCTGGCCACCGTCGGCCGACGGGATCGCTTCTACCGCCCCATCGCTACGGTCTTCACCATCCACAACATGGCGTATCAGGGGATCACCGGGGATGCCCTGCTGGCCTTCGGAGGGATCTCCGAACATGTGGATCGGCTGGAGGTGGAGCCGCCCGGCCACATCAACTGGCTGGCCCGGGGCATCGCCCACGCCGACGCGGTCAACACCGTGAGCCCCCGCTACGCCCGGGAGATCCTCACCCCCGAGTTCGGCTTCGGCCTGGAGCCCCTGCTCCGGCGACGGGCTGATCGCTTGGTCGGCATCCTGAACGGCCTGGACCCGGAGGCCTGGGATCCCCGCACGGATCCGGCCCTGGCCGCTCGGTTCGACGCGGAGACCCTGGAGCGGCGGATGGAGAACAAACGGGCCGCCCAGGAGGCCTTCGGTTTGCCCGTGCGGGAGGAGACCGCGCTCTTCGCTTTCATCGGGCGTCTGATCGAACAGAAGGGCCTCCCCTTGCTCCTGGAGGCCGCCGAGGCCCTGTTCGCCCGTGGGATCCAGATGGCGGTCCTGGGGACCGGGATGCCGGAATATGAGGCGGCCCTCGCGGCGTGGCCCGATCGATTCCCCGGACAGGCCGGGGTGCGGCTGGCCCACGACGAGCGTCTGGCCCGCCTGCTCTACGGCGGCGCGGATGTGTTCCTGATGCCCTCGAAGTTCGAGCCCTGCGGCCTGGGCCAGATGATCGCCATGCGCTACGGCGCCCTCCCCCTGGTCCACGCGGTGGGCGGCTTGGCCGACACCGTCCTGGACATCGATCAAGAAGCCGGCACGGGCTTCGTGTTCTCGCCGTTCTCGGTGGAGGCCTTCCTCACCGCGGTGGACCGCGCCCTGGCTCTTTACGCGGATCGCCCGGCTTGGCGGGCAGCCCAGCGGCGGGCCATGAATCGGGATTTCTCCTGGTCCGCCTCCGCCCGGGCCTACGAGGACCTTTACCGGCGGGCGCTCGCGTGGCATAATCCCTAATGCCAGGGAGGTTTGTTGGGCAGGAGGGAGCAGGTCGCTCCGGGCTGCAGATGAAGCGGTTGCCTCGCGTCGCGAGCGGGGAGATCGCGGCGGACTCCGGTCAGGATTCGGATCAAGGGGATAGGGGATGCGCACGGTGGCGATGATCCTGGCGGGGGGCAAGGGCACCCGCCTGAGCATTCTCACCCAGAAGCGGGCCAAGCCCGCGGTTCCGTTCGCCGGAAAATACCGCATCATCGATTTCACCCTCTCCAATTGCGTGAACTCTGGCATCTACCTGGTGGGTGTCTGCACCCAGTTCCGACCCCGCTCCCTCCACGAGCACATCGGCAGCGGCGCCCCATGGGATCTCAACGGGTTCCATCGCGGGGTCTGGATCCTCACCCCCTATCTGGGGCGGGCGGACTCCGACTGGTATCAGGGGACGGCGGACGCGATCTATCAGAACCTGGATTTCATCGAGCACCACCGGCCCACCCACGTGTTGATCCTGGCCGGCGACCACGTTTACAAGATGAACTACAACCCCATGCTCCGCCTCCACACGGAGAAGAACGCCGATCTCACCATCGCCGTCCTCCCCGTGCCTCTGGAGGAGGCCTCCCGCTTCGGCATCCTGGAGACCGATGAGGAGGGACGGGTGATCCGTTTCGAGGAGAAACCCATCCGTCCCCGGAGCACCCTGGCTTCCATGGGGATCTACGTCTTCCGGCCGGAGGTGCTGCGCGAGGTGCTCACGGAGGACGCCCGCAACCCGGAGAGCACCCACGACTTCGGCAAGGACATCATCCCCCGCATGATCGAGGCCTACCGGGTTTACGCTTATCGGTTCAGCGGCTACTGGGTGGACGTGGGGACCGTGCAGGCCTACTGGGAGGCCCACATGGATTTGCTGGCGGACAACCCACCCTTGGATCTCCACGATCGGGAATGGGTGATCCACACCCGCAGCGAGGAGCGGCCGCCGGTCAACATCCGCACCGGCGCCCACGTCGCCCACAGCCTGATCTCCGACGGCTGTATCATTGAGGGCACGGTGGAATACAGCGTCCTCTCCCCGGGCGTGCGGGTCAAACGCGGCGCCGTGGTCCGCTACTCGGTGATCATGACCGACACGGTCATCGAGCCCGGGGCGGTGGTAGACCGCTGCATTGTGGACAAGAACGTGGTGGTGGGCGCCGAGGCCCACCTGGGCTACGGGATGGATTACAGCCCCAACCGCCTGGGGGACCTCTCCTCCGGGCTGACCCTGGTGGGCAAGAACGCGATCATCCCCCCGAACGCCCGCATCGGCCGCAACTGCATCATCGCCGGCGACGTCACCCCCGAGGACTTCCCCGACCTCCACCTCCCCAGCGGGACCACCGTCGGGGTCATCGCCCCCCTGTGAAGCTTCCCCACCCCCTTTGCCAAACATCCCCGCCGGATTTAATCTATCGCATTTAGTAAAGCGCTTTATCCATCTCATTCCGATCGGGATAGGGCTTTCCGGGACTGTGCGGCGGGGGCGGAGGCAGCGGCGTCGGGCCCTGGAGCGGGGAGCCCGTCCCGACGGCGGAGGGATACACAATGGGGACGATCTACCTTGCGCTGGCGTTCCACAACCACCAACCGGTGGGGAACTTCGACTGGGTGTTCGAGGAGGCCTATCGCCGGGCGTATGAGCCTATGATCGCCGCCCTGGAGCGCCACCCAGGGGTCCGGGTGGCCCTGCATTACACTGGCCCGCTGCGAGACTGGCTGCAGGAGCACCGGCCGGAGCTCCTTCTCCGGATCCGTCGCCTGGTGGCCCGGGGGCAGGTGGAGATCATGGCCGGGGCCTATTACGAGCCGATCCTGGCGGTGATCCCCGATGAAGACAAAGAGGGGCAGATCCGCAAGCACATCGAATCCGTGCGGGCCGATTTCGGGGCGGAGCCCACCGGGTTCTGGCTGGCGGAGCGGGTCTGGGAGCCCCACCTTCCTCGCGCTCTGGCCCAGGCCGGCATCGCCTACACCATTGTGGATGACACCCACTTCAAATGGGTGGGGCTGAGCGATGACGATCTGTTCGGATATTACATCACGGAGGAGCTGGGCTTCCCCCTCAAGATCTTCGGCACCTCCAAACACCTGCGCTACACCATCCCCTGGGCGCCGGTTCGGGAGGTGATCGCCTGGCTGCGGGAGCAGGCGGAGCGGCCCCTGCCCCCTGGCGCCCCGCCCCGCGTCGCCGTGATGGGGGACGATGGGGAGAAATTCGGGCTCTGGCCGGGGACCGATATCCATTGCTGGGATCGGGGATGGATCGAAGAGTTCTTCACCGCTCTGGAGGAGAACGCCGACTGGCTGATCCCCATCCCGCCGGGCGAATACGCCGCCCGCTTCCCTCCCTTGGGCCGGGTCTATCTGCCCACCGCCTCTTACGATGAGATGACCGAATGGGCCCTGCCCCCCGAAGCCTCCGCCGCCCTCACCGCCCTTAAGCATCAGCTGCAGGCGGAGGGGCGCGACGATCTGCTGCGCTTCATCCGGGGCGGGTTCTGGCGGGTCTTCCTGGCCAAATATCCCGAAGTCAACCAGATGCACAAGAAGATGCTCTGGGTCAGCCGGAAGGCCCACCGCATCCCGGACCCAGAGCGGCGGGCGGAGGCCCTCGATCATGTCTGGGCGGGTCAGTGCAACTGCCCCTACTGGCACGGGGTGTTCGGAGGGATCTACCTGTTCCACATCCGGGAGGCCAACTATCAGCATCTGATCACCGCCGAGGCCATCGCCGATGAGGTCCGTTACGGGCCGGGTCCCTGGGCGTATGTGGAGCCGGTGGATTTCGACGCCGACACCCGGGAGGAGGTGGTGATCGGCACGCCCCACCAGTGGTTGCTGATCAGCCCTCATCTGGGCGGACAGCTGCTGGAGTGGGACCGGCGGGACGCCGCCCTGAACCTGCTCAACGGGATGACCCGGCATCGCGAGGGCTACCATCAGGTGCTCCTGGAGGCGGCCGCCCGGGGGGAGATCGTCCGAACCGGAGAGGAGGGCCGTCTGGAAAGCATTCACACCCATCGGGTTCGGGTGAAGGAATACGGCCTGGAGGAGCGCCTGATCGTGGACTGGTATCGGCGGACCGGGCTGATCGATCACGTGGTGGCCCCGGAGACTTCCCTGATGGACTTCTACCGCGCGCAGCATGCGGAGTGGGGAGACTTCGTGAACCAGCCCTACGAGCGGATCGCCCTGGAGACGGAACCCGTCCCTCGCATCGTTCTGCGCCGGGACGGCCACGTGTGGGAGCCGGGGGGGGCGAGGCCGTTGCGCCTGGAGAAGACCCTGGAGGTCCTCCCCGACCGGCCGCTCCTCCGCGTCACCTATCGGGCGACGCCCCGGGGCCTTTCCGCCATCCGCGCCCGCTTCGGCGTGGAGATCAACTGGGGGATGTCCGGCGGGGACAGCGACAAGGCCTACACGGTGTGGCCGGATGGGGAGCTGCGGCCCTTCGCCACCCTCGAGGAGCTCCCCGAGGCAGACGAGCTGGCCATCGTGAACGAATGGTGGGGGCGGATCCTGATCCGCCTGGATCGGCCGGCCCGCTGGTGGCAGTTCCCCGTGGAGGCCGTCTCCAACTCTGAGGCGGGCTTCGAGCGGGTCTACGAGGGGACCAGCCTGACCGCCCTCTGGGATCTGGCGCTCTCGCCGGGGGAGAGCTGGGAGGTCACGATGGAGTTCGAGCTGGCGTAGGCCGCCTCAGCGCAGACGCCGCAGGAGCTCCAGGGGGAGGAGGAACTTCTCGATCACCAGCTGGCGGAAGGTCAGAGAGGCGGACATCGGGATGAAGCCGAAGCGATACTGCACCATGAACAGGCCATTCCAGAGGATGAGGAGCAGCCCAATCGCCAGCGCTGGCCGAAGCCAACCGCGGCGCCGCAGGGCCTCCAGCAAGGCCGAGAGCCCGAACACGAAGGCGGGCATCGCGCTCAGGAACATCCGCCCCCCGAAGGCGTCCCCCTGGGTCCAGTCGCGCCAGGCCCCGATCAGGTAGACCTGGGCGAGGAAGCCGGCGGCCAGCGCGAGGGCCAGGGGGCGATCCCGCCGCGCGGCCCACGCCAGCCCCAGCACGGCGAAGGCGTAGATGGGATGCCAGGTGAAGAGGCCGTGCCAGCTGGAGAACAAGACCTCCAGCATGCGCGGCGAGGTCCAGCGGAACAGCGGCTCCGTCGCCCCGTAAAGATAGCTGCTCTGCCGCAGATCTCCATACATCCATCCCCATGCCAGGGCCTGGGGAAGGAAGACCAGGATGGCGGCCCCGGCGAAGGCGAGGGCGCGCGCCGGGAGCCCGCGCAGCGCCTCCCGGAGCGGCCGCCCGAGGAGACGGTCCACGAAGGGGCCAATGAGGAAGATCGCGTCCGCCGGGCGCACCAGGAGCATCAGTCCCCCCGCCGCCCCCAGCCCGAGCCAGTCTCCCCCGCGATCCCGCGCCCGGGCGATCAGCCAGCAGCGGAAAAAGAGCGCGGCGGCGAACATGGCCGTCATGTGCGCCATGGACGGCTCGGCGACCATGTAGTAGACCGCGTTGCCGGCAAACCACAGGAGAACCACTGCGGCCCATGCCGCGGAGGGATCGAACCAGCGGGCGGCGAGGCGATACAGCATCCAAAGGGCCATAAAGCCATACAACATGCTGGCGAGCAGCGTCACCCCCTCATAGAGCGGGCCGTAGCCGTCGGCGGGCAGCGACGTCCCTCCAGCGCGCAGCGCCTGCGTCAGGCCGTGGGCGACGAGAAAGAAGGGGCTCCAGAGGAGGGCAGGGCCCATCGGATACGGGTTGGGGACGATCCCGGTGGGGCTGATCCGGGAGCGGGCCGGATGATCGGGGGGCAACGACCGCTCATACTGGTTCCGGAAGTCCAGATCGCCGTCCAGAAGGAGCGAGGGGAGGTAAGCGTAATAGAAAGCCCCATCGGAGCCGATGAGATGGCCATCGGCCCGGGGCAGCGGGATGGAGGCGACGAAGGTGAGCACGCACAGGGCGAAGAGGAGCAGGAGGCCTTGCTCCCGCCGGCGCTCTGCTTTCAGGGCATCGCTTCGGGAGAGGCCAGCGCCAGCCATAGCGCCTCCGCGGCGGCGACGTGTTGGCGCGCGTCGTAATGGGCCAGGGCGTAGGTCCGTCCCTGGCGACCCAGACGATGCCGCAACGCGTCGTCTTCCAGCAAAGCGAGGATCGCGTCGGCCAGGGCCTCCGGATCCCCCTCCGGGACCAGCCGACCGGCCACTCCATCAGGGACATACTCCGGGATCGCCCCGCTGCGGGTGGTGATGACCGGCACCCCGCAGGCCATCGCCTGCAGGTTGACCATCCCTACCTGCTCCGCCCACTTGCGGGTGGTCCGAGAGGGGCTGATCACGAGGTCGGCTGCCCGGAAATAAGGGGGGAGCTCCTGATGTCGCACCGGGCCCAGCATGCGCACCGCGCCGGCCCACGGCGGGCGCCGGCTCAGGGCCTCCAGCTCCGCCCGCAGGGGGCCGCCCCCGATCAGCACTAAGCCGGCCTGGGGGAAGCGGGCGCGAACCCGGGGAAAGGCCTGCATCAGATCCCGCACCCCTTTCTCCTCCACCAGCCGCCCCACGAAGAGGAGGACCGGACCGGGGCCGAAATCGGGCTCCCGACCATCGCGCTCCGGGGTGAACCGCTCGAGGTCCACGCCCCATGTCCCATACATGCGCCGCTCGGTCTTCCCTTCGAAAGGACCGATCCACCGCACGTTGGCGCGGGCACCCTCGTTGAGCACCACGATGCGGCGGGCCCATCGGAAGACCGGGCGCAGCAGCGGACGCAGGAGGCGAGCGCCCTGGCCGTATTTGATCGGGAGGGGACGGTTCTCCAGGGTCACCAGGAGGAGGGGGCGTCCGAGGATCCGGGAGACGGCGAAGACCGTATACAGGATGGGCATCAGGCGCAGCGCGAAGGGGTCCACCCCCTGCAGGAGGTCCGGGCGGGCCCGGGCCAGGGCCCGAAGCAGGTCCGCCGGACCCCGGTAGCGGCGCAAGGAGGGATCCGCCAGCGCCTCCGGATCCAGGTCCCCATAGGAAGCGTGACGGTAGAAGTGAAGGAGCTCCACCCGGGTCACCCACCGCAGCGGCTCGATCAGATCTCCTCGGATCTCCTCACTCACCATCGCCAGACGCGGGCGCATCGGCTTCATCACGGATCCTCTTTATGATAGGTGCCTCCATCTGCCGTGCGAGGCGGGACCACGTGAGCGCCATCCAGATCAGGAAGGTTCCCAACAAGGGGAGGGTATAGGATGTGTAAAGAGGGGCCCCTATTCCCAAGCCCCGCCGGACGACCAACCATCCGAGGATCCAGTGGGCGTTCACGATCATTCCTCCTCCCATGGCCAACACCCACGAAAGCCTGGGGAGTGTTCCCTTGGCTCCCTCCGCGATCAAGGTCCAGAGAGGGATCAGCAACAGGACGAGATGATGATATTCCTGGAAGCGAGCAATGAGGGGGATGGGGCTCAGGACGAGGCTTAGGTCGTAGGCGGAGCCGAGGTGAGACCTGCGGAGGAGCAGCCATGTCACCAGCAGGACGAAGGGAAGTGCGGCAAGGGGCATTGTGTGGGGACGAGCTGAATCGAACAAGGGGCCGCTGAACGAGCGCCAGAGGGGATTATGGGGAGGCTGCAACATCAGCAGGCGTAGCAAATCTGGGAAGCCGACGCGCAGGAAACGCATCCAGCGCTCAGAGCCCAGGATCAGCGCCTGAAGCCCCCCCAGCCCCAAAAACGCGATCCCAGTCCAGAGCAGCGGTCGAAGAAATTTTCGGCTCAGACAAAAGTAGAGGCCCAGCAGCGCCGGCCACATTTTGACCCAAATCGCGATGGAGAGCGCCACTGCGCCCCAGCCTTGGGTCCATGCGGAGGGAGCGTGTAAGGAGAGCCATGCGAGAAGGATCAGGAAGAGCAGGATCCCATTGGACTGCCCGTAGTTCATCGTCACGCTCACGGGGAGAAACAAGAGAGCGCAGAGAAGGAAGGGCCATGTAGGCAACCGGACCCAGCGGGCGAACAAATATGCGCTCCCCAAGAATGAGGCCCAGGTAATCGCGCCCCAGACCATCGCTGCCGCCGAAAACGGCAGCCACGCAAGAAGGGTCATCAGAAGGGCGAACAGAGGCGGATATACATAGATCCCCAGCGCAGTGGGGATGCCGCTTTCCTTGCCTAAGGCGAACCACTGGCTCCCGTCTATCTGATAGAGATCCTTTCCCTCCCACAGCGCCCGGGCGGCCACATAGTAAGTCGCGAAATCCATCAACCGGTCCGGCCTCCCACGATGGATGTCGATCATCAGCCAGATCCATCGGCCAACCCAGAAGGTCAGGACCACGGTCATGATAATGAGATCAAAAACATGAGATCGCCTCAACCTTTTATTCATATGTCTTTCCCCTTAATCCGGGTGCTGAGGCGGGCGTTGGAGAAGACCCGCTGAACGCTGTCGGGTCATCAGTATCCACGAGGCCGCCTCACGCCATGTTCCTTTCTCGAAGGCCAGCAGCCATCCGACGTAGATCCCGATAAAGAGCATGCCCTTTAAAAGCATGCGCACCAGCGGCGAGGAAGGGACCGATAACGCTTCGATGAGCAATCCAATGCCGCCGGCGCTTGCCCATGCCAACAAAGGCCCACCCATCAGGGGCCATATGGAGAAGTCCACGGTTTCCCGGAGGGGGCGGTGGAGCATGAGGGCGCTTAGCGCCATCATGCCGTCGGCGGCGAGGGCCACGCCGTCGATCCCTCCGGCCCACGCCCCGACCACCACGCCCGGCAGGAAGAAGGCCAGGCGGGCGAGGGCCATGCGACCCATCGCCGCCGGATGCCCCGTGGCCACCAGCAGCCCGCCGGCCAGGGCCACCCATCCCTCCAGCATCGCATACACCAGCATCAGGCGGAAGGTCCGCACCATCGGCAGCCACCGGGGGTTCAGCAGCTGCAACAGCTCGGGCAACGCGATGGCCATCGCCCCGCTGAGCAGCAGGCTGGCTCGCAGCAACACATACGCGCCGCGGTAAAAGGCCTGGGAGAGCCGACGGCGATCGCCCTGGAGGCGCGCGAAGGCCGGGGTGAGCACCAGGACCAGGGGGCCAGCCACCACCCGCCTCGGATATTGGGCGAACTCAAAGGCCCGGGCATACAACCCCAGCGCCTCCTGCCCTAACGCGGTGCCCACCCAGAAGTCATCGAAGCGCTCCAGCAGGAATTGAATGTTCCCGGAGAGCCAGAGGGGCCCGCCGAACCGCACAAACCAGCGGGCGATCTCTGGATCCCAGCCCCGGTGCGGGCGCCACATCCGGAGGGGCCCCCAGGTGAGCAACGCCCGCACCCCGATGCCGCTGGCCTGTTCAGCCACCAGCGCCCAGACGCCCCATCCCCGCCAGGCCAGGTAGGGGGCCACCACGGTCATCGTTGCCGCGGCCGCCACATCCACCAGCGCCCGCCGGTCGAACCGCATGTCCCGGCTCATCATCGTCTCCTGGATGAAAGAGAGGCCCTGGAGCAGCACCACCAGGCTCATCCCCCGCAGGACCGCGGGCAGCTCCGGCATCCGAGGGTAGAGGGCGCCCAGGATCGGGGCGGCGAGGAAGAGGGCCAGCGCCGCCGTCGCCACCGTGCCCATCCGGAGCCATCCATAGGTCGCCAGCGTGGGCCGATCCCGCGCCTGCCGGTGCAACACCCCCTGGTCCAGCCCCCAGTCCACCAGCTGGAGGGCCGCGGCGGCGTAGACCATGGCCATCCCCATCACCCCGAAAGCCTCCGGCCCCAGGAAGCGCAAGAGCAACAAGGTCCGGAGGAACCCCAGGGACATGGTGGCCAGGGAGGCCGCCACGCTGTAGGCTGATCCCCGCACGACCTGACGGGCGATCCCCCCGCGATCCCTCGAGGCCTCCGCGGATGGGCCCATTCGTCCCTCAATCGGCTTCCGGAATACCTGCGCATCGATTTCCCTACATCATATCCTGCACCCTCCGTCCAGGAAACCCGACCCCCTCTGTCCGGAGGTTAACCCAGGTTATTTTGCGTGAAAATAATCCTGAAAATTCGTTGATAAACCCTTTTCTATTGACAGCGGGATGGGATGCGGGGTAAAGTTTCGCTGGTCATCCCATTCTGGGGGGGGGTAAATAACATGCGGACAGCGCTTCGATGGGCATGGCTGATCGGCCTGTTCCTGATGGCCTGCGCACCGCGGCCGGCGGCCCGGACGCGGCTGGTGGTGGCGGTGCAACCGACCTTTGCCGTCTCCGAGATGCTGGAGCAGGCTCGTCCGCTGGAGCAGGATCTGGAGCAGCGGCTGGGCCCGGATGTGGATGTGGAGATCTATGTCCCGCTGAGCCAGGCCGGGGTGGTGGAGGCCCTGCGGTTCGGTCAGGCCCACGTGGCCTTCATGGGGCCCTTCGCGGGCCTGCTCGCCGTCGAGCGCGCCGGCGCCCAGGTGGTCCTGGCGGAGGTGCGAGAGGTGTTCCACGGCGCTCAGAAGACCGAGGCCACGTATTATTACTCCTACTGGGTGGTCCCCCAGGACAGCCCTTATCAATCCTTAGCGGAGCTCAAGGGGAAGCGGGCGTGCTTCCCCAGCCCGATCTCCACCTCCGGCTACATCGGGCCTATGGCCCGGTTGATCGAGCGGGGCCTCCTCCCCGAACCGGCGGAGGGACAGGAGGTGGATCCCAAGGCGTTCTTCGGCCAGGTGCTGTTCGCCGGGGGCTACGGCCAGTGCTGGGAGGCTTTAAAGGCCGGCCAGGTGGATGTCACGGTGATCGCCGGCGATGTGCCCGAGAAACTGTATCATGAAGTCCTTGACCACACGCGGATCTTGGAGGAACAAGGGCCGCTTCCCTCCCACGTGGTGGTGGTGAGCTCGGCCCTCTCCGAGCCGTTGCGGACCCGCGTGGTGGAGGCCTTGATGGGGTTGGGCGCGCCGGAGCACCGCAGCCTCATGCGCCGGTTCATCTCCGGCCTCTTCGTGGGCTTCCAGAAGACCGACGCCCAGACCCATCTGGGCGCGCTGCGGGCGTATCTGCAGCGCACGCATATCGCCTTCTCAGAGCGCGTGGAGGTCGGTAAGGGCGGAGGAAAGTGAGAGGGTGCCCTGCGGGTTCCTGCCATCCCGAAGCGAGGTGACGCCGATGACGCCATCCCGGTCCTCTTTGCCTGGGGAAGCCCCACTGGAGGCCCCGGCCATCGCCGCGGAGGACCTCTGGTTCGCCTATCGACCGGGGGCCTGGATCCTGAGGGGGGTGTCCCTGCGGGTGCCCCCGGGAGGGTTCTGGGCCATCATGGGCCCCTCGGGGGCGGGGAAGACCACCTTGATGCGGATCCTGGCCGGCCTGCTCCCGATCCCGCGCGGCCGGGTCTTCGTGCTGGGCCATCCCCTGCATGAAAGCCTGCCCCCCGCGATGCGGCGGATGGTGGGGTACATCCCCCAGCAGCTCGGCCTGGTGCGCGGCCTGACCGCCCTGGAGAACGTGCTGATGGGGGCCCTGGCCCGCCACGACGGATGGAGGACGGCCCTGGGCTTCTTCCCCCGGGCTGAGATTGAGCGGGCGTATGCCCTCTTAGACGCCCTGGGGCTGGCGGAGAAAGCCGGCGAGAAAGTGATCCGCCTCAGCGGCGGCGAGCGCCAGCGGGTGGCCATCGCCCGCACCCTGATGCAGGACCCCCAGGTGATCCTGGCGGACGAGTTCGTCTCCGACCTGGATCTGCCGCGGGCGGCCCAGGTGCTGGGGCGGGTGCGGGAGCTGGCCCGGGAGCGCGGCCTCACGGTGATCCTGAACCTCCATGAGATCCAGCTGGTCCAGGAGTTCGCTGATCACGTGGCGGTGCTCAAAGAGGGCCGCATCGTCCACGAGAGCGCCGCCGCAGCCCTCTCCTGGCCGGCCCTCCGGGAGCTCATCGAAGCCCCCTCGGAGCCATCGCCGGTTCCCGCTGTCCCTTCCCTCATCGCCGTCGATCCGCGGGCGTGAACCCGCGCCCTATTTGGAAGGAGGAGGTCGTGAACCGATGGGGATGAAGGCGGAGCGGATGGAGCGACGGATGACGGTGGGCTGGGCGATGGGCCCGTGGCGGGAGTTCGGGTTCGGGCTAGGGATGCTGGCGGTGCTGGCCGCGCTGCTTTACCGCATGGGCTTCTTTGAGGCCGGCCGTCTGCTCCAGGGCGGCCTGAACCTGGCCCGCTTCGCGCGGGAGATGTTCCCGCCGGACCTGGGGATCCTGCCGACGATCGGGGGGGGCCTGCTGGAGACCCTGGAGATGGCCCTGGCGGGGACGTTGCTGGGGTTCCTGTTTTCGTTCCCGCTGGGGGCTTTGGGCTCCCGCACCCTGTTCCCAGCCGCGGTGGTGGCCGCGGCCCGCCTGCTGATGGCCGCCATCCGCACCGTGCCCTCGCTCTTGTGGGCAGTGCTGATGGTCATCGTGGTCGGCCTGGGCCCCCTGGCCGGGACCCTGGCGCTGGCCTTCTACACGGTGGGTTACCTGGCCAAGCTCTACGCCGAGCTCTTCGAAGGGATCGACCCGGAGATCCTGGAGGCGATGCGCGGCGTGGGGGCGAAGCGCCGGCATCTGATCCGCTACGTGTTGTGGCCGGAGAGCGCCAACGCCATCCTCAGCCAGCTGCTCTTCATGCTGGAATACAACATCCGCGCCTCCACGGTGCTGGGCCTGGTGGGGGCGGGGGGCATCGGGTTCTACATGCAGATCTACCTCAGCACCATGGCCTACGCCCGCCTGACCACCGTGCTGCTCACCGTGCTGTTCCTGGTCCTGGCCATGGACGGCCTCAGCGCCTGGATCCGGCGGCGGTATCTGCTGAACCCGTAGCCCACAGGCCTCACCCGGAGCGATCGGTTGCCTGCCAAGCGGCCTCGAAGAAGGCCAGCTCGAAGCGCAGCGCGGCCCGGTAAAGGGCGCGCTGCGCTTTCTCTTCGCCGGGCAGCCGGTCCAACAGTGCCTCCAGGCGACGGGCCAGCGCTTCGAACTCCGCGCTGGAATACGTCTCCACCCACTCCCGGTAGGGGCTGTTCGGGTTCGTCCGCGGCCGGAGGAAGGTTCCCAGATGGGCGTAGAGGCGCATGCACGGGGTCATCGCCGCCACCAGATGCCCCACCGGCTCCAGGGCCGCCACCCGCAGCAGGAAATCCGTGTAGGCTTGGGTGGCCGGCGCCGGCTCCGGGCGGAGGTTCGCCCCCCAGCGCGCGGCGTAGCCCTCATGCAGCCGCAGCTCCTCAAAGACGCCCTGGAGCAGCTCGCGGAAGGCGTCCATCGTCTCCCGATCCGGGGCCTTGGCCAAACCCAGGGCGTAAGCCCGGGCGAAGGCCTCCAGGAAGAAGGCGTCCTGCTCCACGTAGAAGACGAAACGCTCCCGCGGCAGCTCCCCCGAGGCGATCCCCTGCACGAAGGGATGCGCCTCGCAGCGCCGAACCAGGTCCAGATGGGCTTCCCACAACGCGCGGGCTCGTGTCATCGAGTCCTCCTTCCCCTTTCGCGATCCAAACGTGAGTGCAGATTCGGAAGGGGGAGGAAACAGCAGGCCATGTTGCCATAGAGGCCATTCCCTCCCCCGGATTCGATGTCTCACGCGCGCTCCGGCCGGACGCGGCCGATCCCGCGGAGCGCCCCCGCGATCCCCAGGTAAGCCAGGAAGGAAACCCCGAAGGCGGGGAAGGTGGCGCCGATGGAGGGGGCGAGATGGGTGAGGGCCTGATAGGTGACCACGCCCAGCGCCCAGGCAATCACACCCTCCCATCGGAAGGTGAGGGGCTGATACAGGTCGGCCTCCGTGTAGGACCGGCGGAGGACGAAGTAGTCCGCCGCCAGGACCCCGAAGAGGGGCACGAAGAAGGTGCCGATGAGGAGCAGGAAGTTCTCATATTGGGCCAGGGGCACCGTGAGGGCTAGGATCAGGCAGATCGCGCCGATGAGGACCGCGAAGAGGGCCTGCCGAACCCGAGGCCAGATGTTCTGCAGGGAGACCGCCGCCGAATAGATGTCCGCGAAGGCGTTGTCCGTCTCGTCCACCAGGATGATGGGCAGCACGATCCAGCCGATGGCCAAGACCCCGATGGCCTGGACGAGGTCGTGGGTCTGGGCGGTCAGGAGGAGCCAGGCGCCGAGGCCGTAGAACCAGACGTTGGCGATGAAATACCCGATGTAGGTGCCCCAGAAGGCGGGGCCGGCCCGCCGGGCGAAGCGGTTGTAATCCGCCACCAGGGGCATCCAGGAGATGGGCATCGCCGCCACCAGGTCCACGGCGCGCCAGAAGGGCATCTCCCCGGTCCCGGGCTGCCGCCACAGCGCCGCGAGGTCCCCCGGGTCAGCAGGTGAGCGGTGAGCCAGAGGGTGGTCAGCAGCACCAGCCAGACGGCGAACTTCTCCAGCCACTGGCGCACCACCACCAGCGGCCCCCCGACGGCCATCAGGGTGCACCAGAGGGCGAAGGCGATGGCCCAGAAGGGGTAGCTGGAGAAGCCGAGGAAGCGGGCGCTGATGAAGTTGGCGGCCTGGGCCATGATGAGGATCTCGAAGGCTCCCCAGCCGATCAGCTGCAGCACGTTGAGGGCGGTGGGGAGATAGGAGCCGAGGCGTCCCAGGGCGGGGCGGAGCAGCACCATCGTGGGGGCGCCGGTGCGGCTGCCGATGTAGCCCGTCGCCGCCAGCAGCAGGTTCCCCAGCAGGGTCCCGACGACGATGGCCAGCAGCGCCTGGGGCAGCCCCAGCCCGGGCACCAGCAGCGCGCCGGCGGCCATCACCAGCAACCCCACGCCGAGGTCTCCCCACAGCACGGCGTAGTCGAGGAAGCCCAGCCGGCGCGCCTCTGCCGGCACCGGCTCGATGCCCCACTCGGGGGGCGCCTGGATACGGGGGAGGAGCTCCGTCCACGGCTTGCGCAGCAGCATGGCAGGCCTCCTGAGAAGGATGGAGTTGGGAGAAGCGGCGTGGGGGATGCCAAACGCCCGCCGACGGACGGGCGGGCAGGGGGCCAGGCAGCGACAGTCCCTCCGCCGGTATGACCCGGATCAGGTTCGATGGGTCGGCGCCGGGGCCGGATGACCTCCGGCAAGGCGCCCTCTCAGCCCGCTTGCCCGCGGACTCCCCACGTCGCTTCTGGGCTCATGATAGCGCGCCGCGCGCGGCTGTCAAAATGCGCGGAGGGAGGATTCATAGGGAGGGGATGAAGGTTTTCCAGGGCTGCTCGGGGAAGAGGGCGAAGGGGTCGACGGCGTGGGCCTCAGGGGGCGGGAGGTTCAGTGGGTAGGGAGTGGAGTCTCCGGCGATGCCCCTTAGAGTTTAGGAATAGCCCGTCGAATCCTCCTGAATCAGGCACACATACCCGGAAGCCCTTGATCCAGGATCGATCCCCAGCGCCCAGATTGGCCCCCATCCGGAGAACCGAAAAGCCCCGGGGTGGGAATTCGCCCCCTTGACAGGCGAACACGATCTCTTTATAATCGGGCTAAATTTCGCACACGTGTGCGCCCGCCATGCGCGTGACGATCAAGGACATCGCCCGGGCGGCGGGGGTGAGCCACACCACGGTCTCCCGGGCCCTGCGGGGCAGCGAGGAGATCCGCCCGGAGACCCGGGCGCGGATCCAGGCGATCGCCGAGGCCATGGGCTACCGGCCGAACCCCGTGGCCCGGGCCCTCCAGGGCCGCCGCACCCAGACCCTTGGCGTGGTGGTCACCCGCCTCAGCGACCCCTTCCATACGGAGGTGGTCCAGGGCATCGAGATGGTCGCCCAGGCCCGCGGCTACGGGATCCTCCTCAGCCTCTCCCACGAGGACCCGGAGAAGGAGCGCGCCATCGTGGAGCTCTTGGCGGCCAAGCAGGTGGACGGCATCATCGTGGCCGCCTCCCGCCTGGGCAGCCGCTACCTCCCCATGCTGGAGGCCCTGCGGATCCCTATCGTGCTGATCAACAGCCACCAGACCGGTCCCTACATCTACTCGGTGGCCACCGACAACGTCCACGGCGGCTACCTGGCCGCGGCTTACCTGATCCGCCTGGGCCACCGGGCCATCGCCTACATCGGCAGCCGCCGGGGCGGCCGCAGCAACCAGGACCGTTACCGCGGCTACCGGCAGGCGTTGCGGGAGGCCGGGCTATCCGTCCGCCCGGAATGGATAGTGAAAGGGGACGGGCGGGTGGAGGGCGGGGAGGCGGCCATGCGCCGGCTGTTGGAGGCCGATCCCCGCCCCACGGCGGTGTTCTGCTACAACGACCTCACGGCCATCGGCGCCCTGAAGGCGGCGCTGCGGGCCGGCCTGCGGGTGCCCGGGGACCTCTCCATCATCGGCTTCGATGGGCTGGAGGAAGGCACATACGTGACCCCGACGCTGACCACCGTGGCCCAGCCCCGCCGGCAGCTGGGGCGGCTGGCGGCGGAGATGCTGCTCGAGATCCTGGAGGGCCGTCCCTCCCCGAAACATATCCTGCTCCAGGGGACGCTGATCGAGCGCGAATCCTGTGGGCCACCGCTTTAAAGATCTTTCGCGTTCCCTTCGCCGGGCCTTGGGATCCCTTTCCCATCCCGTTGATCGGTTCCCGATATGCTGGCGAGCGGATATCCTGTGAAAGAGGAGGTCGCCATGAAACGCGCAATCGGTTCCGCCCTGTCGTGGATGGCTGTTGTGGTCCTCCTGATCGCCGCGTGCGCGCCGGCGGCCACGCCGACGCCCACCCCGACCGCCGCCCCGCCGCCCACGCCGGCCCCCAG
>NZ_FYEK01000001.1 GCF_900187885.1 Thermoflexus hugenholtzii JAD2 | reverse complement strand
CCTCTGCCAGCTCCGCGAACCGGCGTTCCGTCTCCGCCCGATAGGCGAGGAACTCCTGGCGGTGGGCGGCGAACTCCTCATAATGCCGCCGCTGGGCCTCTGCCAGCTCGGCAAACCGGCGTTCCGTCTCCGCCCGATAGGCCGCCAGGCT